>DKDL01000029.1 GCA_002449335.1 Succinatimonas sp. UBA6849 | reverse complement strand
GTAACTCACCAACGGTTTGGCGACCCATCAATCCCTATGCAATGTATGCTCAGAATCTTTGAAAGGACGTAACTCACCAACGGTTTGGCGACCCATCAATAGTACCATATTTAACTTAATGTTTCACAAGATATAAAAACAAAATTTCGCCGTTGATATGGTGAAAAGTACGAAAAATTAACAGAAAATACATTAATCACGAAAATTTAAGAGGCAAAAACGTTGATAGAACAATATCGCCGATCAAAATTAATTTTGAATTTTAGAATTTGTAGTTTTTTATAGAAAATTCTGATAATTAGCTTTGTTTTTCTGAATTCTTAAAAGATCTAAAATACCTTCGGCGAAAATTACGAATTTTTATTTGATAGATCAAGTAAATAATAAAAGGAGAGCCTATACAAGACTAATGATTAGATTGTTCTCTAATTACATGTGTGAGGAGCATTGTTAAAGCATCTTCAGATATGGTAGTTCCTTGATAAGGGCTAGCTATTATTCCTGTATCAATATGACCTCCCCATCCTAATTCGATGTTATTTAATTTTTCGCAAGTTATCTTAGCAAAGGGTAGCGTTTTAGGAGTGAATGAAATAGAGATCTTATGAAAATTATCATTGATAGCAATAGAGATATCAGCACCGTTTTTCTTTAGCAGTCCATGAACTCCTGCTAATTCAGAATGGAGAATCATTATTTTATAATCATCAATGATAACTGTATGGACATCACAGAGTTTGCACTCTAAGCTTTTGCGTAGTTTGGATTTCGCTTGTGCATAAGTTCTTAAATTGTCAGATACAAGGGGAATGTCCCAGACATTATTAAGACAATTCTCTGAAGACATGATCTCTTTTATAAGTTCATATCCTTTGATAAATCTTTCTGTTTCATCTTGATATAGATAAAGCATGCCACTGAATATAGATGAAAGAGAGTGGTTAGTTTGATTTGTAGGTAAAGGAGTGTTGCACAGTCTTTTACCTGCATCAATGTAAGACACATGATCTACAAATTCTAAAAGGTCTTTAGGTGATCCTATCTTTTCATAAGCTTGTACCGTAGCGCAGGGTAAATTCTCATTTGAGTGGTGATCGTAATTGTCGAGCGCGCAAAGACCATCTCCACCACATTCGATGCAGAGGATACTTGAGTCGTTTAAATCTTTGTTTGAAGCTGTATTTTCTAAATGTACGATCTTTATATTATCAAGAGATGCAGTAAGCAAGGCTGCTGTGCTTACTGTATCAAGATCTGCTTTTAGAAAATTTATTTGTTTTATCATTTTTTATAATAAAATTTTATAAATAGAACACAGATTTAAAAAATACGATCTAGTATGCTGATGAATAACTTGATGTAGAACATACCTTTTTAAAGACATCTCTCTATGGACATTATATATATAGCAGATTTAGATTTTGTTGCCAAAAGGGAAATAAAGTCTTTGCCTCCATTTCATGGTGCTAGATTCAGCGCTTTTTTAAGATTTGCCTGTAAAAAGGCAAATCTTAAGTTAGATGATTGTGCCTATGCGCTGTTACCTTTTAGAAGTGGCACAAGACATATTCATATAGGCGAGCATCTTAGATTACGTTTACTGTTAACTGAGTATGGAAAAGAAAAATTACCTTTCCTTTGTAATGCAATCTTTTCAACAGATGAGCAAGGTGAGTTTTCAGCTGAATCTTTACAACTCGTATCTGTAATAGATGCTGTTAAAAATAGAACAGTAAACTTCGTACCTAATAAAGGTTTTGATTTAACTCAGTTCTCTTTTGATTATTTAAAAAAAGAAACAGAGTACTTGTTAGGTCTTGATTCATTTACATTTGAACTTATTACACCTCTAAGGTTATCCCTACCTCCTGGCGTGCGTGTTAAAAATGCCTCTGAATTTGACATTTTGTGTAAGCAAGACTTCTTTTATAGGTTTGAGTACGCTTTGTTTCATATTTTAAATTCGCTAAAGCATTTAGGTGAACTTGCTGTAGATGTATCTGAAATTGAGAATCTGCCCAAAGTGGTTGAATGCAGTACAGAGTGGTGCGATGTAAGGTACAGCAAAACAAGACAGGTACCACTAGGTGGAATTGTAGGAGACATTAAATATGAAGGTAAATTACCTTCATATGATTTAGCTCTGAGGTTAGTTGCAGGGCAATATACAGGTTTAGGCAGAAATCAAAGATTTGGTTTAGGCTTTTATAAAATTCCTGAATTAGAAATTGTAAGAAGCATTTATATGCCAACTAATACCAGAAAGTAAGAGATTAGATGATGGAAAAAGAGAGAAAAGAAGAGTTGCCAATTGTTGTTTCATGGGTAGGATCTACAGATATCCAACGCATGAGAAAGTGGATGAATTATGAATTTCTAAAGGATAAATCCCCTGAAGAAAGAGAAAAATACGAAATCCAGTTTAAAGAATCAAGAACCTCTCCTGAGCCTGAAGAAAAAGGGAAAAATGGTCCAATCAGAACTATAACTGATGACAAAAAAACTCAAAAAATCTACTTACTCTGTTCTAAAGAATTTTCAAAATACAAAGACGATATTGCGGTTTGGGTTAAAAGGGGAAATGAATCTCCTGTTCATGTAATAGAA
>DKDL01000013.1:24858-27133 GCA_002449335.1 Succinatimonas sp. UBA6849 | reverse complement strand
TGTCGTACCAGTACTCTCCAAAATCTACAAATTTATTTTCAATAATGCTTTGAAAGAAACTATTTACAGACCAAGTACTGAAGACTTTCTTTTTATAAAACTCGTCAAAACAGTAGCCATCATAATTCTCTGCTAGCTTATCTAGCATAGTTTCAAGCTGAGCATCTGTTACGTCATCTACAGAACAGTTGTTCTCATAGGATGCTGCAAGCTTTAAATAATCAATGTAGTACTTTTTAATCTCATCACGGGTAAAGCCTATCAGCTGAGAATAGGCACTTGCGTTAGTGATATCTTTGATATCAGAGCCAACAGAGAAAATGGAGACGTCTTTCAGTCTTGTAACACCTGTTACTCCTAAGAATTTTACAGCTCCTTTATTTTTAATTGCTCCATAGAAACTTCTCAAACATTTTTGAAAAGAATCATAGACATCTTTGTTATTGATGTTTGCGGTTAGCTGACAGTCATATTCATCAATTAAAATTACTATCTGTCGTTGCTCATCGTTTAAGGCCACTAAAAGATTTTTTATTGCTATATTTGGTTTATTACTTTCTATGTAACCTGAAACGTGATGCTTCTTTGCAAACGCTGTAATATCGTCTGTTAACTCGATTTTAAATTCTGTTAAATCAGACATTTCATATTCAACTAAGTTAAGTCTTAATACTGGATAGGTAGGCTCTGTCCATTTATCGTAGATCCAAGTTCCTTTAAAGTAAGGGTCAACGCCATACTCAAACAAAGTTCCAATAGTATCTAGGGTAAGAGATTTACCAAAACGACGGGGACGGGAGATAAAGACTCTTTTAAGCTTGATTAAACTTGGAATATATTGTGTCTTATCAATATATATAGAGTTATCCCTAGTAAAATCGCTAAATGAACCCGCTGAACTGATATCTTTCATGAATATTAATCTCCAAACCTACTTCTAAGATTATAGCCTGAAAAGATCTTGTTTTTCCCTAATCCGTGATAATTATTGCCAATTTTGAAAGGATTTTAGAAGGATATTTTCAAAATTCGAGATGATGGGAGACATGGTCTTTTAGCTTGTTTTTTTCAAGACAACTTAGTAATATCTGAAACAAATTAAGATTAGAACCACTCTCTTGAACTGCAACCTTAGTGCGCCACAAGATAAGCCTTATGTGGCGCTAATGATAGGTGAGTTTTATCGTGTTAAGCCTTGCACTTAACAAATAATTTGAGCTTAAACTTGCTGATACTCATCAATAGAGCCTACTTCTAATTAGTTTCTGCGTTGATCGGTTGTGACATCAGCTTTTTCTTTTAAGATATTGTTTGCTTGTAATCTGTTTAACGCTTTATAAATCTCAGAATTTGGAATACACAATAATATTTCTGCGTACTTTAAATTAGAGCGTAAAGTTAAATATCCAGTCTGACACATCAGTACTTTAGGATCGATGGTGGTTAAAGCTGGAGGAAATTTAAAGTCATAATCCGTTACTCTTAAAATCTTATCTTTATCCAAATGTTCAAAAGTACTTAATTCATGAGTTTTTAAATAATTGACTAAGGCAGATGGCAGAACTTCATCGTCATTCCAGTACTCACCAAACTCAACTTTCTTATTGCTCTTTACAGACTGAAAAAAGCTATTTACAGACCAGGTGTTAAAGACTTTCTTTTTGTAAAATTCATCAAAGCAATAGCCACCATATTGCTCCTCAAGCTTGTCTAGCATCGACTCAAGCTTATCATCTGTTACTTTATCTACGTTACAGCTGTTCTCATAGGATGCTGCAAGCTTTAAATAATCAATGTAGTACTTTTTAATCTCATCACGGGTAAAACCTATCAGCTGAGAATAGGCGCTTTCATTAGTAATATCGTTGATATCAGTTCCTGAAAAGGCTGAGGAGTTTTTGGTTCTGGTAACTCCTGTGATAAGTAAGAACTTAATTGCCCACTTACCTTTTAAATTGTCATAGATGTTTTGCAATTCAACTTGGAATTGCTTATAAAGCTCTTCATTATTGATGTTTGACACCAACTGACAGTCATACTCATCAATTAAGAGCACGATTTGGCGATTTTCTCTTCTTAACTCTTCTAACAGGAAGTGAATAGTCTCTTCAGGATCTGTTCCCTCAACATAGCCTTTAACTCCGATTCTATTTGCAAAATCGGTAATCTTTGAATTGAGTTGCTTTTTAAATAAGTCCAATGAGGAATTATCTAAATCTAAGAAGTTCAGTCTTAGTACAGGATAGGTAGGCTCTGTCCACTTGTCATAAATCCA
>DKDL01000013.1:0-24802 GCA_002449335.1 Succinatimonas sp. UBA6849 | reverse complement strand
CTTTAAAGTAAGGCTCTACACCTGATTCAAATAATGTAGCTATGGTATCTAAGGTAAGAGACTTACCAAAACGACGTGGACGGAAGATAAAAACTCGCTTTAATTTGACAAGTTGTGAAATATATTCAGTTTTATCAACATAGATAAAATTCTCTAAAGTAAAATCCACAAACGAGCCTGTTGAGCTGATATCTTTCATATATTATTATCTCCAAACCTACTCGGAGATTATAGACTGAAAAGCTCCTGTTTTGCCCTAATTTGGGATAAATATTGACAAATTAGAGAGAAGTCAAAAAAGAATTTTCCTATAATTAACACAATAAGTTCGCAATGCCTTCTAAAGTTTGCCGTTCTTTTATTCAGGACTGCCGACTGTGCTTAGTATTATCTGATACAAATGAAGATTATTACCGATCTCTTTAGCTGAAGTTTTAGTGCACCTCAAGATAAAACTTTTGTGGCGCTAAAGATATACAAGAATTGTATAGTAATCCACCATTGTCATACAAGTAATCTACCAAAGAAACTAATTCATTATTTACTACACTTTGAGAATACTAGTTTTAGTAAAGAAAAATTTCTTTAAAATTTCCTAAAGTTCAGATCTATACTTACCGTTAACTAAGATAACCTAGTGGAGTATCTTATGTCTTTAGTTAACACAACTTATAGCTTTGTTGAAGGATCTGAAATTCAATCATTTCAGAACCACAATATTGCTGTATCTGCTGTTGGCAACAGGCAGGATGACGAAAAGAAGCAGAATACTCTGCAGGATGACTGCGTTACCCTCTCTCAAGGTGCTCAGTCTTATAATAAAGATACTTACTCACACAATCGCAGCAAAGCATTAAAAGCTTACTTGTCTAATTCATTTGCACAATCTTATCAAAGTCAAAATCAATCTCTGTCAGATACTGTATCCTCAATAAGAGACGCTCTAGGTGAAAAAGATCCTCTTGTAAATGACGATACTCAGGATGATAACAGTGATGAGAATGCTTTTGCTTTAACAGGATCTGATGAGAATTCAGATGCTGTTGATGATACTGACAGTCATGACAAGAGCATTGTAAAGAAGTCGTCAGCTGACAAAGCCAAAGAGAAAGAGCAAAAGGAAGCTGCTCAAAACCACAATGGCAAAAAGCAGAATGGCGAGTATCTAACTGATGATGAGCAATCCGAAGTTGAGCAACTAAAAGCACGTGATACCGAGGTTAGAACTCACGAGCAGGCTCATCAGTCGGCAGGAGGTTCGTACGCAGGATCTCCACAGTATGAATATAAGACAGGACCTGATGGTAATAAGTACATAACCGACGGTCATGTGAATATTGATATCGGTAAAGAATCAACACCTGAAAAGACCATCGAAAAGATGCGTACTGTAATCAGTGCAGCCCATGCACCAGCAGAGCCATCAGGTCAGGATCTGAAAGTTGCAGCCGAAGCTCAGCAAAAGATGTCGGAAGCTCAGCAGGAGCTCTCTGAGGAAAACACCAAGGAGAACAATCAAAAGTTAAATAAGCACGAGTCATCTACTGCATCTGACAAAAACAGTACAAATTCAATCAGTTCAAATAATGCCACTTCACAGGACACCAAAACTGTCTCTGAGAGTGCCTAATTCCCATCTATAAACATACATTTTCACCATAAAAGAGCATATTCAGTTTAACTCCAATTTAGTTGTATAATTACAGTGCATAATTTCTACTATTTTTGGAGTACTTATGGATCCAGTATCAGTTGGAGTTTTATCCATTCTCCCTCCTGTAATTGCCGTTGTATTAGCGTTAATTACTAAGGAAGTATTTTCATCACTAATCGTGGGTATCTTATCAGGAACCCTGATTTATACTTTAAAAACTGATGGTAATATCATTCTAGGACCAGTTGAAAGTGCCTTATCAGTTATGGGCAATAAGTTCGATCTGAACATTGTGCTCTTCTGTTCACTTTTAGGCGCTCTAGTTTATGTTATCTATATGGCCGGAGCTTCTAAAGCTTATGGAAATTGGGCTACTGCTAAAATCAAAGGCAGACGTTCAGCACTTCTATCTACATCAGCTTTAGGTGCTTTTATCTTTATCGACGATTACTTTAACTGCTTAACCGTTGGTACTGTGATGAGACCTATTACAGATAAGTATAAGATCTCAAGAGAGAAGTTAGCCTACATCATCGATTCTACCGCAGCTCCAATCTGCATTATTGCACCTGTTTCCTCATGGGCTGCAGCAGTAGGTTCGAACTTAAAAGCAACCAATACTTTTGATTCTGATATTGCAGCATTCTGTGCAACCATTCCTTGGAACTTCTATGCTTTACTCTGTATTCTATTAGTTGTTCTTGTATGCTGTTTTAATGTTGACTTTGGACCAATGTACAAAGCAGAAAAAGAAGCTTATGAGTCAACTAAAGCAGCTAAGGAAGATATAAACGAGACTGATGACAGTATTGAAGTTAAAGGTAACGGCACTGTTTTAGATATGGTCGTACCAATCGTTTCTTTAATTATCTTTGCTGTTTTAGCAATGCTGTATTTGGGCGGTTACTGGGGTGAGGATGTAAAGTATCACACACTAGGTGCTGCTTTTGGTAACACTGATTCATCACAGGCTTTAGTATTAAGCTCATTTGGTGCATTAGTAGTTGCATTCTTAATGATGGTTCCAAGAAAACTCTTATCCTTAAAAGAGTATATGGATGGCGTACTGCGTGGTGTTCAGGCTATGATCCCTGCTAACATGATCTTAACCTTTGCCTGGACCATTTCAGGTGTTACCCGTGATCTTTTACAGGCACCAGAGTTCATCTCATCAATCGTTCAGAACGATATCGGCTTTGTAGGTGTAGTGCTACCTGCTGTAATCTTTGTGATTGCAGGTTTCTTATCCTTCTCAACCGGTACTGCCTGGGGTACTTTTGGTATCTTAATTCCTATCGTGGTGATCGTAGCTCAGGCTGTTGATCCTGACTCAATGGAATTAACCATCATTGCCCTATCAGCAACTCTTGCAGGCTCTGTATTTGGTGATCACTGTTCACCTATTTCAGATACAACTGTTTTATCATCTGCAGGTTCTGGCTGTGTTCACATCGAGCACGTTTACACTCAGTTGCCTTACTCTTTGACTGTAGCTGTAAGTGCTTTAATTGGTTATGCAATTGCAGGTGTAACCAGAAGCTTACCATTAAGTTTGGGTTCTGCTGTAATTATCATGATAGTGTTAATTACCTTTATGCACAAAAGACAGTTAAAGCTGTCTAAAGCTCAAGCTTAATCTCTTTTCCTTGCTCTAGTTATCAGACACTAGAGACAATTAAGGCTCTACATTTTGGTGTAGAGCCTTTTTAGTGTATGTTTCACTTTAAAAAGACTTTTTATTGCTAGTCTTTCTTGGTACGTTCATCGATAATACGCTTTGACTTGTGCTCTGAACGTGTATTCAGGCCACCATCCTTATGAACTACTACAGTGTATGGTTTAACACCGATACGAGCCTTTAAGGACTTGCTTACAATCTCTGCTACTTCCTCGTCTGAATCCTTGTTGTCAAACTTCTTCTCAACTTCAACTGAGTACTTGCAGGTAAAGTCTTTCTCAAAGATTCTGATTAAGTATTCACCGGTGATACCTGAAATTGAACGAATACCAGCCTCAACGTCACTTGGGAATACGTTAACAGCAGATACGATGAACATATCATCCTTTCTACCTAAAACGTGGATACGACCATGGGTACGACCGCACTTGCACTTTGTGTTATCAATCCAGCCGATATCACCTGTACGGAAGCGGATCAAAGGACGAGCATGCTTTCTTAAGGTAGTAAATACGAACTCACCCTTTTCACCTGGAGGTAAAACCTTACCGGTATTAGGATCAACGGTCTCAACTAGGATATGGTTCTCAGCGATGTGAAGACCATCTTTGTACTCACACATTGCAGCACAAGCACCAAAGATATCAGACAGACCGTAGAAATCATAAACTTGTGCTCCCCATAAGTCTTCAATTGCCTTACGTGTTGCATCGATAGAACCACCTAGCTCGCCTGCTACGATGATAGTCTTGATGTTTAAATCCTTCTTAGGATCAATACCGCTCTTTAGAGCCTTCTCACCTAACTGCCATGCGTATGATGGAGATGTCCAGATTACGGTTGGCTGATAGGTCTTTAAAACCCATAATAAACGCTCTGATGGTAAGGTACCGCCCCAGATACATAGAGCACCGGTTCTCTGTGCACCGATTACGTCAGGGCCACCAACATACAGAGAGAAGTTTAAAGCATGAACGTAACGATCATTTGGTCTTACACCAACCTGCCAGAACCAGCGAGCCTCAGTATCCTGGAACTCATCGAAATCCTTCTGAGTAAACGGACTGATGGTAGGAACGCCTGTTGACCCTGATGAGGTTGAAATAAATACAACATCATCTTCAGGTACAGCACATAATTCACCTAAGAATGAACCTACGCCCTGAGTATCACGCTGAGTCTTCTTATTGATGAATGGGAACTTCTCGATATCTTTTAAAGTTTTGATATCTGAAGGCTTTACGCCTGCCTCATCAAATGATCTCTTGTAATAAGGAGAATTCTCGTATGCAAACTTTACAATCTCCTGAAGATCTTTTAACTGATTTGCTTCTAAGACTTCACGAGGAGCTGTTTCTAATGCCTCATCCCAGAATTTTGATTTATTGATAGCCATGTAAACCTCTAATTAAAATGCTTGTTAATAAAATTCCATTTAGCGTCACGACCTTTTATGATAGCTTGAATATCGCTCTCATCTAAGTGCTTGAAACGCCCCTGACGTTTGATGTAGCTAGCTACATCAGTAAACTCTTTTGGTTTGCGGTTGATATGGAACTCACCGTTTTCATATTCAGCTAAGTACCATAAACCACAATCGACAACCTCTTTTGCAACCTCGATACAATCCTCTGTCTTAATACCCCAGCCGGTTGGACATGGAGCAATGACATGGAGGTACTTGGTACCTCTAATGGAGGCTGCTTTTTCAACTTTTTTCATAAAGTCTGGAAGGTAACCTACACTTGCGGTAGCTGCATAAGAGATCCCGTGAGCTGCAACAATTTCAAACATGTTTTTCTTGTTTGAAAGATTTCCATGCAGATTTTTTCCTGCAGGAGTAGTGGTTGTTCTTGCTCCAAACGGTGTCAGCGAACTTTTCTGAATGCCTGTGTTCATGTAAGCTTCGTTGTCATAGCAGATGTATAAAACATCATCATTTCTGTCTATGGCACCTGAAAGCGCCTGAATACCGATATCAGCGGTGCCGCCGTCGCCTGCAAAACCTACTACATTAAAATCAGTTTTGCCTAAAGCCTTTAAGCCAGCCTGAATACCTGTCATCATGGATGCAGTACCGGCAAAGGTTGAAATAATTGCGTTATTTGCAAAGCACAGCTGTGGAAAGTTAAAGCCAACAGCTGACATACATCCTGCTGGAATTACCGCAACAGATCTTTTGCCTAAAACTTTTAAAGCAATACGAACTGCAAGTGATCCGCCACAGCCAGCGCAGGCTTTATGTCCGTAGAAGAATTCATCATCTGTTAGTGTTTTTACGTTAACTGCCATGACTATTCCTCCTTAAGACCTACAAATACAATTTCGTTTTTTAGTGACTGAAGTCTTGTAAAGATGTCTTCAATCTGATGTTTTTCGATATTTCTGCCACCCAATCCTGCAATATAATTTGATGAAACTACATTGAGTTTAGCTTTATGCAGAGCTGAATTTACGTTGGTATAAACTGTTCCTTCATTACCAAAGGAAATATCCTTCTCTAAAACACCAATTGCTTTGACATTCTTAAGAGCTTCTACAATTTCCTCGTTAGGGAATGGTCTTAGATAGCGAATTCTCAGTAAACCTACCTTTTGACCTTTTGCTCTTAAATCGTCGACTACCTCTTTTACCAAACCTGCGATAGTACCTAAAGTTACAATCACAAAATCAGCATCTTCTGTCTTATAAGTCTCAATTAAGCCTGAGTACTTACGGTTAAAGATCTTAAAGAACTTATCCTCACACTCTTTTATAACCTTGCGTGCATTTAAAATTCCCAAATGCTCTTTGTACTTAAACTCTGTATTAGTGTCAGGTCCCGCTGAGAAGCCTAAGTTTTTAGGTTCTTCAAAAGAGATCTTGTTATCAGTCTCATATGGAGGTAAAAACTCATCAGCCCTTTTTGCATCAGGTACATCTACAACCTCATAAGTATGAGTTAGAGTAAATCCATCTAAATTAGCCATAAAAGGAGTGGCTACATCTTTGTGTTCTGCAATATAAAAACTCATTAAAGCTAAATCTAAAGCTTCTTGAGCATCCTCTGCGTAAGCCTGTATCCAGCCATGATCTAATAAAGATAATGAATCTCTCTGATCTCCGTAGATATTCCAAGGTAACGCTGTAGAACGGTTAGCGTTCATCATTACAATAGGAAAGCGTCCGCCTGAAGCGTAAGTTAGACACTCTGCCATATATAAAAGACCTTGTGATGAGGTTGCTGTAAAGGTTCTGGCTCCAACAGCTGATGCTCCAATGGCAGCAGACAGTGCTGAATGCTCAGACTCTACGTGAATGAACTCTGACTTTAGCTCACCAGACTCTACTAACTCTGATAACTTTTCTACTACAGTAGTCTGTGGTGTAATTGGGTATGCTGAAATCACATGAGGTTTAGCCAGACACACACCTAACGCAAATGCTTCATTGCCTGATAAAAATTTCTTAGTCATTATTTTTCAGACTCCATAGTAATTGCGCCATGTTTACAGATCTTCTGGCAGATGCCACAACCTTTACAAAAGTCATAATCGATTTCTACTTTGTCACCGTGTTTTGAAATCACACCATCAGGACAATACAGGTAGCAAAGGAAACAGCCATTGCACTTTTCTTTATCGCATACAGGCTTTTCATTTCTCCAGCCTGAGTTTTTAGTAACTAAGCCAGGCTCATAGCTTGGAGCAAATGGAATGTTTGAAGTTGTAAACTTAATGTTTTCTTTTAATTCAACTTTCATATCTGCCTCCTAAGCCTTAACAGCATCAAATGCTGCTTTAACTACTTCAATATTTCTTTGTTGAAGTTTTGGAGGCATGTTCTGCTCGATGGCAAACTTAAGATCATCTACTGTAATCTCATCAAAGACAGCAACAATAGCGCCTAGAATTACAGTATTGGTAATAGGTAAGTGCAGGATCTTTTCAGCAATCGACACACCATCGATGGTGATAATTTTTGAATTTGTGAATATCTTCTTGGTGCAAAGAATGATTTTGCCATTCTCCTTTAATTCTGAAAATGCATCATCATTGAATAAAGTATCATCAAGATATACAGCAAAGTCAGCTTTCTCAATTTCAGCTCTGTTACCAACCTTTTTAGTATCAAGTTTGGTGAAAGCTCTAATTGGCGCGCCTCTGCGCTCTGGACCGAAAGATGGGAATGCAATCGCATAATTGCCATCTTTCTTTAAAGAGTAGGCTGCGCCTAAAAGACGGGCTGCTGTAAATGCGCCTTGACCGCCTCGACCATGCCATAGAAACTCGTACATTATTCTTACCTTTTTGTATGTGATCTATTCTTAAAATTTAGAATTTTGTTATTAAATTTGTTGAATAGAGTATCCCAAATTTTCCATAATATTGTCTAATACTAATTACAAATAGTCAGTTATAGCTATTTTGTATAACATATTGTAATTAAAAAAATTAAAACCATTTAAATGGCTTATACAACAGCTTTAACCAGCTATTGTGAGATACAGACAATTGATAAGAATTACAAGAAATGAAAAAGGAGTAACTATAGTTACTCCCCTTAACAATGAATAAAATACTGTTTGAACTAAATTGAGGCTTAATCTGATAAACCGTAACGACGGAAGTAGTTCTTAATCTCTTCGATGTATAAAGTACCCATCTGACTTAAGATCTGGTTCTTTTTAACAATATAGCCAATGCTCATATTGTCATCCTCATCGCCCTCATCAGGTTTGAAAGGCACAGCAACATAATCATCACCGTTTAACTCCTGACAGATAATACCTGAACACAGAGTAAAACCGTTCAATCCACGCATTAAGTTCAGCATTGAGGCACGATCATTTACTTTTACAGTTCTTAAGTACTCTTTTGTTGAGTAAATTTCTTCGGCAAAGTAGAAAGAACTGTTGTCACCCTGTTCAAAAGATAAGCTTGGGTAATCAGCCAGATCTGAGAAATGAATTTCTTTGTAACTAGCTAATGGATGCTCTTTATACAGATACACATAAACCTGGCAGTTAATCAGATGATGAAATTCAAGCTCGGCTGAGTTTAAGAGCTTTAAAATCATGTTTCGGTTGAAGTTTGATAAATATAAAATACCAATCTCACTCTTTAATGAGCTTACATCATCGATAACTTCACGAGTTTTAGTCTCACGAATAGCAAAGTCATACTCTGCGGTATTAAATTTTTTGACCATCTCCACAAAGGACTTGGTAGCAAAAGAATAGTGCTGTGTAGAAACACCAAACTTTTTCTTTAAGGTACCGTTCTTACCAAATTTATCTAATAAAGACTCGTACTGATGATAAACCTGTCTTGCGTAGGTAATGAACTCAACACCTTCATTGGTGAGGCTGACACCACGGCCTGATCTGTGGAAGATGGAAATTGAGAATTCATCTTCAAGATCATGGATCGCATTTGAAAGACTTGGCTGAGAAACATATAGAATTTGCGCTGCCTTATTAAATGATCCGGTTTCAGAAATTGTGATTGCATAATGAAGTTGTGTTAAGGTCATAATTGCCTCTATATTTGCCGGTTCTGATACGTTATTCACATTGTAATATTTTTTTCACTCTTTAAAAATACCATAAATCCTAGTAAAATAATAAGTATTAAGAGTTAAAGGAAAGATCACATGAAAATTTCGACCAAAGGAAGATATGCCATTCGCATGATGCTTGATTTGGCAGAACACCGTAACAACGGATTTATTACTTTAAAAGATATCGCTCAAAGACAGAATATCTCTAAAAAATACCTAGAGCAGATCATTCCTGTATTAAACAGATCTAACTTTTTAAAAACATCTCGTGGCTATCAGGGTGGCTATCAATTAGCAAAAGAACCATCTGAATATACCTTAGGTGCAATTTTACGACTAACTGAAGGTAATTTAGCTCCTGTAGCCTGTTTAGAGTGTGATCCTGTTAATTGTGAAAGAAGCGCAAACTGTGTAACACTACCTGTATGGCAAGGCTTATACAAACTTATAACAGATTATTTAGATTCAATTACCCTGCAGGATCTTTTAGACAAGCAGATTGAGATGTACTCAAACGACTACATGATTTAAAAGTCGTTTATAGCTTAATTAATAGTTTAAGATAAAAACTTAAGTAAGATAGTTACTCTTAACTACAGCACGTTAAGAGTACATAAGATGGTATCAAATGATACATGTCTTGCGTTGATAAAGCTTACATGTCTTGAAGTACGATTCTGTTTTACAGTAATTGTACATACAAAGTTGGTGTCCACTTTGTAGATCTTTTCAATATCAAAGGACATCAGCTTTTGTCCTTTGGAAATTCTCTGACCTTCAACTACATTTAATTTAAAGAACTCTTTTTTGTACTTCTCAAACTCAAGACCTACGTTGATGATTAGATGTGCATTGCCTACCTTTAGGAGCATGGCATTGCCAACAGGAGAAATTCTCTCAACGATACATGCGCAAGGAGAATGAACTTCATTTTCTACAGGCTGAATGCCTAAAGAATTGCCAAATACATCGCGTGAGATATTAGACTCTGCAATCATATCTGAAGGTACAATATTGCCATCAAATGGTGACAGTATTTTATGATATCCACTATCCTTAAATAAATTTAAGAATATAGATACGTACCTTAATACTGAAATAACAAGTTTTTTCTGTCTGTTCATAATTGCTTTGTCTTAATAAATACCTTCACAGTATATAGCTATAACTTTTTAAAACAAACTAAAAAGACTTAAATTCAGTATGATTAAGTGAGATTTTCAACGTATATCAAATTTATTAGTACCAGTTAAAAAGAGATTTACCAGTATCAAGTGCCTCGATCTTTTTAAGATCACTCTCATCTAAACTAAAGTCAAAGATCTCAAGGTTCTCTTTCATTCTAGACACACTAGCTGATTTGGGAATTACCGCTATACCGTTTTGCACCAAGTATCTTAAGGCTATTTGAGCACTGCTCTTATGATACTTTAACGCTATTTCTACTAAGATTGTTTCATTAAAGATATCTTTTCTACCTTCTGTAAACGAGCCCCATGACTGCATCAAAGTACCATGAGTTCTTAAACACTCATTTAACTTTAACTGTGGATAGTAGACATGTGATTCGACCTGATTTACAGCAGGTATTACCCCAACCTCTTTTATGAAATTTAAATAAAATTCTTGGTTAAAATTAGAGACACCAACAGCTTTTACCTTGCCTTGTCTATAAGCCTCAATCATAGCTTCATAAATGTCAGTACTGCTCTTATAAGGCTCATGAATAAGGATAAGGTCAAGATAGTCCGTCTGCAGTTCATTTAAAGAGCGTTCAATACTCTTACAGGCTGATTGATAGCTTATATCTGGTCTGTAGATTTTTGAGGTAATAAAGATCTCATTGCGTCTTATAGATGATTCTTTTAAAGCCTTACCTACAATATTCTCATTCTGATACATCGATGCTGTATCAATTAACCTGTATCCACATTGAAGAGCTTTTAAGATAGTGTTCTTGCCTGCTTCTCCACGTACATCCCAGGTACCAAAGCCAACTAAAGGCAACATGATACCGTTATTTAGTTTTTTGTATTCCATATAAGATATCTTATTGAGGGCTTAAAATTACTAAATGATTATAACTGTGAACAGATGTATACGATAACAGATAAAAAATAAAGATATGACTTAAGAGCTTACTTAAAAAAGAGCCTGCAAAAGAGCTTTGCAGGCAAAAGCACATATTGTAATCGGATGTACTATAAGTATTAAATTGAGGTAGATAAACTAAAATTAACTCTTAAGCATACAGATGCTTAGAGAAGTATCTGTCGCCTCTATCTGGTGCGATAAAGACAATATTGCCCTTTACATGATGCTCATAAATCAGTTTCAAGGCAGCGCTAAAAGCTGCACCTGTAGATGAACCACCTAAGATACCCTCATGGCGAGCTAAAGCTCTGGCTCCATCAAAGGCTTGGGTATCGTTGATCTTGATGACCTTATCGACTAATGACATATCCATGGTATCTGCAATAAAATCATTACCAATGCCTTCAATATCATAGTCAGCATGCTCACCACCGCCCATAGTTGAACCAACAGGATCTGCTAGGATACCTTTAATATTGCTGTTCTTTTCTTTTAAGAACTTTACAACACCTGAATAGGTACCACCAGAGCCGGCTCCTGCTACTAAATAGTCAATCTTTCCATCAAGATCCTGATAAATCTCAGGACCAGTGGTTTCATAGTGAGCTTTAGGATTTGACATATTCTTAAACTGCTGCAGTGAAATTGAGTCTTTAATTTCAGAGAGTAACTCCTGCGCTTTAGCTGCAGCACCTAACATACCGTCTTCACGTTTAGTATGGATAATGTCAGCTCCTAAGGCTTTCATTAGGATCTGCTTTTCCTCTGAGAACTTTTCAGGTACTACAAAAATTACGTGAAACCCCTGATTTAAGGCAGCAAAAGCTACACCTAAGCCAGTGTTACCAGCTGTAGCTTCAACAATAGTAGAGCCACGCTTTAATCTGCCATCTTTAATGGCATCTTCAACCATATAAAGACCAGTTCTGTCTTTTACAGATCCTGATGGATTGTAATACTCAAGTTTTGCGAACAGGTTTACGCCTTCTACCTGTTCAAAAGCATAGTTAATCTTTACTAATGGAGTGTGACCGATGAGGTCGCGCATAGAATTATAGTAATGCATGATTATTTCTCCGAAGCCTTGATCGCAGCGTCAAGATCATTTTTAAGATCTTCAAAGTTCTCAATACCTACTGATAATCTGATAAGGTTATCTGTAATACCGACTTTGGCTCTGACCTCTGCTGGAATTGCAGCATGAGTCATGGTAGCTGGATGGCATACAAGGCTCTCTACACCACCTAAACTTTCAGCTAAAGAAATCAGATTTAAAGACTTAAAGAACTTGTTTACATCATGATTTGCTTTTAACTCAAAAGAAATCATGGCACCACCGTTACGAGCCTGCTTTTTGTTGATCTCATAACCTTTGTGATCTTCTAATCCAGGATAGTAAACCTTTGAAACTTCACTGTGTGACTTTAAGAATTGAGCTAACTTTAGAGCATTATCAGTATGTCTGTCTAATCTTACAGATAAGGTCTTAATGCCTCTAATGAGTAAGAATGAATCGAATGGTCCTAATACAGCACCTACAGAGTTCTGTAAGAAAGCAATCTTTTTAGCTAAATCTTCAGAGTTTACGACAACCAAACCTGCAACCAAATCTGAGTGTCCGCCCAAATACTTGGTTGCTGAGTGAATAACAATATCAACACCAAACTTGATTGGTTGCTGTAAATATGGGCTCATGAAGGTATTATCAGCAATGGTAAGCAGATTGTATTTCTTACCTAATTTAGCTACACCTTCAAGATCAGTAATATCAAGTAATGGATTTGATGGAGTCTCAATATAAAGAGCTTTAACATCAGGTGTGATCTTGCTTTCAATTAAAGCTAAATCACTAGTATCAATGCTCTCAAAGTTAATGTTAAAGTTCTTAAATACTTTATCTAAAACTCTGTAGGTACCGCCATATACATTGGATGAGATTAAGATCTTGTCACCTGATTTAAAGAGGCTTAACACAGTTGATACAGCAGCCATACCTGAGGCAAAAGCAAAGCCAGCAACACCAGCTTCTAACTCAGCAATTAAAGCTTCTAAAGCTGCACGGGTTGGATTACCGGTACGGGCGTACTCCCACTTTGGATTTAAACCGATACCTTCCTGTCTGAAAGTTGAAGTCTGATAAATTGGTACATTTACTGATTTGGTATAAGGATCAGTGCTGATACCACCGTGAATTACTGCTGAATCGATAAATTTGTAATCTGCCATAGTTAATACTTCCTCTATTTTTCTATTATTCCTTTGACTAAATGCACGTTTGCATATGCTTGCATGCCATCATGTCGATTTTGAAAATACTTTTTATTGATATCCTCTGGTGTCAAATGATCTAAAACTCGACCTTTATAGTTTTTAAAACATTTTTCAATCTCACTAAACTTATAACCATGAGCCATCTTTTCACCTAAAAGCTCTGTCATTTGATGAAGCTTGGTTACATCAGAGTTCTTTTCAGAGGTAAATGTGGTGTCATCTGGATAATCAAAAACGATTACTGATTCGTTTTTTGTAATTGATGACAAGGTCTCAATGGTCTTTGAGAACACCTCTAAACTTAAATAATAGGTAACACCTAAGATTGAAAAGAATGTCCTTTTACGTGGATCAAAACTTGAGTTTGTAAGCACCTCTTCAATACTTTGAGTATTAAAATCAATCGGCACAAAATGCACATTCACTGGTACTACCCACTCAAGAGATTTAATTTTTTCTTTCTTGTAATAACCAGTATCTGGATGATCCAATTCATAGATCTCAATATTCAAATTTGTATTTCTAAAAGCAAAGGTATCAAGACCAGCTCCTAATAACACGTACTGTACAGGACCTTTCTTTGCGTATTCATTAAGACTGTCTTCAGTGTATCTGATGCGTGACAGTGGTATCGGACTTAAAAACCTGTTTACGGTGTCATCAATCAGAGCGCGATTGAATACATAGTTTTCGTCATAACTATTTACATCAAAATTATGCTCAATTAACTGACCTACTTTTAAATACTCATGCTGACTTAACAGGTCATAAGCTAGTGAGTCATCAAAAATCTTTTCATGAGAATAGATTGAGTGATAGGCTCTTACAAATGAGCAAATCTTGGCGGTAATTGATTCGTGTTTATCTATCATTTTTGTTACTCTTGCTCTACTTTAGAAAAACCGGAGTTGATAGATAACGCTCACCAGTATCTGGCAGCAGAACCACTATATTTTTGTCTTGAAATTCTGCTCTTTTGGCTATCGTTGTTGCAGCAAATACCGCAGCACCTGACGAAGCACCTGCTAGGACTCCATCGAATTTAGCTAAATCCTGTGCTGTCTTAAAAGCATCAGTATCATCAACATCAATGATTTCATCGATGAGTTTTATATCCAGATTGTTAGAGATAAACTCTGAGCCTATGCCCTGAATTTTATGTGCTCCTGTATATCCTTTTGATAAGAAAGGAGAGCGAGCAGGCTCTACTGCTATTACCTTTAAATCAGGATTTTTCTCTTTTAGGTATTTACCTGTACCAGAGATAGTGCCACCGGTACCCACACCTGCGACCAGAACATCAACCTTACCATCTGTGTCCTCATAAATTTCAGGACCAGTGGTTAAATAGTGAATATTCTTATTCTCCTGATTATCAAACTGTGAAGGAATAAAAGAGTTTGTATTTTCTAAATGCAATTCTTGAGCTCTTTTAATGGCACCTTTCATACCTAAAGAGCCTTGTGTAAGTTCTAACGTTACACCATAGGCTCGCAAGAGATTGCGTCTTTCAAGTGACATACTGTCAGGCATTACAATCACAAGTTTTAAACCATATGAAGCTGCAACTACAGCTAAACCAATACCAGTATTACCTGAGGTAGGCTCAATAATCAGAGTATCTTTATTGACCTTACGCTGTTCAATAGCAGCATTCAGCATAGCAAGCGCAATTCTGTCTTTTACAGATCCGCCAGGATTGAATGACTCTAACTTGGCAATAATGGAGTTATTTAAGCCTAAAAAATTTGAATAACCTTTTAATCTTAGTAATGGTGTTCTGCCAATCATCTGTGTAATGCTGTCGTAAATCTTCACTTTTATCTTTCCTTTGGTTGAGATATTTGAATGGGCATAAATTTCTATACCCTCAGTTCAAAGCTCTTATCTTTAAAGAGCGACTTTAAACTATCTACAACAGTACAAAAGAAGATTAAACATAAGCACCTTTTACTACTACACGAGTTTCAGTTACATTTCATTGTTTACATAACCTATATGTTATGTAGGTATTAAAACTCAAAATAATTGACTATACAAGCAGTTTTTCAAAATATTTAATTTTTTATTTATTTTTCAAAAAGATATTTTTGTTAAATTCAGGATTAATAAATAGCACTGCGCTATTTTGGACAGTTGCTTTAATAAAATTAGAGTTGAGTAAACAGACTTAACATATCTTAAGTTTATTTAAGCAAAGTTAGAACTATTATTGTGCACTTTAAGAATTTTCAAAATAATTTACTTTTGTAAAGTAATCTTTAAAAGAGTAAATGATCCTTTAATTACCTTTCAAATTCTTATACAGCCCCCTTTTATAAGCCATTGTTATTTTATTAAACAACTAAAATTTAAGCTTCAGGTTTAATGGAATATACAGTTTTACTTTATGTAATTTTCTGAATTATCGTTATTTTTTAATATTATGCACCATTTTTAACACTCTGTTTTTTCGTATGCTCCAATTCTTACCAGAATGAAATAGCTCATATTTTTCTCCTTATATTAGTGAAAAAGTTTTTTTACAAACGTTTAGTTAAAACGTTCTGACAAACAACAATTTTCAGACATTGATATTCAGACATTGATATTGTCTGAAAGGATCACGGAGAAATAATATGGAGACTGAACAAAAAGGAATTGGTCAGGAGCTTTCAGTTGTAAACGTATCTAAGTACTACGGCACCTTCAGAGCTTTGACTGATATTAACCTTGTCTGTAAGCCAGGTGAATTTGTCTCAATTCTGGGTTCATCAGGATCTGGTAAAACTACCCTGTTAAAAGTCATTGCAGGTTTCGAGCGCTGCTCCGATGGTAAGATCTTTATTAACGGTAAAGATGTTGCCACCGTTCCTTGTTTTAAACGTAACATCGGCATGCTCTTCCAGAACTATGCACTATTTCCTCATTTAACTGTAGCGCAGAACATCGCTTATCCATTAAAACTCCGTAAGCTCAAGAAAGATGAGATTGATAAGAAAGTAAAACACATGATTGAGCTTATCAAGTTAACTGGTCTTGAAGACAGATATCCACGTCAGCTCTCAGGTGGTCAGCAGCAGCGTGTAGCTTTAGCTCGTGCCATTATCTATAACCCTCCATTACTGCTTTTAGATGAGCCATTAGGCGCATTAGATAAAAACTTAAGACATGACATGCAGTTTGAGATCAAAAGAATTACTCATAAGCTTGGCATGACCACCATCTCTGTTACCCATGATCAGGAAGAAGCTTTCTCAATGTCTGACAAGATCTGCATTGTTTCAGGCGGTCAGATTCAGCAGTTTGATACTCCTGAGAATATCTATGAGAAACCTGCAAACCGTTTTGTAGCAGAGTTTATGGGTACTACAAACATTATTCCTATGAACGATGTGGTTTACGAGGAAAACGGGGATAAGACTACTGTCACCGGAACCTCACCTTTAACTGAAGGCAAGTGTGTTTTAAGTACTGATTCAAAAGCTGTTAAAGCAACTGATAAAAATCCATTCTTTGCCCTACGTCCTGAGGATATCCACTTAAAGACTGACAGCAATGCTCATGAGAACACCTTTAAAGCAAAGTTAGTTGAAAGCATCTATTTAGGTCAGTATGTAAAAGCTAAAGCTCAGGCAGGAAACCTATCATTGAACGTAACACTCGATGTTCGTGAATTTAGAAATTTAAATCCTGATATGTCTTGTGAATTCTCATTCTCACCAGAACACACAGCCATTATCTATAACTAGGAGTTTCATTATGAAAAGCAAATTTGTTAAAACTTTACTCGTTTCATCTTTAGTTGCAGCTATAGCCACTGGTTGCGGTGATGACAAAGACAATAATAAATCAGCAGATACTCAGGCAAAAGATGCTGGCTCTTTAGTCTTTGTTGACTGGGGTGGAACTAATACTGATGCTCGTATTGAAAAGAACATTAAACCATTTGAAGAAAAGACAGGTATTAAAGTTACTGTTGTTACTCCATCAGATTATGCCAAGTTAATTGCCATGGTTGAGAACGGCACCACCGAGTGGGACGTGATGAACTGTGATGCTTACTGGGGTGTTTATGCTGGTAAGAAAGGCTATTTAGAGCCCATTGATTACAAGACAGTAACCGAGAAGCTAGATAAGGCTGTAGAGCTAGAGCACGTAGTAGGTGCTGAAGTTTATGACTCAGTTATCTCTTATAACTCTGATAAATATACAGCAGACACTGCTCCTAAATCATGGGCAGACTTTTATGATTTACAGAAATTCCCAGGTAAAAGAGCAGTCTGGCAGTACCCTGTAACAGTTTTAGAATCAGCTTTATTAGCTGACGGTGTACCAATGGATAAACTCTATCCATTAGATCTTGATAGAGCATTTGCAAAACTTGATACCATCAAAGACTCAATTGTCTGGTGGACTAAAGGCGCACAGCCTGCTCAGATGCTCTCAACTGGTGAAGCAGATATTGCGCTTGCCTGGTCTGGTCGTATCATGAACGCTAAAGACGAAGGTTCACCACTAGGTCTTACCTATAACGAAGGTATGCGTATTGCAGCTGGCTGGGTAGTTCCAAAGGGAGCTCCTAACAAAGAAAACGCTATGAAGTTTATTAACTTTATCTCATCAGCAGAGCAACAGGCAGCATTCTCCTCACAGATCCCTTACGGCTCAACCAATCCTGAAGCTGTAAAGCTTTTAAGTGCTGAACAGATTGAACGTATCGGTCAGACACCTGAGCAGGTAGCTCATGAGTTCTATATCGATAACGATTATTGGGCAGATCACTTAACTGAAGTTGTTGAACGTTTCAACGCCTGGTTATTAAAGAAGTAATTAACATTCTGAATAAAACCAAATAGCAATATAACCAAAATCTCAACATAACCTTAATCTAAACATGCATTTAAGAGGGGGGATCTCCCCCTCTTTATAAGGATTTTTATATGACTGCCAAAACTCAATTTAAGTTCAGTTCATATGAAAGTGCCAAGTGGCTGTTACTTGCCATTCCTCTTTTGTATGTAGTACTGACCATGGGATATCCTTTGGTGGATATCATTTTAAAGAGCTTTAGAGGCAAAGACGGTTTTACCTTTGATTTCTATTTAAAAGCTTTTACCGATCCTCTGTATATCTCAGTTCTAGTAAGCACCGTAAAGATTGCTCTTATCGTAACCTTAGTTTGCCTCGTATTAGCTTATCCAATGGCATATCTGAGTGTAAGTGCTAAAAGCCGTAAGGTAAGAACTTTAATTACAGCAGGTGTACTTATTCCTTACTGGGTAAGTATGTTGGTTAGAATTTTTGCCTGGCAGATTATTTTACAAAACAACGGTATTGTAAATCAGGCCTTGATGTTCATTGGTTTTGTAAAAGAACCAGCTAAGCTTTTGTATACAGATCTTGCAGTTACCATTTCTCTTGTACACATCCTGATCCCATTCATGTTCTTGAGCTTGCAAAACTCCATGAAGCAGATTGATCCTAACTTACTGTTAGCTTCAAACATCATGGGTGGCACCAAATTCTATGGCTTTATCCATGTGTTCTTACCACTGTCAAAAGCTGGTATGTTATCAGGATCAATCATGGTTTTCGTGTTATCCCTGGGCTTCTATATTGCTCCTGCCTTATTAGGAGGTCCTGACAACATGATGTTATCAAACTTGATTGAAATCAGTATGAATAACTTCAACTGGGGACTTGCTTCTGCTCTGTCTGTAGAACTTTTGGTACTGGTTTACTTAATCATTGCAGTTGCCTTTAAATTCACCGGAAACATCTTTATTAAGGATATCTAGTCAGGAGTAAATCATGCTGTACTTTTTCGTGTTCTTATTGCTGGTGATAATTATCGCTCCTGCTCTGGTAATTATTCCTCAGTCATTTACCTCATTAAACTACTTCATCTACCCTATTAAGAGCTTCTCTTTAAAATGGTATGACAAGTTCTTTATGAACGAGCAGTGGATAACCTCATTAGAAAGAAGTCTGTTCATTGCAATCTGTGTAGCTATTTTTGCAACTATAATCGGTACCCTTGCAGCTTTGGCTGTTAACAAATTGAAGTTCAAAGGCAAGAACCTCTTTTTAAACTTAATGTTAACTCCAATGATTGTACCTGTAGTTATCACCGGTGTAGCTTTGTATGCAAGCTTTGCTAAAGTTGGTCTTAACAACACCATACAAGGTCTTATCATGGCTCACTCATTGCTTGCTATCCCAATGGTGTTCTTAACCATGTCAGCTGCCTTTGCAAGATTTGATGCAAACTTAGAGTTAGCTGCCATGTCTATGGGTTCTACACCTGTAGGTGCCTTCTTTAAGGTTACACTGCCTGGAGTTAAAAACTCAGTAGTTACAGGTGCTCTGCTCTCATTTGTAACCTCATTAGATGAGGTTGTAGTAACCATTTTCGTATCAGGTGCTAATACCAAGACTCTGCCTATGATGATGTGGGAGAACCTAAGAGCAACTATCGATCCTACCATCGCAGTTGCTGCAACCTTCTTAATCATTCTGACACTTGGCATGTATGTAATTAAAGAGTTCATAGAATCAAGATCTAAGGATTAAACAAAATGACAGTTACAGTTTATAAAAACGCACAATTACAGGGATGTGACACCACCACAGACATTGCTGTAGTAGACGGTAAATTTGCAAAGATTGGCGGTGATTTATCAGATTATGAGAAAAATGGTAACACTGTAGATTTAAAAGGTAATCTTGTGATACCACCTTTTGCAGATGCTCATATTCATTTAGATTATATCTATACAGCCACATTACCAACACACGAGACTACCTCTGGTACTTTATTTGAGGCTATTGATAACTGGTCTGATTCAAAAGCATCGCTTACAGCTGACATCATCAAAGAGAGAGCTTTAAAAGGTGTAAAGATGCAGATTAGCCATGGTGTGCAGTATGTCCGTTCTCATGTAGATGTCACCGATCCTAAACTTACAGCTCTAAAAGCCCTCTTAGAGTTAAAAGAAGAATTAAAAGACTACATCGACTTACAGATAGTAGCATTTCCTCAGGAAGGCTATTTTGCTTACAAAGGTGGTGCTGAGTTAGTTGAAGAAGCTTTGAAGATGGGCGCAGATGTTGTAGGTGGTATTCCTCACTTTGAGTTTACCCGTGAAGATGGTGTACGCTCTGTTGAAAAGGGCTTTGAACTTGCTATGAAATATGACAAGTTATTAGACTTCCACTGTGATGAGACCGATGACGATCAATCTCGCTTTGTAGAGTCTATAGCTGCCTATACTTACTTTAACTCAATGCAGGGCCGTACTGCAGCCTCTCACACCTGTGCTATGGGCTCATATAACAATGCTTATGCCTTCAAGATGATGAGTAAGTTTAAGAAGGCTCAGTTAAACTTCATTGTCTGCCCAACCGAGAACTGTTATTTACAGGGGCGTTATGATTCTTATCCAAAGCGTCGCGGTATCTCACGAGTTGATGAGTTAACAGAAAATGGTCTTAATGTATCTTTTGCTCAAGACTCAATTTCAGATCCATGGTATCCACTTGGCAACGGTAACTTAATGCATCAGCTAGACTTTGGTCTGCATTTGTCCCATATGATGAGTGTCGATGAGATTAAAAACTCATTAAAGTTTGTAACAGAAAACGGTGCAAAAACCATGTGCATTAAAGATTACGGTATTAAAGAAGGCAACAGTGCTAACTTTGTAGTCTTAGATGAGAAGAACGTATTTGATGCTGTAAGAAACACAGCATCAACCATATTGAGTGTAAGAAATGGCAAAGTAATTATGGAAAAACAGCCTGAAAAAATTCTTACAACCTACAACTTTTAGGAGCGTATATGAAGATCATGCATCATATGACCCGAGCTGATTTTGAAAAGGCTCAGGATAACGTAGTAGTTCTACCAGTTGGTTCTACAGAGCAGCACGGACCTCATTTACCTTTGGGTGTCGACTCTTATATTGCTCGTGGTATCAGTGAGATCTTAGCAGAGCGTACAGGTGCTATCGTAGCCCCTACTCTTACCTATGGATATAAATCAAAACCTCGATCAGGTGGTGGTCCATTATTTAAAGGTACCATCGATTTAAACGGTAAGACTTTAATTGATCTTGTATATGACATTCTCTGTGAGTTTGCCCGTGACGGTTATAACAAGATCTTTATTAACAATGCCCACTTTGAAAACCAAGCTTTTATTGAAGAAGCTATGGATTTAGCCTGTCAGGCATTTCCAAAACTAAAAGTGGTTCAATCCAACTGGTGGGACGTTTTAGATAACGAAACTGTAAATAAAGTCTTCTCAGATGTACCATTCCCTGGATGGGCTTTTGAGCATGCAGCTATTACAGAAACTTCTTTAATGCTCTTTTTAAAGCCTGAACTTGTAAGAAAGAACCTAATACCTGAGGATGTTAAAGCTAAAGCTCTACCTTACTCTGTATATCCTGCTCGTAAAGAGATGGTACCAGAGTGTGGTGCTCTAGCTCCTTCAAAGGGCTCATCAGCAGAAAAAGGCAAGCTCATTGTAGATAAAGCTATAGAAGGTTTTATTAAGATCTTTAAAGATGAGTTTAATGTCTAGGAGGCATCATGGATAACTTTGTAATCACTGTTTCAAGACAGTTTGGAAGTTTAGGTAGACCTATTGCCCAAAAGATCGCTCATAAACTCAATATTGAGTATTACGACAGAGATCTGATTGAAAAGGCAGCTTCTATCATGAATGAGGATATGAGAACCGTATCTCCATTAGATGAGAGTATCAAGCTTCCATTTGCCAATGCCCTGTTTCCCTTAGGTTTAGGCACAGGATCATCACATCGCCGTTTATTTAAAGTACAAGAGAGCTTAATTCGCGAGTGTGTAGCCAAAAGCAACTGCCTGATTGTAGGCAGATGCGCAGACTACATCTTAAAAGACTATAAGCGCAGATTCTCTGTCATGATCTACGCTCCCTTAGAAGAACGTATTAAAAACTCTGTAAATGAACTTAGAATTCCAGAGTATGAGGTAACTGATTATGTAAAGGAAATTGACAGAGCAAGAGACTCCTATCATAAGTTCTTTACCGATGAGAAGTTAGATACCATTAAGTACAGAGATATGCTAATTGATTCATCTACTATGTCTCAAGATGAGATAGCAGATTGCATCATTGAAGCTGCTAAAAGAAAATTGCACTTCTAATGATTAAGATTGACTAAGTTTTTTTGATTTAATAGAAAATCTAGGTTTAAGGCAGTCGCATTCAGGTGTGACTGCCTTTTTTTAAGCTCTTTTATAAGATAAGAGCCAGAAGTGGAATTGAAAGTACTGATAAAAGAGTGGTTAAGAAAGTACCTTCAGACATGGTGCTACCGTCGATATTATTCTTTAAGCACAGCATAGTACCGATTGATGCTACAGGCATACCAAATAAAACTACTAATACCTGAGTGTATTTGTAATCTAATGGGCTTAATCTGAATAGACCATATAAAACCACAGGAATTGCTAAGAGCTTGATTGCAGTAAGGATATACATTCTTACATTGCCTAACATTCTTAGAACAGGAATACCAGCTAAAGTAGAACCAATAATAAGTAATGAACCTGGTACAGTCATACTTCCTACTAAAGAGCATGCCTCTGATACTTCTTTTGGCATCTTAGCCTGCAAGCATACAATCACAATTGTAATGTAGGTTGCACACAGGCATGGTGAGAACAGAGTTCTCCATTTAAACTCAAACTTACCTTTACCTGAAGTAATAATAGGCACGCCAAACATAAAGATTAAGATGTTAAATGGAATAGTTACAACCGCTGCATAGAAAATTGCAGTTGAACCAAACAAAGCATCTAATACAGGGAAACCGATGTAGTTGATGTTTCCGAAGATCAGCATGAACCTGTATGAACCTAACTGATCGGGATTTTTACAGATTAACTTTGATACAGTAAAAGCAATGATAAATAAGAAAGCGTAAGACAAAAGACCTGCGGTTAATACAGGAGGAATATCCTCTGGCTTTGGTAATACCTCACCCATTACTGAAGATAAAATTAAGAAAGGTGCAGTAATATTTAAAATCAGAGATGAAAACTTACGATTAAAGTCGACATCCATGTATCTTAGCTTGTTACAGCAAAAACCAATGATAACAAGCAGAAACAGAGCCCCCATCTGGGTCAGTGTGTCTAAAAAGCTCATTTTTGCTCCATGTCACAAAATTAAAAATAAGTGCGCACATAATATGCCTATTTTGTGACGAATAGTAGAGATTTTTTTAAATCACAATTTTTGAACACCTGTAATAAAATTAGGTTTACAGAGGATAGATCTTGATATTTATGCTGTTGCTTATAAGTTGATTCTGTTTCAAATTGTTTATGAAGCTATGCGCAATTTTTTTATAATGTATTGTTAACTAAACAGTGCGATATCTAAACAGAGTGATAACTAAACATAGATAGTTGCTTTAATTCTTACTTTTTACTCTCAAGAAGAAACTTCAATATGGACCACTTAAAGCAGACAAGTAAAAGCTACATCAACAAATGCGGAGATGTCATCCGTAAAGGTGACACTGAAAGCTTTGAGTATATTCAGGCTTTAAAGGCTGTTTCAGATTGGAGATCCTTACATTTAGATCCTTTAAATAAAGTTCGAGCAATTATAAAACGCAGACTACAGACCATTGGCGTTAATTATCTTTTAGCTCAACGCTTAAAGAGAATGCATTCCATCATTGAAAAATTAAATCGATTTGATGAGCTAGAGCTTTCAAGAATGCAGGATATCGGTGGACTTAGAATAGTTGAACCTACAATAGATGATATTAAAATAGTTCATGACAGATTACTTCGAAAAACTTCTACCTTGTCTTTGTCAAACGAAAAGGACTACATAAACAGGGATGGACCAAAGGCTGATGGTTACAGAAGTGTTCACATGATCTTCAAGTACAAAAATAAAAAACATCCTGAACTTACTCAATACAATATCGAAATTCAAATAAGAACTCAGCTACAGCACTATTGGGGAACAACAGTAGAAACGTTAGGTATGATTGATAAAGAGTCATATAAGACTGGTAAAGGAGAGTTCAAAACAAAGCGGTTCTTACTTCTAGTAAGTGCTCTTTTTGCTTTAAAAGAAAAGACAAAAATACCTGATGCACTAGCAAAAGTATCACCTCTTGAAATTGCAAAAGAAATTGAGGATATTGATAACGAACTTAATATCACAAGAAAGTTGCAAGGAGTAGTTGTAAGCATTAAAGAGAAAAAAGTAAATCCTGATGATTACTACTATGTTTTAGAGCTTACTGTAAAAGATGATGGCAAAAGTAATATCAAAATCATGTCTTTTAAAGTTAGTACAGACAGTCTTGCTGAGGATTTCTATAGATTTAGAGAGCAAGAAACTCAAAACCTAAAAAATGTATCTGTTCTTATGATTAGATCAGACAAATTTGTCAATATTAAGAGCGAATATCCAAACTACTTCTTAGATACTCAGAAATTCATTAAAGAGCTTAAAGATATTATCGAAAAGGTAAAAGAAGGCAAAATATCGAGTAGGGAGGTGTTTC
>DKDL01000104.1 GCA_002449335.1 Succinatimonas sp. UBA6849 | reverse complement strand
ATTTTTTTCGCTGTCGTTCGTGACAACGGAAATGCATTATAGACTTTTTTTGATTGTTGTCAAATTATTTTTTGATCTTTTTTCAAAAAAAATTCACAAATTCAATCAAGAAGGCTTTGTTATGCGGTTTATACTTTTACTTTAACCACTACTTTGGTTACGGTCATTTTCTTTCCGTTGTAGCATGCTCGTGGCTGATGAACTTCATCTGGAGGTACCACCACAAGATCACCTGCTTTTAAATTTACTTGAGTATAAAACTCCGGAGTGTCATAGAAATAAACGTCGTTTTCTTTAACAGACTCGTTTAGTTTGCAGTCTTTAACTAAAGCCATACCAAAGCTTTCAAAACCTTCTGCAATATACTGAATGTCAAAGTAGTCTTTATGAGATTCAAATCTTGCATCTTTAAAATCGACAGTCTCATATCTTTGAACCATAGCAAACACGCCGTCGCAAATATCATATCTGCCATCTTCCATTTTGGCAGTGTCATGATTTTTTAACCATTCGTATGCTTTTTTAAACTTTTCTTCTAAATAATCGTATTTAGCTACAAGATCGATTGATGTTGCTAACATATCTTTCTCCAAATTTTCTTATAATTCTTGGCAAATAATTCTTTCCTAAAGCTTCTCTTTCTGAAGTTTTTATAGGTAAATTCTATTGCCTAAAACTTGTATGAGTCTACAACTTCACCTTCAAGGCTGTACAAGACAATGTTGTCTTCATTGATGATGGCAAAACCAGATTTGGTACCACCTTTTGGAATGGTAATAGAACCTGGGTTGATATTTACAATACCATTGTCTTTTTTGAAGATACCTGCAATATGGGTATGACCTGATAAAACTATATCGCCTTTTTCAAGTCCAAGTTTTTCAATACCTTTGTCTGTATCAATATCGTAAAGATGACCGTGAGTCAAAAAGATCTTTTGGTACTTATTTTTAAGTTTCAGGTTAATGTAGGCATAAGGTGCATTGCATGGAAAATTAAGCACCATAGAGTCAACTTCACTATCGCAGTTGCCTCTGATTGCAATGATCTTCTGTTTTACAGAATTCAAAAGTTCGCCTACTTTCATAGGATCATAACTTTTAGGAACGGTGTTTCTTGGACCATGATTTAGGATATCGCCTAAAAGGACAATGTAGTCACATTCAAATTTATCAAAATACCCCAATGCTTTTTCAAGTTCTAAAGCACCACCGTGAATATCTGATATTACAAGATATCTCATTTAATTTTCCTGCTTGAAATTTTTACTCTGAATTTCTGACTTATGAAATTTTCATCTGACTGAACATTTTAAGTGACTTTATGGTCAATTGCATCAGAAAACTCAATTATTCTCATGCAATTCTACGCATGTATTCTTAGCCAACAAACTCATGCAAATTCGAACTATAACAGTGAAAGATCTTTTTCTATCAGGCACTTTAAAAATTTAAAATTTCAAAAGATCTAAGCGTTTGTAACATTCTTTTATTCGTAAAGATTTTTCAAAAAACTTAACACATATCAATATATTAAGCTAATATCTTGATTTTATTCAAATAAATATTTTAAAACAAATCTCAAAATAGTGAGCTTTATAACAATTACGCAAACGTTTGTAATATATACTTAAAAACATATCATTACTTTTACACATAAGGTGACAGAATGTCTGAGATTAAGAATATTATTGCTGAAGGTAAGTCAATTCTTGGTATTGAGTTTGGTTCAACCAGAATCAAGGCTGTTTTAATTGAGCCTGATACCTTCAAACCAATTGCCCAAGGTGCACATGAGTGGGAAAACAGATTAGAAGATGGTCTGTGGACCTATCATTTAGATGATATCTGGTCTGGCTTACAAGACTGTTATCAGGATCTGCAAAAAGATGTTCAGAATCAGTATGGCGTTCAGATTAAAAAGTTAGCATCAATTGGTTTCTCAGCTATGATGCACGGCTATATGGCTTTTGATAAAAATGGCAACCATTTAGCTCAGTTTAGAACCTGGAGAAATGCTAATACTACAGAAGCTGCTGAAAAGTTAACTGAATTATTCCAGTTCAATATTCCTGAAAGATGGAGTATTTCTCACCTTTACCAGTGTATTTTAAATAAAGAAAAACACGTAACCTCTGTTGATTTCTTCACCACCTTAGCAGGTTACGTTCACTGGAAGTTAACCGGTCAAAAAGTATTAGGCGTTGGTGATGCTTCAGGTATGTTCCCTATTGACTCAAATACTCATGATTACAATCAGAAGTATTTAGAGCAGTTCAATAAAATCCTCTACGAAGAGAAAATGCCTTACACCTTAGAGCACTTATTACCAAAAGTATTATGCGCAGGTGATGACGCTGGTTCTCTAACCGTAGAAGGCGCTAAACTGTTAGATGTTTCAGGTACTCTTGAGCCAGGTTGCCCTATTTGCCCTCCAGAAGGTGATGCCGGTACCGGTATGGTTGCAACCAACTCAGTTGCAGTAAGAACCGGTAATGTTTCAGCAGGAACCTCAATCTTTGCAATGGTTGTACTTGAAAAGGCACTTGAAAAATTACACAGAGAAATTGACTGTGTAACTACCCCTGATGGTCTGCAGGTTGCTATGGTTCATGCTAACAACTGCACCTCTGATCTGAATGCCTGGGTAGGTCTGTTTGCTGACTTCTTAAAGGCAGCTCATATTGACATGGACATGAATACCCTGTTCAAGACCTTATATAACGAGGCTTTAAACAACGGAGCTCCTGACTGTGATGGCATTATTACTTATGGTTATTTATCAGGTGAGAATATCACTTCAATGCCTGAAGGCAGACCTTTATTAGCTAGAATGCCAACCTCAAAATTCACTGTAGGTAATTTATTCAGATCAAATCTAAATACCTCATTAGGTGCAATCCGTTTAGGAATGGATATTCTGAAAAAAGAGCATGTAAAAGTAGACAAACTTTTAGGTCATGGTGGTTTATTCAAGACTAAAGGTGTTGGTCAATCAATCATGGCTGATGCTCTAAACATCCCTGTATGGGTAATGACAACCGCAGGTGAAGGTGGTGCATGGGGTATAGCTCTACTTGCAGCTTACCGTGTACAGAAAGACAAAGAAACCTTACCTGAGTTCTTAGAGAATAAAGTTTTCCATGATGCTCAAGGCTCTAAGATCGATCCAAATCCTAAGGGAGTAGAAGGCTTTAATGCATTCTTAGAAAGATATGTATTATGTCTTGGTGTTGAAAGACAGGCAGTTAACTGCTTGAAAAGATAGTTAAGCTAAAGACTAACTACCTATTCCTTATTAACTAACCACTTATTAACTAACCATTTTAAAAGCCTGCTAAAAGCAGGCTTTTGTTTGACTTGAATAAGAAAACACAGTAACGAGATGAGGCATTGAGAAAACACAATACCTATTCTCTTATAAAACAAATCTCTTACTAACCAAAATCAAGACTATCTAAAGAGATTTCCTTTTTCTCTTCAGTCTTTTCTTCTTTTGGTTCTGTGGTGTTTTCAATAGCTTTATTGCCTTCTGTTGCAGAAGTGTTGTCTTCAGGCTTTGCTTCTTCATTGTCAGATGAAGCTTTTGAATCTGAAGTTGTTGAAGTTGCGTCGTCAGGAGCGTTTTCAACTTCTACGCTAAAAGCTTCATCAATATTCTCATCATCATGAGAGACTGGATCATCAACAGAAACACCGTCATTGTTATCTGACTCTAAAGCTTCAGAGCTGTGTGCTAGAGAATCCTCGTTATCTGATGCTGCTTTATCCTCAGTTGCAATGTTCTCATCTATTGCTGGAGTTTGAGTTTCCTCATCTTCTTTAGCTTCAGCTTTATCCTCGACATCAGCACTCTTACCATCAATTGCAGCTAAAATTTGCTTTTTAGCTTTGTTTAAAGCATTTTGAGCTGAGGCTTTTCCTGTAACAATGTCAGAGATTGCTGTATTCATAGGATCCCAAACAGTTGCCATTTCAGGAATTGATGGGGTTGCTTCGGCATTTAAAGCCTGTACCGCAATTGCATTAGCAAAGTCGTCATTGTTAATTAAAGGATTGGTCAAAATCTCATGAATAGGAGGTAACTCAAGAATTGACTGATATCTTTGTAAAGCATATTGAGGCTGATTGATAAACTTTAAGAATTTTTCAGCTAAAGCTTTGTTATTACTCTTTTGAGTTATAGCATAACCTCTAAATCCTAAAAATGGGGTCATGAATTTACCATTAGGTAATCTTGGAAGAGGAGCTACACCGTAGTTAATACCTGATTTTGCAAAGGTTTCTAATTCCCATGGACCTGTAATTACAGCTGCAGCTTTTCCTGTGGTAAACAGCTTTTCAATTTCACCAAAGCCATCATTGCCTAAAACAGATGGAGGTAAGATATCTTTACATACTTTTGCAAGATATTCAGTTGCCTTTACTGCATTATCTGAAGCTACTCCAAGATCTTTTGGATTTAATGAACCATCTGAATTGTTACCAAACAGGTAAGAGTCATAGCCCTTTAAGAAACCGTAAGCAAAGTAGAAGAAATCCCATTTGCCGATGATGCCATATTTGCCCTGTTTTTTAAGATCCATTGAGAGCTTATAGTAATCATCAAACTGCTCAAATGGATATTTCATAAGATCCTGATTGTAGTAAACAACCATGGTCTCCATTGAACGTGGAACTGCGTAAATCTCACCTTTGTAGGTGAAAGCTTTAATTGATGAGTTAAGATACTTATGCTCTTCTTTTTGCATGAATGAAAGAGGAGTGATCAAACCAGATTTTGCAGCATATCCCATTCTGTCAGCTGGCAGCATTAAGATATCAGGGATCTGAGAACCATCTTTTAGCGCGCTCTCGTAGGCTGCTAAATGACCAACGTAGTCAGAGTCTTTTAGAATAACCTTACAGTTATTCTCTTTTTCAAACTGTGCTACAGCTTTTTCAATACCATGGGACTTACCAAGATCTTCCCACACTACAAGATCTGTTGCATATGCAAGATTTAACGATAGAAAGATACTGCCTATGACTGCACAGATTTTTGTTTTTTTCATCAACATAGTTTGTCCTCTTATTATTGTTTTAATAGAGTTTTATAGTTTAACTTTTGGTTAATTTGATTGTTTTTTAAATAGTGTCAAAAGTTTGATTAACTCTGACTCAATAGACTTATTATCGGTTCAAATAAGCTTATTTTTAAGGTTTGAGTATTCACAACAAGATCTACTAGACATAAAACGAGGTAACTTCACAAAGGCAAATTTGTATAAACAAAAATGTTTTGCAAATTGCCTTTATAAATAGCCCTTATCTAGTAGACAGTCATTCTTTGGTTACAGTCTTTTCACTAGTTACTTTTAAGTCTGGTTTGAATATAAGACTCAATATCCTTTTTGGTATTCTCAAGAATGTAATCAATTGGAGTTTCAGTATGAGTTACTTTCCAAATTGCTTTGTCCATTGCAGACCATACGTAAGACATTTCTGGAATGGATGGCATATTTACAGCCTGAACTGACTGTTGCGCAATCACCTGAATCAGATCGTCATTAGCTAAAGACGGATCTTGCAATACAGAAATAATCGGAGGGATCTGACGACTCTCTTTATATCTTAACAGAGCATATTTGTGCTCATTTAAAAAGCGCAGAAAATCCTCAGCTAATTCTTTATGAGCAGACCATTTAGAGATTGAATAGCCTTTGGTACCCAAAAATCCTGCCATTGGATTTCCATTTGGAAGGTTTGGCAGTGTGGTAATGCCAAAGTTGATACCGGCCTTTAAGTAGTCCTCAATTGCCCAAGGACCATTGATAACAGCTAAAGCTTTTTTTGCAGTGAAAAGCTCATACATTCTGTTGTAACCATCAATACCTGATAAATAGTCATACACAAGATCATTGTTTGACATCTTGCGTAAAACTTTTAAAGCTTCAACAGCACCTGGAGTATCTAAACCGTACGAGTTCAGATTGATTGTACCGTCATTATCAGTTCTAAAGATATAGGCTCCATAACCGTGCATTATGGCATAGGTGGTATAGAAAAGATCCCATTTGGCAAGTAAGCCATACTTGCCTTTTTTCCTCATTTGCTTTGACAAATCGACATACTCTTCAAGAGTATCAGGAGGTGAAGGTAAAAGATCTTTATTGTAGAAAACAATTAAGGTTTCAATTGTTTTAGGTACTGAGTAAAGATCACCATCAAAGGTTACAGAGGCTATTGAATTTGGCAGATACTGATTAGTCTCTACCTGCATGAAGTGAACAGGCGTGATAAGATTTTTATCTTTAGCTACACCTACCATGTCTGAGGCTAAAACCACCACATCAGGACCTTCGCCTTTTGGTCCTAGCTTTTCTAAAAGCTCTACCTGATGGTACATAGGCTTTTCAAGCACTTCAACTTTACAGTCGTAAATTGTTTCAAAGTCTTTTACAGCTGAAGCAATAGTAGAAGCACGACCTACATCTTCCCAAACGATGAGTTTCTCTGTGGCTAGAGTTTCTTGAGAATAGATTAAAGCGAGGCTTAGCATTAGGCCTTTAGAGAATTTGTTCATATTAAATTCCTGTAGATCAAAGCATCACACAACAAACACCTTGTATAAAACAAGGTATTTGTAATGTTGCTCTGATAAGTTAATTAAAGACCTGAGCGGAATGCTTCAATCTGATAATCAATATGCTCTACAGCAGACTTTAGAGCATCTTTTACCCCTTCCTTGCCACTAATTGCAACGTCGAGTGCGCCATCAAATGGGCCCCAAACTTCAGACATCTCTGGAATTGAAGGAATAGGAACTGCTCTACTTGCCTGAACTGCAATAGCATTAGCAAAGTCGTCATTAGTAATAATAGGATCAGCCATTACTGACTTGATAGGAGGGATCTCTTGAGTCTTCTGATAACGGACTTTTGCATACTTTGGCTGATTTATAAACTGTAAAAACTGTTCTGCCAAATCATGCTCATTAGACCAGATTGAAATGGCATAACCTTTTACACCTAAAAATGAGCTCATTGGCTTGCCATTAGGCAGGATTGGCAGAGGCAATACACCAAAGTTTACCTTAGCTTTAGAATAAGGCTCTAATGCCCATGGACCATTGATAATTGCAGCCACCTTACCTTTAGTAAAGAGCTCATCGATGGTATTCTGACCTTTGTCTCCACGAACAGAATCAGGAATACAACCGGTGTCAAAGAACTTTTTAATAAGTTCTACACCTTTAATTGCTCCTTCGTTTGCCAAACCCACATCACGTGAATCCAGGTTACCGTCTGAATCAGTGCCGAATACATAAGCGCCGTATGGTTGCATTGCACCGTATGCATAGTAAAAAGAATCCCACTTTGCGATAAAACCGTATTCATCGTCTGAAGTAGCCTTCTTTTTCATAGCATAGTCATAATACTCATTTAAAGTATCATAAGGTTGCTTTAAGATATCCTTGTTATAGAAGAGCACTAAGGTTTCTACAACTTTAGGTACAGCATAGATTTCACCACCTTGAGCAAAGGCAGAAACAGCTGAACGGATGTACTTATCCTGATCCTCCTGCATAAACTTAATAGGAGCAATCAGCCCCTGGACAGTTGCAGCGCCTACTCTGTCTGCAGGGATCATTAAAATATCAGGACCATCTTCTGATGGACCTTCTAGTCTTAATCTGTCAACCTGAGAGACGAAAGGAACTTCTTCTACGATAACTTTACAATCATTTAGAGCTTCAAAATCAGCAACAGCCTGAGCAATGCCTTGTGACTTTTGGTCATCTTCCCAAACTTTTAACACTGTGGCTGCGTAAACATTAGAGCAAACAAGCAATGATGTAATGGCAATAGCAACTTTTGAAATTTTCATTATTTACATCCCGATTTGTAATGCTTTAAAAGACAAAAAAAACGATCCTCATCACGAGGCGTGCAAAGCATTCTGTTTAACTTTAATTCTATACAATATGTTTTGTAATTTCTTGAAAAAAGAGTGATGCTAATCGCATTTTTTAAAAGTAATCGCTATCAATAACATTAAGTTCCACCAACCTTCACGATGAAGGTTGGTAACTTAAAAATATCGTTAGAACTTTCTTGAAGAGATGTCTTCAATGATTCTGTTAGCAACCACGCCTAAATCTTTTGAGATGTCATTTGACTGCTCAACTAATGATGAGTTACTGATGCTGTTCTCCTTTAACTCATCAGAGGACTTCTCAATCATTGAGATTGATTCTGTTTGAGACTGTACACTGACCTTTAAATTATCAATGTTGTCTAAAAGCTCCTGTGAGATTTTTACAATATCACCCAAGCTGTTTTGGGTACTTGCAGCAAGTGATCGAACCTCATCTGCTACCACCGCAAAGCCTTTACCGGCTGCTCCTGCTCTAGCAGCCTCAATAGCAGCATTTAATGCAAGTAAGTTAGTCTGATCTGCAATTTCTCTGATAATTGAAACTACATTTTGAATCTTTGAAGCATTACTCTCTATTTCCTCGGTCTCATTTACAACCGCAGCATTTGACGCTGTAATGGTATGAGTTGCATCTGTGGTGTTTTCAATCAGCCTTAACTGATCATGCAGAGCTTCATAAACAGAGCTTATGGATTTGTTCTGAGATTCAGACTTTTCTTTTAGATCGTCAGATAACTGCTTTTGTGCTTTTAGAATTTCACACATTACCTGACCTAAGCGGTTAATTCCATTAACAAGCTCTAAATACTTACCCTGATAATTGCCATTTTCAACTCTTGCTGTAAAGTCGTTATGAACGTATGAACTTAAGACGTTATCCACGCTCTCCATTACAGAATTGATATTTGTAAGAGCTGTATCTAATGATGAGACCAATTCTGATATATAAGGATCTTTTGATCTGTAACTTACATGATCTGAGAAATTACCTGCATTTACTTTATTGAGAACATCGTGAACGGCAGCAATAGAGCGGGAATTATCCTCCAAACTAGCCTCAATTTTATCTGCCATTTCACATAAGGTGCCTACTGCTAAACCGATTTCATCAAAGTTCTTAGGTCTCTTTAGATTTGGAGTATCTGTCTTTCTTTCAAAGAAGTCAGAGAAGTTCTTTATATTTAGCTTTAGAAGACCAAGTCTTGAGCTCAATAACTTGCCGATGTAGTAAACGATACCTAGCATTGCAATTAAAGCTATTATCATCAGCACAGCTGACTCTATTAACATGGTATTAAGCGGAGCCATCACCTCAGATTTGGCAATCTTACCTACAATGGTCCAGTTTAAAAGTTTATCTTTTACAGCTACGATAATGTAATCTTTACCATCAACAGGTGAGGTGTAATAGGCTAAATGGTTCTTGTCAGTAGTTGCACTTTTAATTACAGACAAGAACTTAGGATCAAAGTCATTAACATTCTTTTTAAGGATATAACTGTCATTTTGATGTAACTGAATTAGACCTTGCTCATTGATACAGAAAAAGTAACCAGTCTCACCGAGTCTTTGCTCTTTTAACATCTTTAAAAGATTGTTTAACTTTGCAGCAGTACCGGTAATACCGATCAAATCTCCATTCTCATCTATCATTTTGTAATTGATGAAAAGAGCTAACTCTCCTGACACTCTGTCAAAGTCCATATTTACATCATAGACATCCTTGCAGTCTAAGGTGTATTTAAGCCAGGAATCTCTTCCTTCAATATCAAGTTTTCCGCAAGAATCACCTTTATAGTAATAAGTTTGAGAGGTAAAGGATGCTAAGAAGGTACTGAACAAATCATATTCTTTAATGATGTTCAGACGATCCTGCTTGAAGATACCGTACCCCTCTTTATTCTCACCATTTTTAATCCACTGCATGGTATAAGCTGATGTAGCCATAACTTTAGATTCATTGATGTAAGGCTCAATATAAGATCTTACGTTATTGGCAATTAGGAATGTTTCTGATGGCAATTGTTTGTTAACAATTTCTTTTTCGATGATAGATGAAGAGTTTTTATAAAAGATAGAGGTAACTGCTAAAAGTGAAATTAGAACAGATACCACAATAATGATTGCAAGTCTTACAACTAAAGACTGTCTTCTTGTTCTGTCAGCCATAGTTCAATCCTTAAATTCGATACACATGCCTATGACTGATTTTAGTTTAAGAATGTAAAGAGATTATGAATTGTTATTAAATCTGTGATTAGCGCACTTTATTAAGCAAACTATTTCTGAAAATTGACCTGTATAAGCATTTTTTGTGCTATTTCAGAGCACTTCTGCTACTGAGCATTTCTGTTACTGCTCTTTACTTTGTATCTATAAATCTTACCTTATAGAGGTTTTCTGTAAGCTTTAGCTTTTGACCTTTTACCTTAACTAAATTAGGTCTCCCCTCAAGGTTAAGATCTTTAGGTCCATAAGTTTTAGCGTTTGGAAATTTGTAGTTTGTGTAACCTATAACTTTATAGGCTATATATGATCGTTTGCCGTTTTGAGTACCGTCATAGATCTTTACAATGTTCTCATAGGTATTAACTACCCTTGCCACAACCTCATTTTTTGCTTTAACAAATGAGTATTCAGAGGTTAGGACAAAGGCACTCAAACCAAAGCTTGAGAAAACTATGGAGAATAATAAGATCTTTAAGGCACTGAACCAGGTAAAACCGTAGCCTTTAAGAAGTTTTCGCTGTTCTTTAAGATTACTGTTTTTCAAGTTTAGGTCCCTTTGCTAAAGACTTATCTAAAACTATTGCATCAAGATCTTCATCATCAGACTGCTTTAAATAGTCATCAAAGCTCTCTTTAAGATCTCTTTTGTTTTTAATCTCAGGTGCTGTATAAGCTGTAAGTTCTGAAAGTGAATTTAAAGCTTTTACATAGTTATCAGCTGTTACCTTATCTTCAAACTTCTCACCTTTTTTAAGTTTTGAACTTATATAGGTAAACTCACCATCATAGACATGATTAAGATATGATCTTTTTACTTTCCACAGTCTGTTGCCCATGATTAAAGAGGCTTCCACTTTGTTCATACCTATAAGTACTGCATAGAAAGGAACCAAGTCATCATTTCTTAAGGATAGGACTACTGGTCTATCAACTGTTTTTATAAAGTTAAGATCTTTTTGAACTGTTCTACAGGTTAAATTTAAAGCCTCAAGATCGTTACAGGTACTTCTGGCACCATCCTGACGACGATAGCCCCAAACCTTAACTAAAGTATCAATGGCATCTGATTTAAACAGGCTTTCTTTTACTGAGGAATTAAATAGAGCTACTTCTCTGTTCTTTACAGTTCTGCCAGGTAACATCGCATTTAAGGCTTTATTGTAGTTATCCTGAACCGTTTCATCAGCATTTACTAAAGTCTGCAGAGATTGAGAATCCAATTTATGAGGTAGATAAATGTAGGCTGCGCTAAAGACTAACGCACTTATAATCATACCTAAAACTAATAAAGGCAGTTTTGCAAATAAAGCTAAAGATACTTCCTTAAAGAAGGTCTTTACACCTACTACGAACAGACTGCGATCATGACGGACTACTTCTATAGCCTTTTTAATGGTATGACCTGAAACATGCTTTTTCTGAGCATTAAAGGCAATGCATAAAGCTCTGTCAGCTACAGAGTTGATGATTCTTGGAAGACCCTTGGTGCCTTTATATAAGATATTGATTGCTCTTGTGGTAAAGACAGGATCATGACAGCCTGCCATCTGCATTCTGAAGTTTACATAAGAATGAACTTCATCGCGCTTTAAAGCTCTGATGGTAGCAAAAGCCTTTACTCTGCCCCAAAACATCTTATGCATTGGCTTTTGGATGTTTTCAATAAGATCTTCCTGTCCTACTAAGAGGAAGTTAATCATCTTACCCAACTCGCCTTCGATGTTACTGATTAGACGGATTTGTTCGATGACCTCATCAGACAGACCTTGAGCTTCATCGCAGATAACGGTAGTGACAATACCACTTTGTACTGAGCGTTCTAATAGTTTTCTAAGTTTTAAAGTTAATTCGGCAATAGATTCAAAAGAAGTTGCAACGACACCACTCGCTCTTAAAATAGTAGCTAAAAGCATGTGTGGATCTAATCTAGGATCATCAATAGCGATAATTCTCATACGTTTTGGTAGAGAACGAATCAGCATTCTCACAAGCGTAGTCTTGCCTGATCCTGAAGGACCTGACAGAATACAAATTGAGCCATTCCTAGACAGATTGCTAGTTAAAAGCTCCAATGCTTGATGCTGACAGTTGCCAACAAAATAAAACCTGTTGTCTGGCAAACCATCAAAAGGCAGTTCATCTAAACCAAAAAACTTCTCGTACATATCTACTCGTACTTATATTTAACTTTTTTATTCTTATTTTGACTGAAAGGACATTATAACAGACGAAGACAAATGAGTGCCTTTATCAGTGCCTTTGATCTCAAATTTTGCTAAAATTTAGATATTGATTGAGGTTAGCAAAATGCAGGTTTATTTGGTTGGTGGTGCTGTCAGAGACAAGCTTTTAGGATTAAAGGGAGCTGACAGAGATTATGTAGTCGTAGGTTCTACGGTTGAAGAAATGAAAAAGTTAGGCTTCAGCCAGGTAGGAAAAGACTTTCCTGTATTTTTACATCCAAAAACCCACGAAGAATATGCTCTTGCAAGAACTGAGAGAAAAAACGGTCATGGATATGTTGGCTTTACCTGCGATTTTAATCAAAACATCACTCTAGAAGACGATCTTATTCGTCGAGATCTAACCATCAATGCCATTGCCATGGATGAGAACGGCAATATCATCGATCCTTACCATGGACAAGATGATCTTAAAAATAAGCTATTACGCCATGTCTCAGATGCCTTTATTGAAGATCCTCTGCGTGTCTTAAGAGTTGCAAGATTCTACGCTCGCTACTATCACTTAGGATTTAGGATTGCTGATGAAACCTTAGAGCTGATGCGTAAAATTGCTAACTCTGGAGAATTATCAGAACTTACACCTGAAAGAGTTTTTATTGAATTACAAAAGGCTCTTACTACAGATAATCCTGAACAGTTCATCTTAGCTTTAAGAAAAACTGAAGCTTTAAAAGAAGTATTACCAGAAGTTGATAAACTCTTTGGTGTGCCTGGTCCTATAAGATGGCATCCTGAGATTGACTCAGGGTTACATACCTGTATGACCTTGCATAAAGTAAGTACCCTTACAAAATCCCCTATTGTGCGTTTTGCCATGTTGTGTCATGACTTAGGCAAGGGAGAAACTCCTACTGTCTTGTGGCCTCACCATAGACTGCATAATCAGTTGGGGGTAAAGCCTTTAAGATGTCTGTGTCAAAGATTGAGAGTACCTACTGATTATGAGCAATTTGCTTATATCGTAGTTTTATATCACTCTGAAATGCATCATCTTTACAGAAAGGGAGCAGAAGGTATTGTATCTTTACTAGATAAACTAGACGCCTGGAGAAAGCCTGAGCGCATCGAGCCTTTTGTCTTGTGTTGTATGTGTGACTTCTTAGGCAGAAAAGGCTTTGAGAACAGACCATTCCCTCGAGCACAGTATTTTCTAAAGATTTTTGATATCTGCAAAAACGTCAAAGCTAAAGAATTTGTCGAGGCCGGTTTTAAAGGTAAAGATATTGCAGACAGAATGTTCTTAAAGAGAGTTGAGCTTGTAGAGAACTACATGAAGACACTTCCTGTTGAAGAAATAAATGACAGTAGCAACGAAAAGCCCGCCAATGTCAAAGAAAAAGTAAAGACTTACGAGAGAAAGCCCCAGAACAAAGTCAAAATTCAAAAAGGCTTCTTCAAATTAAGACTGAAACAGAATTAAGTTTGAAAGACGGTTATTTGAAAGACTGTTAAGGTTTTAAATGTCTTTTCTGACTATATCGAGTAGGGAGGTGTTTC
>DKDL01000003.1 GCA_002449335.1 Succinatimonas sp. UBA6849 | reverse complement strand
ACTGGGTCTTGGGAAAGTTACTTTTAAACAGTCATTAAAAAAGCCTGCAAACTTATTAAGTAGCAGGCTTTTTTGATAGAACTTTTTAAGAAAAGTACTATCTTCTGGACATAGATTTTACGTTTCTTAATTCCTTACCAGTGTAAATCTGACGAGGACGTCCTAAACGTGAATCAGCTGTCTGTCTCATTTCATTCCAGTGAGAGATCCAACCGATGGTTCTTGCAATCGCAAAGATTACGGTGAACATTGAGGTTGGAATACCGATTGCATTTAGAATGATACCTGAGTAGAAATCAACGTTAGGGTATAGATTTCTCTCAATGAAGTATTCATCTGATAGAGCAATCTTTTCAAGCTCGGTTGCAACTGCTAATAGAGGATTGTCATCCTTGTGCAGAGCATCTAACACTTCATGACAGGTATCTCTCATTACAATAGCACGAGGGTCAAAGGTCTTATAAACACGGTGACCGAAACCGAATAATCTGAATGGATCATTCTTATCCTTAGCACGGGCAATGTATTGAGGAATTCTGTCTACAGAGCCAATTTCCTCTAACATACGTAAGCAGGCTTCGTTAGCACCACCGTGAGCAGGACCCCATAGAGAAGCTACACCTGCTGCAATACATGCATATGGGTTAGCACCTGAAGAACCTGCCAATCTTACAGATGAGGTTGAAGCGTTCTGCTCGTGATCAGCATGAAGAGTAAAAATTCTGTCTAAAGCTTTTTCAACAATCGGGTTTACCTTGTACTCTTCACATGGAGTTGAGAACATCATGTGCAGGAAGTTACCGGTATAGCTCAATTCGTTTCTAGGATAAACGAATGGGTGACCGATTGAGTACTTATATGACATCGCAGCAAGGGTTGGCATCTTAGCAATCAGACGAATTGCTGTAAGCTCACGATGCTCAGGATCATAAATATCTAAGCTGTCGTGATAGAAAGCTGACAGAGCGCCAGCAACACCACATAGAACAGCCATAGGGTGAGAGTCACGACGGAATGCTTGGAATAATGATTCCATCTGTGTGTGCACCAGAGTATGGTGCTTAATTCTGTGTACGAAGTTCTGGTATTGCTCTTTATTTGGTAATTCGCCTTTGAATAAAAGATAGCAAACCTGTAAATAGTCACACTTGGTTGCTAATTGATCGATAGGGTAGCCTCTGTACAGCAAAACACCTTTCTTACCATCAATAAAGGTAATTCTTGACATACATGACGCTGTAGACACGAAACCAGGATCATATGTGAAGTATCCCTGCTTGCCTAATTCTCGAATATCGATAACTTCAGGTCCTAATGTTCCTTTTAAAATAGGAAGTTTTATTGGATCCTTTCCAGGAATCATCAATGTTGCATACTTATCTAGAGTAGGTAGAGTATCGTCTATAGCCATTATGATTGTCTTCCTTAATTACATGTGTGTATAAAAGTATTAGTTCCATTGTAAACACAATCGTAAAAAAAACTATAATTTACACAAAATGCACCAAATGCACCCTTATGGACCGATCATTTTTTGATCAAAAATGCTGAGGCTTGTATATTAGACATATAACCACATAAAATTAAAAATATTTTTTTATAAAAAGAAAGACATCTATGGAAAAAAGAATTCTATTAACAGAGTGTTCAGATGATGTAGGTTTGATTGCAAAGATCACTAATGTCTGCTCTCTATTCCACTATAACGTTATAAGACAGGATCAGTTCGCATCTCATGAGGACAGCAAGTTCTTTATGAGAACTGTAATTGAAGGTGAGTTTAGTGACGAAAACTCAAATCAAACCTTTATTAACACTGTTGTAGGCGTGTTGCCACAAGGTGCTAAGGTAAGATTGACTGACAACCACCGCCGTCGTTTATGTGTTCTTGTAACTAAAGAATCTCATTGCTTAGGTGAACTTTTAATGAAGTCTTACTCTGGCGCAATGGATGCTGATATCGTTTGTGTTGCAGGTAACTATCCAGATTTAGGCAAACTTGCTGAAAAGTTTGATGTTCCATTTAAGTTAGTATCATGTGATGGTATTACTAAAGAAGAGCAGGAAAAGCGCATGATGGAAGTTATTGATTCATGTAACCCAGATTACGTGATCTTAGCTAAATATATGCGTATTCTTTCACCTGAATTTGTAAATCACTATCCTTTAGGCAAGATCATTAACATTCACCACTCTTTCTTACCTGCATTTATTGGTGCTAAACCATATTTACAGGCTTATAACCGTGGTGTAAAGATCATTGGTGCAACAGCCCACTTTGTAACTAACAATCTTGATGAAGGTCCTATCATTGAGCAGGATGTAATTAAGGTAAATCATCGTTATGATCCTGAGACCTTAGCTAAGGCAGGTCACGATGTTGAGCAGATGGTTTTAATGAGAGCTGTAAACAAGGTCTTAGATGACAAAGTCTTTATTCATGGTAATAAGACTGTAGTTTTCTAAACTAAGACTTTATAGTTTACATTTCTACCAAATGAAAAAGGACCTTGTAAGGTCCTTTTTCATCAGAAGTAGTTCCTTTTTAATTAAGGAGCCAGTCTCTTAGGTGTCTGCCATACACCATCTTCTAAATCATAGATAAATCTGTCATGTAATCTGTTTTCACGACCTTGCCAGAACTCTACTTTAGTAAATTTTACTCTGTATCCACCCCAGAATGATGGTAGAGGGATTTCTCCGTTCTTGAATTTCTCTTTTAACTCTAAGAACTTGCCTTCTAAGACTCCACGAGCAGAGATTAAGTGAGACTGATGAGATGTCCATGCTCCAATCTGACTGCCTCTAGGACGGGAGTGGAAGTATTTTAGATCCTGTAGTGGTGACTGACGGTGAGCTTCACCAATAAACATGACCTGTCTTTCTAGCATATACCAAGGGAAGAGCATGCAGATCTTAGGATTTCCTTTGATTTGTTCTGCTTTTCTTGAGCCTAGGTTGGTATAGAAAACTAATTCCTCACGTGTATAGTCTTTTAACAGTACCATTCTTGAGTAAGGCTGACCGGTAGCGTCAACTGTACTTACTACAACTCCATTTGGATCATACATTTTGGAGTCGATAGCCTGTTGTAACCACTTTTCAAAGAGATCCATAGGATGAGCAGGCAGATCCTTTTCATCAAGACCACCTTGCTGATAGCTACGTCTTAAATCTGCAACATCAATCATACGATACGCCTTTATTTTTTGCTTAAAAATCAATGTAAGTTTAACTGTATATCAATAAGTTAGTTCAATATTACCTTAAAGAGTAGTAAGTGTTAAGTAAGTTTCATGAACTAAAACAAAGAATATTTATTACAAGTGAAGATAGCAGGAAGATGATCCAAGAGGGAATGTAAAAGTGCTTGAGAATTGATGAGGTAATTGATATCGGTAATAGAGGAAGGTAGTTGAAGAAAGATGGTTGTAGAAGAAAGATGGGGAAATAGAAGAAAGAGTGTAGACACAAAAAATCCCAAACTGCAAAGCAGTTTAGGATTTTATACAAAAGGAATTAGATTATTTTACAAAGCTCATTGCTGAACGAGCAATAACCAATTCTTCGTTTGTAGCGATAACGTAAACCTTAACCTTTGAATCAGGAGTAGAGATAAGCTGCTTATCAACACCCATGAATACCTTAGCCTTATAGTTTGCTTCGTTATCTAATTTGATGCCGAATGCTTCCTGTAACTCAGCACAAACAAACTTACGAGTGGTAGGACCATTCTCACCAACACCACCTGAGAATACGATAGCGTCGATGTGACCACCTAGTGGTACATAGTATGAAGCGATGAACTTAGCTAAACGGTATGCATACATCTGTAAAGCTAACTTACATCTTTCATTGCCTTCATTCATACCAGCAACGATAGGACGGAAGTCTGATGAAACGCCTGATACAGCCATCATACCTGACTTCTTATTTAATACTTCTTTAACCTCATCTGGAGTCATACCCATTCTTTCACATAAGAAGAATACAACTGAAGCATCGATACAACCACTACGTGTACCCATGATTAGACCATCTAATGGAGTTAAACCCATTGATGTATCAACGCACTTACCGCCCTTTACAGCAGTAACAGATGCACCGTTACCTAAGTGACAGGTAATTAAGTTTGTCTCTTCTAGTGGCTTACCTAAAAGCTTAGCAGCCTCTTGAGATAAGAACATGTGAGAAGTACCGTGAGCACCGTACTTACGTAAATGTAAATCAGTGTAGTATTCCTCAGGAATAGCATAACGATATGCCTTTGGAGGCATGGTCTGATGGAATGCTGTATCGAATACTGCAACATGAGGGATCTTAGGAAAGTTTGCTCTTGCAGCATCAATACCTAATAAGTGAGCTGGATTGTGAAGAGGTGCAAAAGGAATAACCTTTTTAATGTTTTCCTCAACTTCATCGTTGATTAGAGTTGGCTCTGAGTAGATATCACCACCCTGCACAATTCTGTGACCGCAGGCAACGATAGAATCTAATAAAGATTGATCTTTTTCAAGAACATTCTTTACTAAAAACTCTAGAGCTTTCTTATGATCTGCTCCAGCGCCTAACATTGTCTCTGTCTTTTCACCGCCATTGAACTTCCATGAAATTCTGGCCTCTGGTAAACCTAAAGCTTCAGCAATACCATTTAAGAAGATATAGCCATCTTCTGGGTTCAAAATGGCAAATTTAACAGATGAGCTACCACAGTTGATAACCAGCGCTGTCTTTGGATAAGTATTCATTTGAGCACCTAGCGTTTAACTTATAAAACAAATAATTCCCGCTGTAGGAGAAAATCTTTAACAGCTGTATATTCTACCATTTTTACTTGATTTCATCTAAGGTAATTTTCAAATCAACTATGGTAATTACAAGTTAAGGCAGAGATTTAGACAATACGTTTTACATTTGAGCAGTGAATTGTGTTTTATGCACAAGTTTGGTAAATGGTCAGAAATAAATTC
>DKDL01000016.1:2664-3816 GCA_002449335.1 Succinatimonas sp. UBA6849 | reverse complement strand
TAAGATATCTTTTCTTGCATTTCTTGCGCTTTATGCCCTTAAGTTTTTTCTAGATTTTGGTCAAAAGTGACAAAAATCCAAGAGTACTCGAAAAACACAAATCATTAAGCACAAATAATACTCTGCATATACAGCTCTATGCTTTAACAAAACAACGCATTAACAATACCGTGCTTAAACGATACTATGCATAAACAGTACTATGCGTTAATAACGCTATGCGTAAACAATACCGAGTACATCAAACTTATAGGTCTTTAAAGACTCAAACTCGTTTACACACTTCTCTAAAACTGACACATCAAGTTTTTCTACAACTATTGCTGCATCACAATCAGAGATTTGCTTTACGTTATAGTCCTTTAATACTTTTACACTTATACCCTTTGCGTTTAAAGCCGACTCAATTACTGATACAGCATTACCAATCTCTTTTTTCTCAAGAGTTGATACAATAGCAATACTCTTCTTATTAGAGCATAAAAGTTCTAAAGCTTCTTTTAGCTTTTCTTTTTCAGTTTTGTCTTCTTTTGAGAATGATGCTTCATGTAATACAGCAATATTCTCATATTTAAAGCTCTCTTTTAAATAATCTTTAGAGTTTAAGCGACCACTAAACAGGTACTTCATACCAAAGATTACAATGCAAATAAATAAGCCAAAGGCAAAACCTGCTGCAGCAAAGACCACTAACTTTTTAGCTTTGTAAGATTCTAGTGTTACAAGTTTGTCATCCTCAGGAGGCACTGGTAACACTGTATTACTAATCTGATTTCTCTTAGCATCAATTGCCTTCTCATCATTAGTTACAGCTGAATCCTTATCCTCTTTTAGTTTAATCAAGCTTGGGTTATAAGTATTCTCAAAAGAGATCTGCTTAGTTCTAATTACATATTCATTATCAAAGAACTCAATAAACTCTTTATCAAAGATCTCTTTTACTTTTTCTAATTTTGCAACAGTGTCTTTTGAATCACCTTTTAAGGAGATTACAAATGAGTAACTGTCAACAACATTAAAACCTACCAACTCATATACTGGCTCTTTGGTGTATTCAAGTTTTAAACCTAGAGCATCAGCAAATAAAGTAATGTACTTTTGAGTGTGTAAAAGGTTGTTTGCAAACTTAACTACTGTAGATTCATTCTCTAA
>DKDL01000016.1:0-2634 GCA_002449335.1 Succinatimonas sp. UBA6849 | reverse complement strand
ATTGATCTGCAGCATTAGAGTTACCATCTTTATTCTCTAAAACCTTTTTAACAGCTGTTACATTAGATTTTGAGGATTTTGCATTCTTCTCACGAATGTTGTAGTAAAAATCTGCTTCCCAGTAACTTGCCGGATCCAAACCATAGAGTTTAGATTTTTCTAAATACTCATGTTTACCCTTAAGTCCATTCTCTAGGACTTTAATTTCTGAGGCTAAAACCTTTTTAACATTTTTAGCATCACTGATCTTAGTCTGGTATTCAGACTGCTGAGCATCAAAATCCTCAGCATATAGTCTGTAACTTACCTTTTCTTTTTTCTTAACAATCTTACCATCAGGCTCTTTTACTACACGTTCAATAGTAAAGAGCTTATCAACATCCTCTAATGGTGTTGATGAGAATTCAAAACGACAGAATTTGTAAGCACAAGCAAGTGCTGCAAATACAATTCCGGTTATAAGTAGGATCTTGTACTTTGACAATATAAATCTAAATAGACGAACTAAATCAATTTCTACTTCTGTATTTTGTTCATTCATGGTTCAAGACCCCTGAATTCCTTTTACTTATCAAGTTAATTTGCTTAAAAACGATTTAATTCTCTAAAATCTTAAAAAGTAACTGAGTCTTTTTAATAGATCTTCTTTTAGTTTAAGGATCCTTAACAATAACTTAAGACGAATTTTCTAAAATCAAACTCTCTTAAGCTTAAGACTCATCCATTAAGACAACTTTTCTTTTCGGCAATTCTCTTTAGAAAAATTTTGGGACTGAACGAAAATTTTCAAGAAACTATTTCCTGCTTTAAGTAACTATTTCCAGCAACTTTACTGTCTTAAAAGATCATGTTTAGGAAATATCCTGCCAGAAAAAAAAACTGCAAAAAAAATCTTTTAGCAATTTTCCCTTTAGACAAGTTCTCTTTTGACATCTTATCTAAAGAGACTTTCTTTAAGAAAATCATGCTAAAGTCATATTGTCTTCACAGCCCCATTTCTTAAGCGTCATTCTTAAGCGTCCTTTCATAAAAAACATTTCTAAAAACGTTTCTTATGAAATTCTGGGCTGAACCAAAATTCTTCCTAAGACATATTCAACTGAATAAAATCAATAAAAAGCCGCCTTTGTCTACCACCGAACTCACAGTAGACATCGTCTTAAAAAAGTTGTCTTTTCAAGAGTTTCTTAAAGCATAAAAGCTTTATGACTTTATGCTCTTAAAACTCTTGAGTTGAGTGAATCAATCCCTACACCAAAGTTAAGATCTTTAATTCACCACTTTACTTTTTAAAAGTTAAAAGAACTTTTAAGCAAATATATTTATCTGAGATTACTTATCCTGGATTTAAATAAAGAACACTGCAATTTCTACTAAAACAAAGCTCAACTGAACTAAATTCAACTAGAACAAAGTTAAATAAGAAATAAGTTCAACTTGAACACCGTTAGTACAGACTATTGATATCTACAAACAGTAAATTACTTACCCTAAGATTCTTAGCGTAAAGTCACTTTGCATAAAGTTACTTACCATCTCTACACATCAAAGAAGCACCTCAAAGAAGCTCCATTTGCGTCTTTAAATTAAAATCCAAAGTTTTTTCATTTTTATAGTCAATTCATCCCTTGCTATGAGCTATTGAGCTTATAGCAACAAAATGAATTTTAGGCATTTTGTCACAGATTAGAAAAAAAAAAAGACTAATCTTTATTTTATGCTAACCTATAATCACATTATTACCATTCGATCCTTATGTAACAAAGGATTGACGCTCTTTAAAAGATTTATGACAAATGTGATTTTGATTAAGGTTTGATAAGTTTGGGCTTTATCTAGATAGATCTGTAAATTATGGCTCTGTAAATTAAGGTTCAGTAATTTATTGGCAGATATTTGGACTTATTACCCTCTTGTAATCATGTTCTAACAAAAGAGGTCAAGAAACTAACTGTACAATAACCGTGCAAGGTGACTTGTGGAGGCTTCTTTTATATCTTTTGATTAACAAGTCTTTTTGATTAAGAATTTCTTGTGAGAAGATCTGATGACAAACTAACTAAGCACTGACATCTTGATTGAATAAACACAAATTTTTCTTGACTTAACCTGTCTTTTTATGGATTTACATGGTGGGCAACTTTGGATCTTAGGTGGCATTTTCAGTTATTTACCGTATGTAATCCCACTTTTTCTGCACTGATTTCTGTACTGAACCGTTTATTTCTCAGTTACTTTTGTTTCACTAAGACACTTAAGTGTATCGATCGTCTTTAGCTCAACTTTATTTGCTCTCATCTTAACGTTTGGATCTCATTTCAAAATTAGGATCTCTTTTCAGAGTTTGGCTCTTTTTCAGAATTTCATTTGTCTCAAGTTACATTGACTTTCAGAAGTTTGGTGGATCTTATTTCTGGGAGTTTTTGTAAATTCCTCTTTTGAGGAATCGAATTACGGTCGTTTGTCCATGAATGGCCGTAATTCACCCAGCTTAAAATTCTTAAACCGTCAAGGTATTTATATGAATAAAATTTACAAAATCGTGTGGAACAACACCTTGCAATGCTATACAGTTGTAAGTGAACTTGCTAAATCCCATACTAAAAACAATGCTTATCGAGTAGGGAGGTGTTT
>DKDL01000026.1 GCA_002449335.1 Succinatimonas sp. UBA6849 | reverse complement strand
CAGGGTCTTGGGAAAGTTACGTAGAAAGGACTGATATTGCAATAAAAAATGCAGATATAGTGTCAAAACAAGTTTTAGGAGATGATCCTTCTACCAAAATACCAACACTCATAAATGAGATAAAAGAATTGTCTAGAAAAATAAATGAACTAGATACTTCTAAAAAATAAAGTTGATTAAAGCTTTTGAAACAGCAAATCAGATTATATTCTTAGTTTTAAGCTCTAACCGACAATGATCGGTAAAACTGGCTACTATTTATAGCTCCTTTTCTTGCTGTTCAAAATCTAGTTCCTTCACATAACAGTATGTCTTGCCCATAAAACGCTCATCATAAAGATGAGCTTCATTATCAAAAAAATCATCAAGCACACTATATCTTCATGAAACAATAAGACTCCTGTTCAGAATTAATTGAGTCATGTTATAAATTAAAATTATCCTGATTGAAAGATTTTCAGCTTTAGATAATTTTTGGATTATTCAGTTTTTTCATGATATTTTGATGATTAGGATCTTTGGTAATATCTTTGAAAGTACCATTCTTTTTTCTTTCAAAATATAGTTTTTCAGTAGCTTCAGCTCTCTTTAAGAAGGAAATTGCCGCCTCACCATCTAAAGTTGGAATCTCTTTTATTGGTCTTGCCATTTCAGCCTTCATAAACAAACACATCTTGGGAGTAATATATCATAGCATTCAAAAACGTTACCTTACTCACTAATGCAAGCTAAAGTTCCACAATAATTGAGACTGCGGTACCTTTTTAGCTTTAACTCAATTCTTTTAAACACCTATTCTTGTACAATTCTGTTGCTCTGACAATAAATAAAACCAACAACGCTTCAGGGCAATACAAATCAAAACAATTCTGCAAAAGGAACTTGCATGTTAAATAAATATTTCAAGGTAATGTGTGTAGCCTCATTATGTCTATCATTAGCTACAGGATGCTCTGTCTATAATGGCTTTTTGAAAGGAACTCAAACCGTTATTCACGATAAGTTAGGTATCTCTACAGGAGATAAAGATCATGACTATATGATTGATACCTACAGTAAGCTTTTAGAAGGTGTACCTTTCTCAAAGATCAATGCTGCTTTAGATTATAAGTTGCAAGAAAGTAGCCGTGAGGATGAATCCTTTATTAAGTCCATAGGTGTCTTATCAGTATACACTTATCAGGATTCTGACTGTAATATGGCCATTTACTTTGATGAGGATGATAACTTCAACATGTTCTCTGTTATCACTCCTGAACTATGTAAAAACGCTCCTGTAAGAGTCAATGGCAAGCTTGTACAAAACAATACCAAAGCTCGCTTCTTAAGATCATTAGCTGAATCATCAGAACGCTTACCTTATGGTCATTGTACTTTTGTAAGAAACAGATTTGATAAGTTCAAGGAAATTGATGGTAAGAACCTTACTGTTCTTGAAATTCAAAAGGCAATGGAAGAAGAAAAGGCTAAAGAGCTTGAGAAAAACAAAGAAGAGGCTCGTGCAAAGTTAGCAGCTGAAGAAGGTAATACAACCATCACCAATGCTGATCTTGAGAATTCAGACTTTAAGAGCGTTGCAACTCAGCTTTCTGTGATCCAGCAAGCTCAACAGGAGATCATGAAGAAAAACTCCCGTAACGGTAAGATGAGAATGTGTACTATCGATACCAAGGAGCCAGGTCTTGTAGTTGGCGCAACCGAGGATGGTAAGATCAAGTTTGAAAAAGAAAGTGACAAGACTGTCGTAGAAGTTGATACAGACAATCTTGAGTTCTGCGCTGATTCCAATTAGTACACAAAATTAGTTTCAATTAAAAGTTCCAGCCTTTGAGCTGGAACTTTTAATTTGCCCTCGCTTTTCTTTATTACCCCTACACAATCGCCTCTTTAGGAATTTTTTACAATATACTTAATATTTGCATTACTTTTGGAATATAATATATGTATATTTTCTAGTTCATGCAATTTAAGGCTTATCAATGGAAAACCTACTTACTCTGCCAAATCTTGTGATTAGTGTTCTAGCACTGTTACTTTGCTTTTTTATTTATAAATTCATTGAAATTACCAAAGAGAATTCTAAGTTATCAGAACAAAGTGCAACTGATGCTGCCAATCTAAAAGCAGCTGAAGACTCACTTACAAACAGCAATAACTATTTAAAGTCTTTACAGGATCAGTTAAGCAATTTTAATCAAGAAAGAACAGCGCTCATCTCTGAGCGTGATCGTCTACTTTTTGATAACAATCGCTTAAACAGTGAAGATGCTCAATTAAAGACTAAATTAGATGAAGCTTTAACTCAGGTAAATTCTTTGAATGCTATGAATGCTTCACTGCGTTCAGATATCGAATCTAATAAAGTCTTAAATCAGGAATTACAAAAGAGCTTTGACACCTCATACAAAGAATTACAGGAGCAGTTAAAGGTTATGGGTCATAACCTTGTAAAAGCTGGTACTGAGGATCTGAGCAAAACATCTAAAGAGAACTTCAGTCAGGTAGTTAATCCTCTAAAAGAGGAGTTAGTTAACTTTAAGAACTTTATTGCAGCAACTCAGGAGAATAACGCTAAGCGCTCAGGTGAATTACAAAAAGAAATTAAGATCCTAGAAGAGTCACACTCTACTTTATCAAAACAGGCTGAGGAATTAACTAAAGCTCTGCGCTCTGGTGGTAAATCTCAGGGTATGTGGGGTGAATTACAGCTAGAACGAGTCTTAAATGCTTCTGGCTTAAGATTAGGTATTGAGTATGAACGTGAGGTAGCAGGTGACAGAAGTTTAGGAGAGAGAGGTCGTCCTGATGCTGTAGTAAGACTGCCTGATAACCACTGCTTAATCATTGATGCCAAATGCTCACTTACAGCATATACAAGCTTTATCAATGCTCAAAGTGAGAATGAAAAGAACACAGCCATGAAAGCTCATATTGATTCATTAAATTCTCACTTAAATGAGCTTATCAAAAAGGATTACAGCTCCTATGAATCTTTGAACAGTCCTAGCTTTGTCTTTATGTTTGTACCGGTTGATGCTGCTTTGACTGATGCTTTATATGCTGACTCTGCCCTATATGATAGAGCAGCTCAGAACAAGATCTTTTTAGTATCCCCTTCTACTTTATTACCTGCTCTAAGAGTAGTAGGCAACTTATGGGTATTAGCAGAACAATCTGACAGAATGAGAGCTTTAGCTTCATTTGCGCAAAAGATTAACGCAAAATTCAATAATGTCATCGATTCTTGTGAAAAGATAACCACTGCTGAGAAGAAACTAAGAGACAGCGTTGATGAGCTTGAGAACAGACTTTATAAAGGTAAAGGTAACTTTAAATCCATGATTGATAAGTTTGATGCCAACTCATCTAGAGAGTTAAAAGCTCTTGAAAATGACAAAGTTATTGATGTTGAAGGTGAGACAAAAGAAGAGGATAAAACTGAAGGTCCTTCAGTTGGCTTTACTATCGATAATTAGATAAGCTTAAATAGCCTTTTTACAAAGGCTAGCTTGCGCTAGCCTTTTGTTTAATTGGTTTAGATGTTATTAAGGCTTCATATAGTGAGTGCCTTTAGCAATACCTAAGACACCAGAACGAACCACTTCAATTACTTCTGCTAACTTACAAAGAGTAGAAATAAAGTTATCAGTTTCCTCTGAATTGCCTACATACTCTAAGGTAAAGATCTCAGCATTAACATCAATGATCTTGGCATTAAAGATATCAGCTAAACTCTTTACCTCATCTCTTACATTACGGTTAGGAGTGCTTACCTTTACTAAGACCATTTCGCGCTCGATACCACCTTCAGCTTCATCTAGAAGGGCTGATACACGGTAAACGCAAACTAGCTTATGTAGCTGCTTGGTGATTTGCTCTGCTTCGCTCTTATCTCCTGAGGTTAAGATAGTACAGCGTGATAAGGTTGCATCATCTGTAGGAGCTACAGTCAAGCTGTCGATGTTATAACCACGCTGTGAGAACAAACCTACGACACGTGACAGAGCACCAGCCTCATTTTCAATCAGAATGGAAATTACGTGTCTCATTATTTGTTCTCCTCATCATTTAACATCATATCAACCATTGAGCCATTTGCTCTTAACCATGGCATTACCTTGGTGTTGGTATCGGTTACAACATCCACTAAGATAAACTCATCTTTAGCCTTGAGTACTTCTCTTACAGTACTCTCAAGTTTGCTTTCATCTGTTACTCTGATACCTTTAAAGCCATAAGCTTCAACTAACTTTACAAAGTCTGGGTTTCCATCAAGATTAGTAGCACTGTAACGGTGGTCGTAGAATACAGTCTGGAACTGACGAACCATACCTAATACAGAGTTATCTAAAATGAAAACTTTAACTGGTAAATTGTATTTTCTGCAAACAGCCAATTCCTGCATATTCATCTGGAAAGATCCGTCACCTGAGATACAGATTACGGTTGCATCAGGAATTGCAAACTTAGCACCGATAGCTGCGGGGAAGCCTAAGCCCATGGTACCTAGACCACCTGAAGTTATAAAGTGACGAGGTTTTTCAAACTTAAAGTACTGAGCTGTAAACATCTGATGCTGACCTACATCAGTGGTTACATAAGGATCAATACCTAATTCATGACTTACTCTCGAGATAGTCTCGATTACTTCCTGAGGTCTTATAATTCCGTCTTTCTTTGAATAAGACAGGCAGTGCTTTTGTTTATAGGTGTTAATTTCATCCCACCATGGTTTTAAGTCAGGCTGTTTTGAAGTATCAGACTCATCTAATGTTGAAATGATCTGATTTAAAACAGTCTTAGCATCACCAACAATTGGGATATCTGCCTGAACTGTCTTTGAAATTGAAGCAGGATCAACATCGATATGAACGATGGTAGCATCAGGACAGAACTTAGATACTTTATTAGTTGCTCTATCGGCAAAACGAGTACCTACTGCAAAGATTAAATCTGAATGGTGCATGGTTTCATTAGCTTCATACAAGCCATGCATACCTAACATGCCCAAATAGTTTGGATCAGATGCTGGGAATCCAGAGATGCCCATAAGAGTACTTACAACAGGTAAGTTTAATCTTTTTGCTATCTTATAAACTTCTTGTGTAGCATCTCCCTGTACTACACCACCACCGATTAACATAACAGGGTGTTGAGCCTTTAAGATCTCATTTACAGCTCTTTTTACCTGTCCTTTATGACCATAAACAGTAGGATTATAAGAGCGGATCTTTACATCAGGGTTGGTATCATAATCAAAGAAATAGTTTCTGCTCTGGCAGTTCTTTGGAATATCAACTACAACAGGACCTTTTCTGCCAGTTGAAGCAATAAAGAAAGCTTTGCGCAGGTTTTTAGCAATATCCTCAGGCTTTTTACATAAGAAGCTGTATTTTACAACAGGTCTTGTAACACCCATGGTATCAACTTCCTGGAAAGCATCAGTACCGATTAAATCTGTACTTACCTGACCTGTAATTAAAACTAAAGGAATTGAATCACCATAAGCTGTTGCCAGTGCGGTAACAGTATTAGTAGCACCCGGACCTGAGGTTACGATTGCTACACCTACTTTACCTGTAGCTCTGGCATAACCGTCTGCCATGTGAACTGCACCCTGCTCGTGACGAGCTAAAGTGTGAACAACTTTCTTTGAGTCATATAACTCATCATAAATATCTGTAACAGCAGCACCTGGATAACCAAAAATTCTGGTTACTCCAAGATCTTCTAAAACTCTAACAACCTGCTGTGCACCGTTTAACTGTTCCATATTTTTTATCTCTAAAATCTTTTTTATCTTTAAAACATCAAATCATATCTACCGTAAATCTACGGCAACAGTCATTAGCGCACTCGTACTAGTAAGCAATAGTTTATTGTGATCTGTCGGTTATATGTCATAGCTGCAGCCTCCTCTTTTTTCGCTTACTACTAAATAAATCTATAAAAACTTAATGAAACTATTCTACTCTTTATTCAATTCTACTCTTTATTCAGTCTTTGGCAGACATCATCTCGAGTACTGATAAAAGGTGTCAGTTTTATAAGATGTTTTTTGAAAAGCTCTAACAGTTCATGAGCACTGTGAGTTTTTCTAAAATTAAGTTCCATAGGACGTAGTGGTAATAATTCATAAAAGTTTACATTACGTCCTGAGGATAAGGTAACAGACTGGCTCTCTTTAGGATATTCTCCTAATGAAGCAAGCATGGCACCTGTAAAAGCAGTTCTCTTTGAAAAACCGCTTTCCTTTTCAAGATAATAACCAAAACCTACAGAATTTTTCTCTGTAATAAGATAGCTTATTATCTCAATTAACATATAAATCTCAAATGCTGATTTTGAGTCTTTATTAAATCTGTAGTCTTTAGGCAGAGCAAGACACAATTCAATATTCTCTGAATTTGAATCGTTTTCCTTATTTTTACCACTAAGACCTACACTTACAATCAGGTTGTAGTCATGATCTTTTGTAGGAGCTATCTGATATAAAGAAACATGGGAGAATTCACATAAGTGATTTGCTTTACCAAAGTTCTTTTCAATAAAAGCTAAAAGCTCTTTAGAGTCATTCTCATCTAAGCCTTTAAACTCAGCCTTATCTAAAAGTCGCTTGGCATTATCAATCATGATGGTAATGTTTGAGAATAACTGACCATCCATGACTGAGGCATGTTTTAGAGCCGCTTCAAAACGAATTAAGCTGTCAGCTATAAGTCCTTTCTTAAAGAGGATATAGCCTCTGTAAAAATGGTATTTAGCTGAAACTTTACCTTCTAGTGAGAACTTATCTAATAAAATCTCAGCTTTTTCAAATAAAGAGAAAGGATCAGAGGTTCTGTTAGCAGCATTGATATAGGTTCTAATTAGCTCCATGCATAAGTCAAAATCAAGCTCACTGTTTTCTAAAAGATCGATGATTTTGAATAACTCATCGCTTTTATAAAGCTCGCCTATTTTTGCTAAAAGCTCTTTCTTGTATGTTGTAAATTCTTGCTCGGTCATAATTTAAAAAGCCTCGCACTGCGAGGCTCTATATAAAAATACTTTTAATTAAGAATGCAGTGAATGCTCGCCTCTGAAGATACCGCACACGCCTGAGCGCACGGTCTCAATGACCTCAGCCTGCTCTGAGACAGCCTTTAAGAATCTGTCCACTTCAAATGAAGTATTCACAAACTGCAGAATGTAAAGCTCAGGAGTAATATCCACGATTTCAGCTTTAAAGATATCACATAAAGTCTTAATTTCTTCTCTTAAAGTATGACCTACTGCCTGTACTTTAACAAAGAGGATCTCGCGCTCTACGATATCACAGGAATTATCCTGCTGACTTGAAACCTTAATTACATTAACTAACTTATGCAGCTGCTTGGTGATTCTTTCAACTACAGTACCGTCACCTTCTGTAAGAATGGTAATCCTTGAGATGGATTTATCCTCAGTTGGAGCTGCGGTAATATTCTCAATGTTGTACCCACGCTGAGAGAAAAGTCCTACGACTCTTGATAAAGCTCCAGCTTCGTTTTCTAATAAGATTGAAATAACCTGGCGCATACTAATCCTCATTCAGGAACATGTCTGACATACTACCACCCATCTGTTGCATAGGCAGAACCTTAGCATCAGTGTTGCAGACAATATCTACAATCACTAGTTTATCTTTCATAGCTAAAGCTTTCTTAACTCCAGCCTCAAGATCTTTAGGATCTTCAATTCTGATGCCTTCATGGCCATAAGCTTTAGCTAAAGCGATAAAGTCAGGATTTGAGTTTAAGTTAGTTGAGCTGATGTGTCCGTGATAGAACATCTTCTGCCACTGACGAACCATACCTAAGGTGTGGTTATCTAAGATAAAGATCTTAAGTGGAATGCCAAACTCTAAACAGGTAGATAACTCCTGAATATTCATCTGGAATGAACCGTCACCTGTAAATAAGCAAACCTCTTTATCAGGCTCACCTACTTTTGCGCCGATTGCAGCAGGGAAACCATAGCCCATGGTACCTAAACCACCTGAGGTTAACAGATGACGAGGTTCATCAAACTTATAGTATAAAGCTGTAAACATCTGATGCTGACCTACGTCAGTTGCAATGATAGCCTTGCCGTCAGTTGCCTTATATACGGCTTCAATGATTTCCTGAGGCTGAATCAACTTCTCGTCATGGCGGTAATTTAAACAGTCAATATGACGCCATTTTTCAATTTCAGACCACCACTGCTTCATAGCAGATTCATTCTCATGTAAATCAAACTCATTGAAAGCATCAATAAACTGATTTAGAACAGTCTTTGCATCACCTACAATTGGGATATCAGCATTTACTGTTTTTGAGATTGAAGCAGGATCAATATCAATATGAACAATCTTGGCAGCAGGACAGAATTTAGCTAAGTTATTAGTTACACGATCATCAAAACGGCAACCTACAGCAAAGACTAAGTCTGCCTTATCCATAGCAAGGTTAGCTTCATAAGTACCGTGCATACCTAACATGCCTAAGAACTGTTTATCAGTACCTGGATATACACCTAAGCCCATTAAGGTTGCTGTTACTGGTACATTAAAGCGATGAGCAATTGAACGTACTTCCTCGGTTGCACCTGACAACTGAGCACCACCACCGATTAACATTACAGGGTGATTTGCCTCAGCTAATAATTTAGCAGCTCTCTTTACCTGACCGCGGTGTCCCTGCATGGTTGGGTTGTATGAACGTAACTTTACAGGACCTTTCTGTTCTGGATATTCAAAACGTAATGAAGGTCTTACACAGTCCTTTGGAATATCAACTACAACAGGACCAGGTCTGCCTGATGATGCTAAATAGAAAGCCTGTCTTATATACTTTGGAATATCCAGAGCACACTGACATAAATATGAGTGCTTTACGATAGGTCTTGTGATACCTACAGTATCAACTTCCTGGAAAGCATCTGATCCGATAAGTGGAGTACCTACCTGACCTGTAAGTACGACCATAGGGATAGAATCCATATAAGCTGTAGCAATTGAAGTTACAGTATTGGTAGCACCAGGACCTGAGGTAACTAAACATACACCGACTTTACCAGTTGCTCTTGCATAGCCGTCGGCAGCATGGGCTACGCCCTGCTCATGACGTCCTAGAATGTGTTTAATCTTTGTAGACTCGAGTAGAGCATCATAAATATCAAGCACTGCTCCACCAGGATAACCAAATAAACGATCAACACCTAAATCTTCTAAGGTGCGCACTACCATCTGTGCGCCCGACATCATGGTCATGAAAATCTCCTTTTATAATCAGCCTTTTTTAGGTTTAGGCCAAAACCTTTGAGGTACTTTTTGTACCCATTGTGAATATTCTTCAGGGAAATCTCTTTTAAGTCTTGGCTCATCAATATAAACAGCTACGATTTGAGCAAAGATTAAAAATAAACAAGGGATCACTAAAGTTATAAGTGAATTTATAGCACAACACAGACCTAAATAAAACAGGACGATACCCATATGCATAGGATTTCTGCAAAGAGAGTATGGACCTTCGGTTACCAGACGGTCAGTTTGTTTAGTTAATTTTACATTACCTAAAACTACAGCTCCGCCAAGACCTTTTTTTATCAGTTCATAATTAGACCAGATGACAAAAAAAAGACCAACGGCTGAACAGATTGCGCCAAAGATACTGCTAGTCAAACCTATGGGCATGAAATCATATGGATAATTTACACCAAGGTAAATCATCACATAAGGTACTGCTATAAACAGTACTGCACTTCCAAAGATATAGGCTAAAAGATCTCTTAACTTCATTACTTCAGGGCTTTATTTAATAAGTCATTTAAGACAAATAATGGATGCACAGCTTCCTTACCTTCCATTCTGTGTACCTGAGAACGGCAACTAAAACCAGTAATTAAACAGTGCTTGAAGTCATGAGACTCTATCTTACCCTTCCAGTTTTTCTCATAGACAGCATATGTTTCATCATGATTTTTGGCAATATGACCAAATAAACCTGCCATTCCGCAGCAGGCTACTGTCTCAGGAATTACATTGATGAAAAAGTGCTGCATTAAAGTCTGCCATAAGACTGGAGACTGTGTAATCAGAGCTCTTTCGGTACAGTGAGTAAATAAGAAATATGGATCTTTAAACTCATCTGTTCTTGCAGCCTGTTCAACTTTGTCTTTAATTTTAGCAAAACGATCTACAAATGTCTTAGTGCCAAACTGTTCATTTAACCACTCTTCAGGGAGCTTTACGTCAAACTCACCACGTCTGTCACCTAACATCTGAGTATATTCATCACGGTAACAGATAGTCAAAGCAGGATCATAACCTACAAGTGCCTTACCTGACTTTGCAATGAGCTCAAGTCTAGCAGCCTGCTTTGCAGCAAAATGAACAAAGCTTCTTCTCTGACCACGGATAACCTTAATCTTACCGTTAACATAAGCACGTAAGAAAGCGACCTTATAGCCAATGTTTCTCATGAATGATGCCATTGCAATCAGGCCATGAGCTTCATAGCTTACAGTAAATGGATCGGTAACAATGATAACTTCATAATCAGACTTAGCAGCCTTATCAGCAGTTAAGATTTCAAAACCATTGTCATGACATTCTTTGTGGAAAGTCTTTTCACTGAATAAAGGAATATCTACAAATCCAAAGATTTTTTTAGTTAATGACTTTATGATGCTGTTGCTCAAGAAGGCATTAGATAACTTTGGCACTTTAGCCATTAAAGGCAGAGTAAACTCAGCATTTAAGATTAAGATATCCATTAATGGACGTAAATAGCGGCTGTAGTACAGAGCTAAGAAGCGTGAGTTCATATCTGCTGCATTTACGTGAGCAGGACAGATACTCTTACATGACTTACATGATAGACAAGTCTGAATATTCTCTAAATACTCAGTTGAGTAGTCTTCTTTTTTAGTTGTAAGAGTATTGATAACTCTCTTTATAAAGTTAATTGGATTTGGTGAAGAGGTCATTAAAGAGACTTCTTCTGAGGCAATGTTGTAGCCTCTATCATTCATTAAACGCATCCATTCACGCATTAACTCGCTAAAGCCTTTAGGTGAGCGAATGTGATTTTTAGTATAGCGGTAGCTAGGACACATCAGAGCACTAGTCTGATAGCTAAAGCACTGTCCGTTACCGTTACAGCTTACAGCACCTTTAAAGGACTGCCTTACTGTTAATGGAATGGTTCTGTCTAGATCGCCTCTCATTAAAGAATCGATTGAGACAATCTTGTCAGTCTCATTACCAAATGGAACGCAGATCTTGCCAGGATTTAAGATATTCTTTGCATCAAACAGAGCTTTTACCTTACGTGCTACAGGATATAAGGTCTTGAAGAAAACTTCACCAAAACATGAACGGTAACCGCGTCCATGCTCACCCCACATCTGTCCCTGGTATTTATTAACCAGTTCTACAACCTTATTGGAGATAGTAACTAACTTTTCTCTATCCTCATCAGTTGTAAGATCAAGAGCAGGACGTACATGCATTAAACCTGTGTCAACATGACCGAACATACCGTAGGTTACATGTAATGAGTCTAATAAAGCTCTAAACTCTAAAATATAGTCAGCTAAATTTCTTGGAGGTACAACAGTGTCTTCAGTAAAGGCAACCAGTTTCTTGTCACCTGCTGCAGCACCCAACAGACCTACAGCCTTTTTACGCATGCCGTAAATAGCACTTACAGCTTTTGGAGTTTGAGCTAACTGAGCGCCTAAAATACCATTTTCAAAAGTTTCTGCCTTTTTATTTACAGCTGCAAAGATTTTTTCCAGTTTACTTCTTTCTGTATCAGCATCATAACCGTTGAATTCAACGATATTGATACCTAAGATCTCATGACCTTCAACTTCATGGATATAATCTTTAACTGATGACCAGATGGTATCCTTTTTAGCTAAAGATAAAACTCTAGAATCTACAGTTTCAACTGAGAACACACCTGCGTCGATAAGTTCTACAGCATGGCGCAGAGCACTGTCAAAGTTCTCATACTTTACAACCATAAGCTCTCTAAAATCAGGGATCTTGGTTAAATCTAAGGTTGCGCCACAAATTACAGCTAAAGTACCTTCAGCGCCACAGATTATACGGGCTAAATTTAAGGTATCAGTCTTTGGATCGTATGAGTGGTCTAAATCATAACCGGTCATGAAACGGTTTAACTTAGGAAAAATCTTTTCAATCTCATCACGGTTATCTTTTAATAAAGCATAGCAACCACGGTAGATATCACCCTCAAGACCTTCTTTTTTCAGGCACTCCTGCAGTTTTTCACCAGATACAGGACCAAAGGTTGTGATGGTACCATCTGCTAATACAACAGTTACATCTTTAATATGAGTTGAGGTTCTTCCATAACGTAATGAGCCCTGACCTGCTGCATCATTACTTATCATGCCACCTAAGCAGGCTCTGCTTGATGTGGATAACTCAGGAGAGAAGAACAAACCGTAGGGCTTTAGAAATTCATTTAACTCATCTTTAATAACACCTGACTGAGCATAGATTTCTCTTTTATCTGCATCAAAGTTAGATGTGTTCTTCATGTAACGGGAACAATCAATGGTAATACCGTCATTTAATGACTGACCGTTAGTACCTGTACCACCGCCTCTTGGAGTGATAATTAATCGCTCATAAACAGAAGTTGCTCTTAACTTTAAGGCAATAGAGATATCTTCATTATCTTTTGGGAAGATTACACCCTGAGGCATTCTCTGATATACAGAGTTATCTGTAGCAACTAGCAGTCTTGATGCATGCGCACTTTCCACATCGCCTTTAAAGCCTGAAACTTTTAAAGCATTTAGATATTGTGCATAGATAGGATCTAACTGTGGAAGGTCAGATATCTTAGGGATCATTTGCTTGCCTCTTTGATAAATTTCGTTTTAGCCTGTGTCTTATTGTCTAATTTAAGGGCTTCAATGAGTTTTTATATTCAAAAGTGAAAGATTAAGAAGTACCTTTCTTAATCAAGTATGAAACATTGTAAAGTATTTTGTGAACTATGGCTCTTTTTAACAATATCATTAAAAATCTCACCAATATGGAGAGTAGTTAGCATAAGGTAAGTCAATTTTCATGGTAAAGTTCTGACAGTGGTATAAAGAAAACACTAAAGGAATTAAGCAATGACTGAGATTGAAAAGAAAGATGAAATCTTAAAGCTGTTAACCAAAGCTCTAGTTCTTGCAACAGACGATGATGTAGCTCTCACCTTAAGAGGAAACCATGTATATGTTGAGTATGGCTGTTCTCAATTTGCTGTTGATATTGAGAACTGCTCTTTAGTTGAAATGGTAAAGAAAGTGGTAGCAGAACTTTAGATAGTTTAAATTTGAGAGTTATAAACAGAGCTAGGAGCTAGTAAGGAAGAACCTTACAAAGACAGTAAAGACAATAATCCCTGTGAGCAAAAATCAGGTCTTAGGAAAATCAAGATGGCTGGGGTACTAGGATTCGAACCTAGGTAATGGCGGAATCAGAATCCGCTGCCGTACCACTTGGCGATACCCCAATAGAAAGGAATTTTGGAAACTCAGATAAAATAAAACCACCAAAAGGTGGTCGTTTGGTAGCTATGACTGGAATCGAACCAGTGACCTCAGCATTATGAGTGCCGCGCTCTAACCAACTGAGCTACATAGCCACTTATCTGATGGCTGGGGTACTAGGATTCGAACCTAGGTAATGGCGGAATCAGAATCCGCTGCCGTACCACTTGGCGATACCCCAACATTTCCGTTATCAAACAAAACTTTTCAAAGTGGCAGGGGTACCTGGACTCGAACCAGGGAAATGGCGGGATCAAAACCCGCTGCCTTACCACTTGGCTATACCCCTAAACAGGTATTTTCGTTTGTGCTCGACAACGGAGACACATTATAAGGACAAATAAAAAATTGTCAACAACAAAAATTAACTTTTTTAACGCCAGTCCCTAGAAAAATTGACACTCACTTTTAATGAATGTCATTTTTATCGTTTTTCTTTAAGAAAAACTTCTTCTGAACTTTTTTCGTTCTGAACTTTTTTCGATTCGAACTTATCGGCACTAGTACTTTTTCAAAGGATCTTTTAGCTTCTCATTGTAATAAGCATCTTCATGCTTCTTTACAATTCTAAAAATACCAAACTCTAAAGCGAGAACATAAAAGACATAGAATACTGGATAGACTGCTGTATAGAGTAGTGAACTGTCCTGCAGTTTAGCTGAAGCTACAGCTGTTGCTACTAGCAACAAGACATAACATAAGAATAAAAGCTCTGCGACAAAGATAAAAGTATGGAAAGTACGCAGGCGCTTTTTAGCTCTGCCACGGTTAAAGCCAATTAAGACTAAAAGACCAGGCATTGCCCATACTAGACCTAAAAAGGCACTGAAAAATGATGGTCTTGCTACCATGACAAGAGCAAACACAAATGAAGAGATCAAAGTCACGTAGACAATTGAAGTATTAAAGTAAAGTCTTTCATTCATGCTCAAAGGTGCATTCTTATAAGGGTCATATAAGGTCTGCCCTTCTTTTTCTTGCTCATTTGTCAGTTCTTTTGACTGCTGGAAGTAATCCTGATCTGTTTTAGGTGTATTTGACATAGTTGCTCCTAATCTTAACTAAGCCTTATTGTACTCATTTTTGTAAGATTTCTAAGTCAATTTCTTTGTCAATTTCACTGTTACGATGTGATTTCTAAGTTCAAATGGTCTTTTAGTCTTAGTTTTCATCTTAGGATTTTGCATTATTCTTTATAGCCACAGCACTTTTTTTAAGTGTTCTTTTTTAGTTACTTCAAATATTTTTTCCTCTTTTTAGAGTAAGCTTGCATAGATGAAATAAGGAATAAACATATGCCATACAATAAAAACAATGTTCTTGCTATCTGTTATGACTTTGACAGAACTCTAACCCCATATGAAATGCAGGCTCAGGGATATATTCAGCAAATCAATGAGAATGTAGATGAATTCTGGGATCTTGCAACCAGACTTGCTCTTGAAAATGACATGGATCCAAATCTGTCATACATGTACCTGATGTTAAACGGTGCTAAAGGTAAGTTTCAGGTTAAAAAAGATAAATTACAGGAATTTGGCTCAAAGGTTCAGCTTTATAAAGGCGTAGAGACATGGTTTGACAGGATCAACGCTTATGGCAAAAAGTGTGACATCGAAGTTGAGCACTACATCATTTCTTCAGGACTAAAAGAAATGATTGAAGGTACTGCAATTGCTGATAAATTCAAGGCAATCTATGCTAACGCCTTTTATTATGATCGTAACGGCAATGCTGTATGGCCTGCCCAAAACATTAACTTTACTAATAAAACACAGTTCTTATTCAGAATTTCAAAAGGTACTTTAAATGTTAACGACAATGACGTTAACCGTTATTTTCCAAAAGAATCCATAAGAATTCCTTTTGAAAACATTGTCTATATTGGCGACAGCCAAACTGACATTCCTTGTATGAAACTTGTAACCTCATTAGGTGGTCAGGCAGTCGGTGTTTATGATCCTAAATTAAAGAACAAAGAGCGAGTTCATTCTCTGATTCGAGATAAGAGAATTAAATACTTTGCTCCTGCTGATTACTCAAAGAATAAAGAGCTTGAAAAGCTGTTAAAACAAATCATAGACTACACAAAAGCTTCTTTTGCGTTAAAACAAGAATATTATAAGAATCTTGAAGAGTCAGAGCTTTAAGCTTGAAAAAAATCTTAGGAAAAAACTTATGGCAGCTAAATTCCGTAGTGATATAGACGGACTTAAAGGCATTGCGATCATAGCGGTAGTGCTCTACCACTTTTTTGATCTTTTAAAGTCATTTGAATCATCAACCATTACTACTTTTGCAGGTGGCTTTTTAGGTGTTGATATCTTTTTAATTATCTCTGGATTTTTGATCACTTCAGGCATTGTCTATAAATTAGAAAACCATAGTTTTTCCCTAGGCGCTTTTTATAAAAGAAGACTGTTGAGGATCCTCCCTCCCCTGATAGCAGTTTGTGCTTTCTGCCTTGTCATAGGCTATTTTGTTTTATTTCCATCAGTTTACAAAGAGCTCTCTTTGGAGGTTATCAATACTTTAACCTTCATAGGCAACTATCGCTTTGCTAACTCTGGAGGTTACTTTGCTTTAGATACTTCTGAAAAGTTACTGTTGCATACCTGGTATCTTTGCATAACTATACAGTTCTACCTAATCTACCCTCTTTTAATACTGCTCATAGTAAAGCTCTTTGGTTTAAAGAATCTTCCTAAAGCTATGGTAGTAGTCTTAGCTTTATCAATACTGAGTTCTTACATTTTCTCTAAAGGCGGTCAGGGTTACCTTTTAACTCATACCAGAATTTGGGAAATGTTTTTAGGTGGTGTGCTGTTTTTCTACAAAGACAGTGTTTACAGTTTATGCTTTAATAAAAAGCAATATTTGCAATACACTGCTGAAGTTATAGGCGTAGCCCTTATCTTATACTCAGTATTTACTACAGCTTTGAGCAACGGTGCTGCCTGGTATATTTCAACCTCATTGCTTACAGTCATTGGTACATCTTTAATTATCCTAGCTCATAATGAGCATTCTCTTTTAGGATTTAAGCCATTAACCTCTATAGGTAAATTCTCATACTCACTTTACCTATGGCACTGGCCAATTATTATCTTCTGCTTTGACTTAGGATACAGCTCAAAATACATTCACCTTACATCTGTAGTTGTCTTAGTTGCTGTCTTTACGGCACTTTCATACCTCTATATTGAAAAAAGAGAGATTAACCATAAGTTATCAGCATTGATTTATGTTCTAAGTATGATTGCCTCTGTTCTTGTCTTTTCACAGGATGGTAAAAATCTACTCTCTCCTTACATTGATCCTTATGGCAAAAAGATGGTGATGTTAGATACCATCAAAGATCTTAACTACAAGCCAAAGATCATGATGACCTTAAATGAGGTACCTGTTTATAAGCTTGGCAATCAGAATGAGAAAGCTCATACCTTTGTAGTTGGAGATTCTCACAGTGAGCATTACAGCTATTATTTAAGAGATATCAATAAAAGACCTTTATATTTCATGTTTATGCATGGAACCATTGGCTATGGACCTAATTTCTCAGGATATAAGGTAAAAGTTATCTCAACACATGAAGAAAGAGAGACTTTCTTTAGAATTTACAAATACGTTCTTGATAAGATGCAGGATGGAGATAAAGTTGTAATCGGAAACCGCTGGGATGTTTATTACACTTATTTCATCAGAGAATTCAATTTAAAAGATAATGATGAGAGCTTTAATGCTTTCATTAAAGCTTTAATAGAAGACTTTGATTCACAGATTAAGCTTTATCCTAAATTACATTTCTACATCACAGGACAAGGCATTAACACCAGTCAGTCTATCGTAAACTGCTTAAAAGCGAATTTACAGGACAGCGCTTTAAGGTACATCTTCAAAACTGACAGATGCAACTTTACTAAGGACTACTTAGGTTACAGAAGAGATCTTATTAACAATGCTATTCGTGAATATGCTAACAGCAGAGATAACGTAACCTTTATTAACAGAAATGTAGCTCAAGATCTTGGTGATGGTAAGTTCAAGACCAGAACTGATGATGGTAAGGCTCTGTATTATGACAAGACCCATTACACCACTCCTGGTGGCAATATGGTAGGACAATACGTCTTCAGTCAGGTCTTTAAGGAAGAGAACTGATAAAGACTAATCTTAAAATAAAAGCTGTCTTGTGGCAGCTTTTATTTTGAACATAAATCGAGGTGAAGCTTATGGAGCTACTACAAGCGAATTTTGCTTTTTTAGTTTCTTTGCTAAAAAGATTGAGCTTACTATAAGACCTAATTCATAAAGTACCAGTAAAGGCAAAGCTAAAAGCAGCTGCGAGGTGACATCTGGAGGCGTTAATACTGCAGCTAGTGCAAAAGCACCTACAATCACATAACGTCTGCCTTTTTTTAACCTCTCTAACTCTACAACTCCACTTGCAGCTAATAAGAACACTGCAACAGGTGTTTCAAAAGCAAGACCAAAAGCTAAAAACATATGTAAAAGGAAACTTATGTAAGCTTCAATATCTGGCGCAAAGTTCACACTCTCTGGAGCAAAAGAAGCTATAAAAGGGAAAAGAGCTCTAAAAACCACAAAATAGCAGTACGTGGTACCTGCAGCGAACATGACAACAGATAACAGGATAAAAGGCAGAGCTGTTCTTTTTTCATGTTTGTACAAAGCAGGAGAGACAAAGCTCCAGATCATATACAAAGTAAAAGGCAATGAGAGTACAAAGGCACAAAAGAGCAGTACTTTTAAAGGTCCTAAGACTGGAGACACTACACCTACTGCTAACATTCTTGAGCCTTGTGGCAGTGATGACAGAAGAGGTTTAGTTGCTTCGTCAAACAAAAGATTAGTAAAAGGCGCTAAAGCTGCAATACAAACAGCAATACCTAATAAGCTTAAAAGAATAGTTTTACGCAGTGCAAAAAGGTTTGAGACAAAGGGTGAGTGGCAGACAATGTCATCTTGCTTTGATTTTTTATTATTCATGGTGTTTGCTTACTTATAGGCTCTCATTCTTGCTTTGCAAAAGCTTGGCTTTAATCTTAATGAGCTCTACTTCTAAAGCTGCAATCCTAAGATTAAGCTCTTTATCATCTGTAGGCTCATCGTTGTAGCATAAGTGCTTTTCCTTATCTAACTCTTTGTTATCTTCTTGATCATTTTTTAAGGTAGATACACACTTCTCTTTTTGCAGAATATCTGAGCGCATAGCGTTTTTGAGCTCATAAGACATTGAGTTTATTTTCTGCTCCATGTCTTTTGAGCTATTACAAAAAGAGTTCTTTACCGTCTCAAGATCGGTAAGACCAAACTCTTTTTTGCAAGAATCGTAATAACTTTTTACTTTTCTTGCCTGAATACCAAGTCTGTAAGCCATCTCTACTGTTTTCTTTGGGCCTAAGACTAAAAAGCATACAGCAAAGAGCAACAGGAGCTGGTCTAATGAAAAACCAAACATTGTCTTATTATTCTTTCTGGCCTTCATGCTTTGACACTGTCAAATCTGAATTCTGATTGTTCTCTTCTTTAAGGCCTGCTTTAAAACCGCTAATAGCAGTACCTAAGTCTTTACCCATGTTCTTTAACTTACCGGTTCCAAAAACCAGAGCTACTACTAACAGTAAGATTGCCCAGTGCCAAATTGACATCATTCCCATTTTATTTCTCCTAAAAAATGCCACAGTGCCCTGTGGCAATTAACTATGTTTAATGCACTAATTGAAAAATCGAGCTCTTATTGCTAAGACACAACCTTTTTAGCAATTGCCTTTACTGCAAGATATGGATCTGAAGCTGACATTGCCTGATGGATATGCATAAAGCTGTACTGAGAAGCGATGTAGTTTCTAAAGATATTAAACTTCTCACCTTCTAACTCTTTGTCGGTCATGCCATAGTCTTTAGCTGCAACTTCTTTTAGAGCAATTACAGACTGCTGAGCAGCTGGAACTGAGAGTACGAAATCATGATCGCCTAAATGAACCAAGTAACCTGCCTGCTTATGAGGAGTTGGTAATCTCTTACCATCTTTATCTAATAAGCCACGCTCTATTGGATCTACTGAAGCTAAGATTGAAGCAGCCTTAATCCAGCCTACTACTAGCTCCTCATCCTTTGGAGTACCTGGGTGATTGTGAGCACAAGCCTGAGCTACAATCTTATCAGATGGCATTCCTCTGTAGATAGACTCAGCAATTGAGAAGATGTGATGAGCACCGGTACCAGCAATGGTATACTCTTTTAGACATGAACCGTCTTTATTCCACTGGAATACCCATGGCTTTGCCAAATCATGTAATAACTGACCTGCAACAGCCATGTCATAACCGTATTCATAATCCATAATATGTGAGTAAGTTCCAAGGATAGACTTGGTGATCTCAACGTTTACAGCTGTATGAGTTGCTAATCCACCAGGATATGCATGATGGCTGCCATAGCCGCTGCCAGGAGCTGAGAAGAATGGCTGAGGATTGGTGTTTAAATCCTTTAATGGAGGGAACAGATGAGCTTCATCGGTTAAAGCAGGATCAACTAAATTCTCTTGTAATAATTGCTGATAAACCTTAGATATAGAAGCTTTACCCTGATGTAATTCCATGAAAGTAGGAACAGTATTCTGATAGAAACTTAAGACCTTTTCTCTTAAAGCAAGATCATGTAGTGAATTGATTTCACCTAATAAATAATCCCAAGCTTTCTGTACAAGTTCTGATGATTTAGCTACTTCAACAGGATCTTTTGGAAGATTAGATAGAGCTACTGTTTTTACATTAACTTCAGCAGCATAAGATGGCTTTAAGAAGTTAGCTACACCAACTGCTGCAATGGCTGCAGCTGACACCTTAAAAAAATCGCGTCTTGACAGATCGGGACTTGAATTTGACATTTATTTCTCCATAGCATGTGTTTAACTATGCGAATATTGTCTTGTTAGAAAGTAAAGTTGATTTGTAAGTTTTGTAAATTTATGGGTATAAAAAGATAAGTTTGTGTAAACAATTCCAGTATTCTAGTTCTTATGAATTTAATACAAGACTTTACTACAATTATCTTATAATTAACTATCTGTTTTAAAAGATATTTATTCAAACAACTGTCGAACATTTGCCTTTATGTTATTAAGAATATGATCTTATTATTTTTTTTAATTTATTTTCAACATGTTTCATGTTCTGGAACGATAGCTTTCTACAATACATATCAAGAAAGCGCCCTATCGCCTCGCTCTAAACAGGCGGTCAGAGAAGATCAACAGAAAGTAATTGAGAATAGACACTTGAAGTATTAACGACTGAAAATTGGATCATGTCAAAATTTACTCCATTAATCTCTCTTTGCATGCCTAAGAATTTAGGCTCAGAGAAACAAAGATCCACTCTTAGTGCCGTTTGGCAAAATTTTAAAATTTTGAATACTTTAAAACTTACGACTCAGTTATAGGTTAGTGATTTTTTCTGAGCTTACAGAGTAGACCTTAGTTTCTGTGCTCTGATAAGCCATTCATTGCATAAATACTAATTAGGCAATTGCCTTTTTATTATTGCGTTTTGCCTTTGTAGCTTTTAGCTAAAACTTGCAAGTATTGGTACTTTTAAGGCCTTTTCTTAGATATTTGTACCTAAATAAGCAAATTTGTAGCTTATTTTGCATTTTTTAGAGGATTTAATCATGGCAAAAATTACCTTAGCCAGAGCTTTTGTTTTACGTGGCTTTTTTAGAAAAACCATCACTGAACTTAATCGAGAAATTAGATCTGAAGACTTAACCTCAGAGATTGATGAAAACAAGAAAATTTTCAATGACGAGAATACAGAAAAGGAAAATGACACAAAACTAGATAGGCTCATCGATCTTTATCTGAAAGCTCAGGGGTATCTTGAACAACTTAACAATGAAATTGATGATGCTAATAACAGAGTTATAGACGGCAAGTCTACAAGACATTACCTGAACCTGATCGAATGTCTTAAAGAAAGAAGGCGCCTGTACTCTGATTTGCAGTCAGATTTAACTGACTTTCAGGAAGTCAAAAAAGAATTTGATGAGCATGAGTTCAATCCTGACACCAAGCAATTAGGACGTGTGGTTGAAAAGCATTACAGAATTAACACTAAGCTTAATTTACCTAAAGAGGTAAAAAATCTTAACAAGCAGATCCGTATTGCCGAAGAGTTAGTCTCTGAGAGAAATGCCACGGTGTTTTTAAGTTCTGATGCAACGTTTTGGAATGAAGCTGTAGATTCTGTTGAAAACGCAGATAACTGCTAAGGCTTGATACAGCCACGTTTTAGTGGCTGTACCTCTTACTAAAAATACAGAGAAGGATCTTTCATAATGCTATATCTCGTTGATCATTTAAATCACTTTGACGAAAACGTAAAAGTATTCTGTAAGAAAAAAGACAGAGTTGTAACTCTAGATCTCTGGCAAGCTAATGACTGTTCTGGTTGTCAATACTTGTTCGGCCTTCTCCAAGGAGCTGGAGTAGAGTGTCAGTGGCCAGATGAATTCGATTATGGAGCTATAAATGTTAAAGATCCATACAAAGAATGCAGAAGAGTACGCTCACTTATAAAAAAAGGAAAATTGAAAAAAGGATAATTTACAAGAAAAAGCAGCAATGAATTAACCAAAAGTAAAATCAGTTAAATTATTTTTCTCAAAAAAAGGTGGATCTATATGCTCATTTCCAAAACTTATTCTGAAATTATCGACCATGATTCTTTACCTTCAATCAAAGTCTTTGCAATTGGAGAAGACGCTATTTCAGCCATGAGCAGTGTAGCTGAATTGTATGAAGGCTGTATAAATTACATAGCATTGAGCGTTAACTTAAACGAGCTAACATCATCAAAAGCTAATATTCAATTGCTCGTAGATAACACAGCAAAAAATGAGCATGCTAAGTTAATCCCCAAGATAAAAAGTCTTGTCAAAGAAACAGATCTTGTAATTATCATTGCAGATATGCAAAACGATCTTTACAGCAATATTGCTGTTGAAATCGCTAAAGCCTCAATTGCAGAAGATAATCTTACAGTCGCCATTGAAAATAGTGCTACTCAAGAGCGAGACAGTAATCCTAATATTCTGGATTTTGAAAAAGCTCTTGATGCTGTCATTAACGTAAACGACATCATAATTGATTTAGGCAAAAACTCTGACGACAAGACATTGGATGACAAGAAAATAGCTTCAGAACTCATAGCAAAAGCTGTTAATACCATTGTCTATCCACTGGTATATATAAGTTTCATAGTTGTCGACTTTAACGATCTTAAATCTCTGTTAAAGAATAGTGGCAAAGCTGTAGTTGCAACTTTAAAGTCCTCAGGTATAAGCAATCTAAAAGACTTTGTAGAAAAACACCATTTAAAGCCTAAAGGAACTCTGTTTTACATCTCAACAAACAGTAATTTTTTAACTCCTGATTTTAAGAAAGTTCTCGACGAAATTGAGCGTTGTTTTGATGATGATTGTAAAGAGCACGTTTGTCTGCACTTGGACGATAGCATTCCTAATGGTACTTTCAATATCAGTATCTTAGTCTGCGGACTTTAATTTTGAAAAAAGAAATTGGATGAGAACAAACTTTTCACTGGAGAAACAATAAATATTTGAAAAATTAGTAATTCTAAGTGTTTACTAAGTTTTAAATCTTAATATTACTCTCGAGGTTGAGATGACGAGGAAATAAAATTCCACAAGTTTTCTTAACGCAAGCAAGTTTGTTTTGATGTGCATTCATAGTGTTTAGTGTAGCAATACACATATACAGGTTCACACATACCTCATCCAGTCCCAGGCGTCTCCTTTGTCTGGGATTTTTTTTGTATTTTTTCTCATGTAAGAGCTATTCTTTTTCTCTAAAAAATCCTCTTAAAATTGCACTTTTTATGCGTCTTTCGATGTCTAGTTTTAGCCTTTTCTGATATAATTTACATGTTAAATAACCTACGGAGTTTATATGCTACTTGACGAAGTAAAAGCTACTCTAGCCATGGAAAATCTGAGCCTGAATGAAGAGCAGGAAAAGCTGTTAAAGAGCTATGCTGATGGCAAGATCTCCCTAAAAGAGTATCAAGAGCTTTTATTAAAACTTACCAAAGAGTATAAGGCAGCTTGAATTTTGGAAGCTTCGTCCTTCGACACAGTTTATTGCTATCCTGGAACAGAAGTTCTAATCAATAATTTTGGAGAACATGATCCTAAGGTTCTCTCTCAGTTAGAGAGAATGTGCACTGCTGCAAGGATTGTTGATCTCTTGAAAAAGCCTATTTCAGGAAACTTCGATCTTACTCACCTAAAAAAGATCCATCACTATATTTTTCAGGATATCTATACTTGGGCAGGACAGTTTCGCATGGTAAATATCTCTAAAGAGCTATTATTCTGCGATGTAAACTTTATTGAAAAAGAACTGAACAAGTTATTTTTAAAACTGAAGAGTGAAAACTACTTAAGAGACTGCACTGAGGATAACATTGCCTCTAAGGCTGCCTATTATTTGGGTGAAATCAATGCGATTCATCCTTTTAGAGAAGGCAATGGCAGAACTCAAAGAGAGTTCATTAGAGAACTTTTGTTACCTACAGGCTTTTATGTAGATTATTCAAGATGCAATGCTAAAATGATGCTTTATGCATCAATCAATGCTTTTGCAGGTGATTACACTTTAATGACTGAACTATTTGACAAGTGCATTGTCAGAAAACCTTTAAATTAGAAAACATGAATATTACAACTACACTTAAAGACAATTTTAAAATGCAGTTAGGCTCCTTCTATGTAGAAGTTTGGGGCTGTCAGATGAACGTTTATGACGGTGGCAGAATTAAAGACCTTTTAACTGCTGCAGGCTTTGCTCAGGTAAATTCTCCTAAAGATGCTGACATCGTAGTTTTAGTTACATGCGCAGTAAGAGCTAAAGCTGAAGATAAAGTTTTCAATCAAATCGCTTCATGGCGCCACACTGGTGACATCAACGATGACACCATTATTGCTTTAGGTGGTTGCGTAGGTTCTGAACTTGCCGAACAAATTCTTGAGTTAGACAAGAGTGTTAACATCATCTTTGGACCAAGAACCATTCACCGTCTGCCTCAAATGATTGGTCAGTTTACAGCAACAGGTAAACCTGTAGTTGATGTTACAGCTGATGCTATTGATAAGTTTGACTATATGCCAGAGTCTGGCCCTGTAGGTCCTAGTGCTTTTGTAACCATCATGGAAGGTTGCTCTAACAAGTGTACCTACTGCATCGTACCTTATACTCGTGGTGAAGAGCAGTCTCGTCCTGTTCAGGACATTTTAGATGAATGCGTAAACCACATTTCAAACGGTGTTTTAGAGATCCACCTGTTAGGTCAGAACGTAAACTCTTATCACGGTCTAAATCCTGATGGTACTGTCTGCAACTTCTCATCACTCTTATATGAAATTGCAGCAATTCCAGGTGTAGAGAGAATTAGATTTACTACCTCAAATCCAATGGACTTTACTGATGACATCATTAAAGCTGTGCATGATCTTGATGTGATTTCAGATTCTATCCATGTGCCTATTCAGTCAGGTTCTGACAGAATTTTACAGGCTATGCACAGAAGATATACAGCAGAGCAGTACATTAACCTCGTAAGAAAACTACGTGAAGCAAGACCTACTGTACATATCTCATCAGACTTTATTGTAGGTTTCCCAGGTGAAACAGATGAAGACTTTGAAGAGACCATGAAAGTTGTAAATGAGGTCAAGTTCGATCAGAGTTTCTCTTTTGTGTACTCAATAAGACCTGGTACTCCAGCTGCAAAACTTGAAGATCCTGTACCTAAAGAGGTAAAGATGCAGCGTCTTTACAGATTACAGAACAGACTTGAAGAGTTAGCTTCAGAATATACACAATCTTTCTTAGGAACTACTCAAAGATGTCTTGTAGAAGGCACCTCAAGAAAAGATGAAAGCGAGTTAAAGTCACGTTCATCATCAGGTCGTATCGTAGTCTTCAAAGGTCCTTTATCTTTGGTAGGCAAGATGGTTGATGTAAAGATCACCTCTGTGATTGCCCATACTCTAAAAGGTGAATTAGTTTAAAAAGATCTTGTCATGCTAAAACAGCATGACAATTTAATAAGGCAAATTAAGTAATGAATAACGTTGTTACAGATTTCTCACTAGAACCAGATAATAAAGACAGAATTGCCTATTTAGTTGGTCCTGAAGATGAGAATCTTAAACAAATCGATAAAAGATTAGGTGTAAAGATCACCTACTCTGGAGCTCATTTCCATATTGAAGGAGCTCCTTCAAAAGTTAAAAAGGCTGAGAAGCTAGTTAAAAGCCTTTACGTTGATACTGCTCCTTTAAAAGGCACAAAAAAACCATCAGAAGTAACTCCTGATATGGTTCATTTAGCTATCACCGAGTTTTCACATGTTGAAAATGATGATCGTGATTATGAAAAGGATGAATCAAAAGGCTCTATTGATTCTCTATACCATAAAGCTAACAACTTTAAGACTAAAAGAGGTTTTGTAAAAGCAAGAACCTCCAATCAGTCTGACTATATCACTAAAATCAATTCTCATGATGTAAGCTTTGGTATTGGTCCTGCTGGTACCGGTAAGACCTACCTTGCAGTAGCTGCTGCCGTGGATGCTCTAGAGCGCAACGAAGTACGCAGAATTATTTTAACAAGACCTGCTGTTGAAGCTGGTGAAAAGTTAGGTTTCCTGCCTGGTGATTTATCTCAAAAGGTTGATCCTTACTTAAGACCTCTTTATGACGCGCTCTTTGAGATGTTAGGTTTTGAGAAGGTTGAAAAGTTAATTGAAAGACAAATCATTGAGATTGCGCCTCTTGCCTATATGAGAGGTCGAACCTTAAATGATTCTTTTATTATCTTAGATGAGGCTCAGAACACTACAGTAGAACAGATGAAGATGTTCTTAACCCGTATCGGCTTTAACTCAAGAGCCGTAATTACAGGTGATCCAAGCCAGATTGACTTACCAAGAAACGTACGCTCAGGACTTAAGCAGGCAATTGAAGTATTACATGCGCTACCTGAAATTGGCTTTACCTTCTTTGAATCAACTGATGTGGTACGTCATCCTGTTGTTGCTGCCATTGTTAATGCTTATGATGCTTATGACAAAGAGCAGGCTAAGTTAAAAGAACAGATGTCAAAAGCTATGGATAAAGAGATCTCTAACAAGGAGTCTTAGTAATGGAAGTTAATATCGATCTGCAAATTGCTACAGATGAACCTTTAGAAGCATACCCTAGTCTTGAAAAGATGACTTTATGGGCTAAAACCGCCTTAATTACCGGTGGTAGAACTAAAGACTCAGAACTTACCATCCGTATGGTTGACAGTGCTGAGATCCATGAGCTTAACAAGACTTACAGATATGTAGACAGACCTACTAATATTCTCTCTTTCCCTTTTGAAATGCCAGAAGGTATCGAGGAATTACCAATCATTGGTGATCTTGTGATCTGCAAAGAAGTGCTAGAGCGCGAATGCATTGAGCAGAATAAGACTTTAGAAGAGCATTTTTGCCATTTAATCGTACACGGCTGTCTGCATCTGATCGGTTATGATCACATCGAAGAGTGTGATGCAAAGGTAATGGAGCCTTTAGAGATTGAGACCTTAGCAAAATTAGGTTTTAAGAATCCATACGAAATTCAGTAGCAGCTTGCTACAGAATGTAGCATTTGTGATGAAAACAGTACCTAAAACTATGGGCTTTAGGTAAGATTTAGTACTGACACAGTTTCTAATACAGATAACTTTAGCTATTCCGATAGAACACAGAGCTTTAAGGAACAAACATGAACGACAATCATGATGAAGAGCATGGTTCATTTTTATCAAAATTGTTCTCTAAAAAAGGAGAACCATCTAATCAAAATGAACTTGAGCAGGTAATTCATGAGGCATCTGAAAATGATGTGATTGATGAAGACACTGAGGACATGATCCAGGGCATCTTTGATATCAACCGCCTGCGTGTATCAGATGTTATGATCCCAAGCTCAGATATTGTTGCTATCAACTTAAACGCTACTTTAGAGGAAGCTGCTAAAGTAGTTCTTGAACATGGTCACTCTCGTTACCCTGTTATCAGTGAGGATAAAGATCATGTAGTAGGTATTCTTTTAGCAAAAGATCTGATTCCTTATACAGCTGGTCTTAAGACTTTAACAGGTGGCATTAAATCACTTCTAAGAAATCCTGTAATTGTACCTGAGGCAAAGCATGTAAATGCTATGCTCAAGGAGTTCCAGCAAAACCGTTTCCATATTGCCATTGTCGTAGATGAGTTCGGTGGTGTTTCTGGTTTAGTTACCATTGAGGATATCTTAGAGATCATCGTAGGTGATATCGACGATGAGTATGATACCAAGGTAAATTCAGAGAACATCATCAAGAGTAAAGATGATGGTTCCTTTATCATCAACGGACTTACTCCAATTGAAGAGTTCGATGAGTACTTTAAAACAGATTTATCCTCATTAGCTGATGTAGATACAGTAGCAGGTTTAATCACCCACGTTTGGGGTAAATTCCCTAAAGTTGGCGAATGCATCGATATTAAGAACTTTCACTTTAAGGTATTAGAAGCTAATGAAAGAAGAGTTCACCTTTTAGAACTTCACGTATCTGAGAATGCTGAAGAAGAGTAAAAGGATCTCTTTGAAAGTACCAAGTAATATGTAATTAAAAGCTGCACTCGTGCAGCTTTTTACTCAATATAACTTTAAGCAATAAAGCAAACAAATTAACAGTTAACAAAGAGCATTGTATGTTTAAAATTATTTTTTTCTTAATGAATGCTTTAGATGGCTCAAGACTTTTGAACGTCGTAAACAGTAAATGGGGTGGAGCAATCTGTGCTATTGTTTTAGGTGTGCTCTTGAGCTGCGCTTTAGCTCCATTTGAGATTTGGCCTTGCGCTATTCTTGCTTATGCATTCATGATGATGCTTCTGTCTGTTGCTAAATCTAAAAAGAAAGTCTTTTTTACTACCCTGCTCTTTTATGCTTCCTACGCAACAGTTTCTTTGACATGGCTGAACTTTGTAATGGAAGGCTTTGGTGAGTTGCCTGCTGTTCTATCAAACTTTGTAATTGTAGTCTTCAGCTTTTCATATATTGCTCTGCCTTATGCTATTTTAAATACTGTAGCTTTTTACCTTGCAAAAGGGAAAACTGCAGTCTTTTTAATCTGCTTTATGCCTGTTGCCTTTATCCTGTCAGATTTCTTTACAGGCTGGTTCTTAACCGGTTTTCCTTGGCTATATCCAGGTTACAGCTGTGTAGATGGGCCTTTAAAGAACTTTGCACCATTTGTTGGTGTAAGAGGTATCAGTGCCTTAATTTACATTATGTCTGGCGCTATAGCATTAACAGCTCTGCGCAGATTCTTATTCTTGCCAATTGCTGCTGTAATTCTACTTTTAGGTATCTTTTTAGAGGGTATTAGCTTTGTAACACCTCTAAAGGCTATTGATGTCACCATGGTACAGGGTAACATCGAGCAGCAGGTAAGAAATGACGGTTCTAGAACCAATGAAGTAGTAGCTACTTACTGGAATCTTACCAAAGATAAGATTAGAAAAGACAGCCTGATTATTTGGCCAGAGTCTGCCCTGCCTTTTGCTCTTGAGTATGGCACTTCTTTAGTTGAGGATTTAAACAATGCCTTTAAAGAAAAAGGCAGTGCTTTAGTTACAGGTATTCTCTCAACACCTGATGCTGGAATTCATGCTTACAACTCAATTATTACTCTAGGAGAGACTTCAGATGTGCTCTCAATTACTCCTTACAATAAAAGAGAGTTAGTCCCATTCGGAGAGATCGTGCCTTTTGCTGATCTTTTAAGACCATTAGGTTCTATCTTTGTTATTCCAAATTCAAGTTTCTCTTATGGCGAAAAAGTACAGGAGCCTATCAAGGTAAAAGGATTACAGCTAACTCCAGCAATCTGCTATGAGGCAATCTTTCCAGAAACTGTAAAAGCAATGGATTCAGATAAGACCAATGCTATCGTAATGCTTTCTAATGATTCCTGGTTTGGACCAACCAAGGCTCCCGTTCAGCATCTTAATATTGCAAGAATGAGATCATTAGAATTACAAAAACCAATGCTAAGAGATACCAACAGCGGTATCACAGCCTATATCAATCAGTTTGGTAAGCTTGAAAAAATGATGCCAACTGATGTTGCTTCAAGCATCGACTTTACCTTTACTCCAGTATCAGGACAATCTCTTTATAGTAGGATTGGTAATTATGGAGTCTTAGGAATTATTGTTTTATTGATTATCTTTGGTATCGTTGGAATTGTAAGAAAACCGGACGAACTACAAGAACAAATGAACAAACTGATTAGACCTTAATTTTGCCTAATACAGAAAAGTAACGTGCTTTGACATTACTACAAATATCCTACATAAAAAGCATGTTACTTTTTGATTTATAAAACAATATCATTAAAACTGTCAAAAGAACTGTTTAGTATTCTTTCAAGACTTAAACCATCTTTGCCTTATATTCTTTCCATTATATTCAGAGCTCTCTGTATCTTTTAATTTACAAAGTAACTGTCAAAAATTTACTTTAATGCCATAGCATGTTTATGTAGACAATTATTTTGAAATTCTTCCACTTTAAGATTTTATAAAAGAACATATATTTATGTTAGCAATTTGATAAAAATCACAGATTATTTGTAATCATGAAATATTTTGCATTCAATTTTGTGGAAGTTATCAAAAATATTAACGAAAATCGTTATATAAAAAATAATATGATCTGCGCTCTACTTTCCACGGTTAGAA
>DKDL01000055.1 GCA_002449335.1 Succinatimonas sp. UBA6849 | reverse complement strand
AGGCATTTTTAAGTTTTGACAAGAAGCTTAGTTTTAATAAAAGATCGAAGTTTAGGTCTGTCTTGTTACTACCACCTTGGGTTAATAACCAATCATTAAGATCATAGATCTTATTGAGCATGTGGTTTATAAATGCAAACTTATGATTGCCACCTTCAAACCTTGAGTAAATCTCAATAGAACTTTCATTGTCTAAAGATCAGACACCAACAAAGTTTCCTGTAAACCATTGAGAACCTAACTTTCTGAATAAAACGATGTCTGTATCTTTATCTTTTACAAAGACAATTCCTTTAGTGGGATCATAAGTCAGATCTTTTTGGACCATACCTTCTGATGACCACATAAAGCTCTTTGCAAACTTTTCTTCAGCAACATTGTTATCTTTAGCCTGTTCTTTTTGCTTTTTATCTCTTGGAAAAAGCGCATCAAACAAGTTATTTTCTGATATAGGGCTGTTATCACAGAAAGAATTGATCTTTCTTTTTTTAGATTTGCAGTTGGACATTTGTATCAGCACTTAGGTTTTACTTTAAGAGGCATCATTTTTTTGAGTCGTCATTTGTCGAGCCTACAAATGCGTTCTTAAAGTCCTGAATTTCATCTCCAGTGCCTTTTAGGTAATCTTTGATAATTGGCTCTAAATGGTTATTCCACAGCTCTTCTTTTAAAGTTGTAACTGATGTTCTGCTAGAATTTTTAAGTGAGGTTAAATATGAACCTCCTAGCATATAGTCAGGTCCAAGCTTATTTTCAATGAGCTCGTTTAAGTTATTAAATGAATCTTCAATTGCGCTCATACTACTTGATACAGAATTAGTACAATCATCAAGAACAGAGTTAACAATGATTTCATTTAAAGTGTCTTTAACATTAACTGTAAGCCAAGAGAATCGTCTTCTAAAAGCAAAGTCCATAGCTTCCAAGCTACGATCAATTTCATTCATGGTTGCTAAGATATAAACGTTCTCAGGGATGTAGAAACCTTGTTGGAAAGGATCATTATCTTTATCTTCAATTAAAGATGAATATTGAGTTTCTACTTTATTAGTTACATCTTTAGGATCTGAACCAACTGGTGCTCTTTTATCAGTCTCAATCATACTGAAAGCTTCACCGAAGATCTTTGAAACTTCACCTCTGTTGATCTCATCGATGATGAAAAAGAATTTAGCGCTTTCAGCTAAATTAGCATATTTTTGATTTTTATTGAACTTTACAACTTGCTTGCAGAAATCCTTGAATATACCATCTTTTCTATCATATATGATGGTGTTGCTGTTACGATCTCTTTTAGGTCTTAAACCTTCAATAAAATCTGAATAGTCATAGCCAGGATGGAACTGAACTGTTTTTACAAAAGAGATATTCTTGAATTCATTTTTAAGTTCATCATCATTTTTTAGATTTAGTAGTTCTTTACATTCTGATAAGAAATCAGCAATTTGTTCTTTAGCATAGCTTTGACAAGCGAAGGTCTTTCCTGTGCCTGGTGCTCCAGTTAAGATGATGTTCTTATCACCTCGTGAAATAAGCTCATCAATCTTGTTTGATAAGCCACCTTGTTTTTCTAAAACATCCCAGTAAAAACAGCCAAAGCTATAGGATTTAAAAAGGTTAATTGCCGTTGATTTTAACCCTTCGTTAATGGTTACATATTCAACTTTATTTTTGTCAGATTCTGATAAGGTTGGTATTGTGTCAAGATTTAAGTTTTTATTTTGATTTTGCTCTAGAAAGCCAGCAAATTGTTCATAGATAAATTTTGATTTATCTTCCCATGTATTCAAATTTGTTTTATCAGTCTTGTCATACAAGAGTTCTATAACGTAATCTAGCGATTTTTCTTTAAAGATTGGGATTAGGTGGTGGTTAGCACATCCTTGTTCATCAAGTTCTTGCATCTTAAAAAGATAATAAATCTTGTTTAAGACTACATTGTTTGGTTTGAAGTCTGACAATGATTCATCTTCGATATTTCCTCCTGAAACTAACTTACTTTTTATACAAATATAAGTCTTATCTGTAAAACGATTTAGAGCCATGTCATGAGAGTACTCTTCTTTTGACAAGCCAGTACCATTTTCTTCAAATATATCCGTATTCTTTGCGTTCCTGTAACATTTGCTTTTAGGAGAGTAATAAATACCGTGTACAGCAGAACTAGATCCTCCAACAGCACCTAAATCTTTAAGATAAAACTCTATCCACCAAGAAAAAGCTCCAAAATTATTTTTGTCACTGTGAGAAGGATCTGTATGATTTAGACCAAGACAGTACGTGTCAAGACTTAAGACATCTTTTCTTTCTGTGCTTCCTGTATTAGCCTCATTGTCTGAGCTAACTTCTTTGTTTGAGTTGTCTTCGGAAAAAACTGTCCTGCAGTGAATTTCTTCATCATCTTCAATCACAAATCTTTCTGTAAAAGCAAGATACTTAGACCATATGCCATCTTCTCCATAGAACTTGCTCTTAAGTGAATCGATGTTTTTTGCTAAATAGTAATATAGCTGTCTTTCAATTCTATCTTGTTCAGTCTTAGGCATCTTAATTCTCCTAACTTCTTGTAGAAAATGGCATATTGGTAAGTTCTACTTTTGACCTAATCTTAAGTTTTCCTGATAATTTGTTTCTTTTGGCAACTTTAATTCTGTTGAATATCTAATCAAATCACTTGTAACTATTTAAATCCAGCCATACCTTGAGAAGATAGCTACTTAGCAAGACTTTGTGACCTTGTTTGCAATGTAATTTTATAAAGTACTCACTGACTATTAAGGGAGAAAAAATTTAATGCTACGCTGAATTTCTTAGGAGTCAGAGTAATTACTAAATTTCATTTAAGCAAATCGGACAGGCTGTATTCACCTGTTGGGATATTTGCTGTTCTCCGGTATTCTTTTATTGCATTCACCGGTGTTTGAGGATCACGAAAATAGTCCTTTACAAAATCATACGATTTCACATCATGCATACGAAGATCTATCTTGCAAAATTCGCTTGGTTTCTTTCCTGATCGCTTAAACTTGTCATAAGCACTTTCACTATGGATAATTAGCATTTCTATTTCCGGTGCTGTAATGACATTGATGACATCAACCTTATGTTCATAAGCCTTACTAAGGCGAAAAACTTCTCTGCGAGAATCTAGAATTCGGATTACAAGAAATCTTGTCATTGAATCCCTTGCGCAAGTACCGTTCTTCAAATCTTTTTGCATTTCTACACCGGATAACACTTTCTTCTAGCAGTTCTTCCCTTGAAAAAATTAAAAGGTCATTATCAATCAGTATATCAATAATCGCTGACTCAGCAGATCCTTCACATATGCACGCCTTATACTTTGCCAGTTTCATTATGCCATTCCTTAGTGTATTGAAGAGGCAAGGTTCTTTTTTAAGCCAAGGTATGCTTCGTACGCAGGAGTAGTTCCCTCAAGAAATCCACTCTGATAGGCATCGCTTTTCTTGATATCATTACGTTTTAGAATATAGCTCAAATTCTCAACCGTGATACCATTCCGGTTTCTTACAATGCAGATCCCATCATTTCGGTCATATTCATCGAGCAATTCCGGATAGTGTGTTGTGAAAACAAGTGTTCCGCCATTTTTATTTAACTGACTATCCATAAAGAATCGCATCAATGTTGTAACGATTTCCTTATTAAAATGGTTCTCAATTTCGTCAACCAAGAGATAACCACCTGATTGAAGCACTTCTTTTACCATTGAAAACGTGATAATGCCTTTAATTGTGCCTGAAGACAGATACTTCTCCAAATCCATAGCACTGTTAAGGATTATTTCTTCTTCATTCTTGAATTTTAAATGAATGAATATTTTTCCCTCTGTTTTCTCAAAACGTAATGTCTCAATTGTTGGATCAAGAAAAGCGATTACTTCAAGAGGGATCTCCTCTGTAAAAGGAAGAACATTCACATTTGTATATGAAAGCAAGCTGAACACTTCAACCGTCTCATTTGTCTTTTTATTGTGAGAAATAATCAGGCTGACATCATCAGGTAAAAATTCTTCATCTGCCTTTCGGATTTTAGTAGGATCCATTCCTTTAAAATCGGTTAGGTACTTTTTGGACTTTACAGTGGAAAGAGGTTTTTCCCACATTCTTTCAGATAAAATAGAATAAACGAAATCTCATGTCTTCGCTTTCTTTGCTGTAACAACAGTTTCTAAGCAGCAAATATACTTTCGATTGTCGTAAAAATAGGTGGTAATAGTAGCTTTCTCTGTGCCTAAAAGAATGCTCCTAGAATCCACATGATTAATTGGCTCATTGTTAACGATACTCAAAGCCAAATTGATAACCTTTAGCACGGAAGTTTTACCGGATGCGTTGATACCGATAAATGCACAAGCTGGATTTAGATAATAATTGTCCTCCATCTTATACAGGCTATCTTTATCATCAACAGAGACTCATTGCTTACTATAAAAACAAATGTCTAAATCATCCTTAAACAATGGGGTCCTTGAGCAGTAATACGAAGTATTTTTATTTGCTACCTTTTTAAATTAAAAACAATTTCTTCGTTTTTAAATGTATTTTGATCTTTTATACTCAAATTTTAAAATATTATCAACACCATTTTCGTTTTTATTTTCTTCGTATTTCAAATTTCGATTCTGTTATGTATGGACTTCACGTCACAAACTATTATGTCTCCTAAGGCTTATTATCAGCTATACAGCCTGCTTTATGCAGTTCATCAACGAAAGAAGTAAAGCAACATGAAAATGTTTCTAGAGCATCTAGGAAAGGGATGGTTCTCATTTCATCACAGCTGTCTCTAAATATCTGACCGTGGCTGCGAGGATCATCCTGAAATCTTCTAATTACCTCAATGATGATATATCTGATGTAAGCAATATGATTTAAAGCAGTAATGGTATCAAAGTCAGTACAAAAGCATTCTTTGTTAAGTCCCAGATACTGTTTACAAGCCTTAAAGCAGCATTCAATAGACCAGCGTCTTGAATAGAGTTCAACAATCTTTTCAGATGTAAGAGAAGTATCTGTACAGAGGATAGTGATAAACTCTTTACCGTTATTACGGTTTCTTACAAAGACTAATTTTACAATCTGACCTGAAGGAGTTTGAGCCTCAGTGGCACTGATAATGTCAGAGTCTAAGTTCTGTCTTTTCTTTAAGGCAGAAAGAAGCTTGTTTGAATTGTAGCGAGTAGTTTCATCTACAAAGGAGAACTTAAGGTTCTTCTTAATCATACAGATGCTGTGTAAGCCAATCTCCTGAAGGTCTGATGTAAGTTTATCTGAATAGAACCTGGTATCCATAAGAGCATATTGAGCCTTGATACCAAAGTTGATAATAGATTTGCAATAGCGATATACCATTGAAGGCTTACGCTCTTTAGAATCAGCTCTTCTTTTAGCGCCTGCTTTTCTTTTATCAATCTTCTTATCAAAATCTCTGATGATGTGTTTCTCTTTTCTAGAACTCATAAGAGCAGATACTACAGGTAAGATATTTGTACCATCAGACCAGCAGATAAGTAGGTTTGCAAATCCTTTTACACACTTACCTTTTACATGGTCAAAAGTTCTAAATAAACCTTCAATATGTTTACCTCTTGCTCTTTCAATAAAGGTGTCATCGATACAGAGTGTATAGATATGATCTTTATTGTTGAGTTTTACTATTATTGAACAGGCTACCTTAGCAATGATCTTAAGTAGGTTTGCCCAATTGTATCTGCTGTCTGATACAAAACGCATCAGAGCATAGTAACTACATTCAGTACATTCAACTGAGGTAAGAGTAAATCTGTCATGGAGTGATTTGGCTTCTGTAAAGATAGAGCTTATAAGAACCATAAGTAGAGCATAGGCAGATACTCCTGACCTTTTTAAGAAGCCAGCTCTTACTAAAACTCTCTTTAAGTCTAAACAATCTTTAGAACAAACAATTTAGATCCTCAAAGAGATTGTCTCTTGTGTTTTCTTAAAACTAACAAAGCAATCTCATAGTTGTTAAAGAAATCGCTCTTAAACAATAAATGCGGTGCTGGACCACATCTATAAGCGTTTTGTTAGCTCATTTTGAATTGCAAAACTTGAGTTAGAACATTTCAATTTTGCATATTTTGTCAGTAAATATTACTTGTTGTATAAAACGCCTGATAGAATCGTCATACATAATTTTGCAAATAACAAATTTAGAACGATATGACTGATTCTTATGTAGATGTATATGGCTTGCACGGGACAAGTAAAGATATTGCTGAAGATATAGTATGTGGCGGATTTGAGCTTTCTAAAGATGGCTACTATGGCAATGGGGTGTACTTCTATGAAGATAACTCTAAAGGAAGACTGTATGCGTGCAATTGGGCTGGAAAAAAGTATGATGCAGTCAGTATTGTAAAGGCTAATTTATATTTTCATGAATCACTTTACCTTGATTTGACTGATCCTGATATTCACTTAAGGGAAGTGATAAGGGCTTTAAGCAAAAGTGGAGACAATGTACCCTTTAATTTAGTTGCTAAAAAAATCCTTAAACTTGTTCTAAGTGATGTTGAGCGTAAGCAAAATATCCATTTTCAATTGGTAAAAGTCCTAGTTCCAGAAGGATCCCATAATGGTTGGGATTACGGATATGTAGCTAAAGACATTAGGATCATCAAAGATAAAACAATTTTGGAGCTTTAAATGACTGATGATTTGATAAAAATTACAAGGGACATTGTTAATAAATATAGCAAAATGTCAGTAGAAGAATTACTAAAACTACCTGAACCTGAGGGATATGAGTTTGTAGATGATATTTATGATCAAATTATCGCATCTCGTAAGTCAGTACAAGAGTCATCAGACATTGTTAGAGTCGATCTTGATGTTAATCTAATGAGTAATATCAATAATAAAATGATATGTTCAAATCTAGGTGCATCTACTGTAGATGAGCAGAGTAACACCATTCTCATAAAAGAAGACAATAATGATAATGTATTTTCTTCATCTGAGGAGGATTTTTCATGGGTGGCATAAACGCTAGTTTGCAACTATTAAATTACAAAATTGATGGCATTTCATTTGAGCATTCATCAAGTGTCAATTTTATTCTAAACAATCATTTTGATCCTAAAAAGATTAAAACTAGCGTTTCTTTAAGAGTACCTCAGAGGCTAAAAAATACAGATAACTACATCTGTGGTTTGACTATGATTATAGAGTATGGATCGAAAGATGAGGATACATACTTTAAAGTTTCAATGTCGATTGTAGGTTTTTTTGTGTTAAGAAAAGAAGAAATTGAAACAAAGAATAACTTAGATATTGATATGTTTTTAAAAACTCAACCATTGGCTATATTGTCGCCATATCTAAGGGCTTCTCTAACTTCTTTCTTAATTAGTTCTGGGGTAACACAATTTGTTTTCCCTTTAATTAATATGAAAAAACTAGCAGAACAACATCTTGCTGATAAAAAAATTATAGATATCTAGTCTTAACCTTAAACAAAATTTTTATAACCAACCCACACCTTCTGCTAAAATAGCTTAAGGTCTTGGGTATGTTTAATTAGGCTAAATTTGTTAGTGTTGAAATATTTGACGAAATTTTATTTTTATTAGCTTGTTTATATTCTATTTTAATAGCATCGCTTTTTTGCATGCCATGCTTGACTAAAATGTTAAGCTAAATATTTACTCTCTTTTAGAGTATCTATATTCGTTTATAACACATCAATAAAGGAGAATCATCATGTCATCTGTTACTTATGATACCAAAGCTAGCGATCCTGTTGTTGTATACAAAAATGGTGGTTTCGGATTTAATAGTAAAAATAAAAAATCGTCAGTGAGCTTTGTAAAAAATATGCTTGAATTTGGCTCTCAAATCGATGAGTTGGTCAAGAAAAATAATAAAAAACAGTCAGGATCTAGATCTTAAATACTGCGGATAGTTGGTATTTTTGTAATTTTATTCTGTCAGCTTTAGAGGTTTTATTTGATGGAATTGGATGCGTTTGTTTTAGTCATAATTTTGACAAGTGGTTTTATCTACACTTCAAAAGCGCCAGAATGTAAATTTACCTTATACAATATTAAGGATTGGATCCAGTATTTATATGTGTTTACTAAAGGTATACGTTTTGCGTTCGTATCTTTTTTAATTATTGAATTTGTATATTGGTTGTCTGAAAAAACTTTTATAGAAGCACTTACATTTAATGTTACCTTATGCTGGTCCTTTATTTCAATTGTTTGTGCTGAAGTTTCAGGTTACTTAATGAGTAAAGATGAAAGTTCCAAAATCAAGGCAATTAAGAAAAACTCTGAGGAAGACTCATTTAGAGAAAAGATATATGATGCAGTAGTCAATCCTAAATTTGTTCAGGTCACATTAAATACCGGTAAGGTATATGTGGGAATGGTATTATCCCAAACAGAGCTATCAAAACCGAGTATTAAATATCTGAAAATTTGTCCTGCTTTATCTGGATACAGGGATCGTGAAAAGCAGATTCTTATCTTTACAAATAATTATTGGAAAAATTACAAAGAGATTTTTAATAAGTACGTAAACGAGCTGAATGGCCAAGAAGGATCAAATCTAAATGTATCTGATGAAGATATGTTGTCTGTATTCAAAAGTAATGAAACTAATATCAAAGATATTAGTGAACTTTTGGACGAACTTGAAAAGTTTATGACTGTTATTTCAATTGAGCACGTTGTAAGTATTTCAAATTTTAATATTGATTTGTATCTTAAGATTAACTCAAACAACAATGAAGTTTTGGGAACTCTTTCCTGATTTTATTTTTTTACATTTTGAATAAGCAACTCAAGTTTTGCGATTCAAAATTAGCTAACAAAACGCATATAGATGCGGTCCAGCACCACATTTGTTGTTTAAAAATCAATTTCTTTAATTATTTTAAATCTGAGGTAGGCAGGTAATAGATAATTTTTGAAGAAATTAACTATATTTTTCTTGAAAAACATATAGTTAACTATAATTTAAAGGTATCTCTGTGTTATAATATATCTTGGCAAATCAATAAGATAACTCAGGGATACCGATGAATAATATACAGCAAAATTCTTCAAATACCAAACCTCTATTATCAATTAAATCTGTTTGTTCTAAAGATTGTCTAGACTTAAAAAGAGTTTTAGTAAGAGCAGGCTTCTCCAAAAGGTCAGGAGCATCTGTCTATACTCTACTTATGGTTCTTATAAGCTCTATCTTTACAGGAGCTAAATCTCTCCATGACAGATTTACTCTCACCTCAGTTGAATATCCTGAATGCAGTTACTATGCTCTGATGCGATTTGTATCAGATTGCAGATACAACTGGTCAAATCTACTTAAGCTTATTGCTAAGGTA
>DKDL01000070.1:246-4132 GCA_002449335.1 Succinatimonas sp. UBA6849 | reverse complement strand
GAGCTTCAGCTTTGTCAGTGTACAAAGCTAGATTTTTAGTTTGAGCATCAAAATCAATAGCATCGTTTAAAGGCTGTTGCACTGTCTTTAACATTGCATAGCCTTCTAGCATAGAAGTAGCCCCTGACATCCTTAAATTTTTGCCAGACTGCATGATATCCTGACCGTGATTTACGGTTTTAGATGCTTTTTCTATAGCTTCAACGTTCTTTTTTAAGATTGAATTTTGCTGTTCATACTTTTTAGAAAGCTCTTCTACAGACAAACCTGCAGTTTTGTTTTGAGACTCTAAATCACCTAACTCATTCTTAACTTTGTTAAGTTCATCTTTGTATTTGTCAGCTACTCTTTGTGCTTTATCAAAATTAGACTGCATTGAGGCTGTGACCTTGCTTGCAGTCGACATTTTGGTTTTAAGCTCTTCTACCTTCTTGGCATATTTGGCGTACTTGTCGGTTGCTTCAACAATTTCTTTACGCTTTGTGATTACAGCCTGTAGTTTTTCAATCTCACCTGCAGCAGTTTGAGTTTTAGTCCCCATTGTGCTCAGTTGAGTATTTACAAGCTTGATACTGTCATTAAAAGCTTTGCTGATTTTACCGGCAATGTTTAAAACAAGTTCGCGCTCAATAGCCATGGTTAGAACTTCCTTGGTTTATCACTTCCTGCTGTTTTTTTGTTCAGCAACAACGTCTTTGATAAGTGACATCAAGTCACCTAATGGAAGCGATTCTAATTCAAGATATGAAGAATGTAGGTACTGTGACATTCTTATAACTCCTCGTCTTAAAGTATGAAGCTGTTCTTCAAGAGAGGAGTTGGAATCAATACCTACGCTAGCAAAAAAGATGAGATTTGTAGAGTTAATGCAATGTAATCAGGGGCAGGTAACTGCTCAGCAAAAGCCAAAGGTTGTTTTGCTAAAGATGTTGCAATAAAAGCAGCAAACTTATCATCACCTGATATAGCCATTACAATATTACTTGCCTGTAATTTTTCTTGAGCACTGTCTTTTGTAGTTGCATAATCTCTTAAAAGCTTATGTAACTGAGAACCATTTAGATCTTCAATTGGAACTTCTAAAGATTCGTAAGTTTTACCATCATATTCATATGGAGTCTTAAAAGTAATTTTCATAATGGATATCCTTTAAATTAGTAACTTGTATTTGATAGTGTGCAGATGAGTTGTCAGGCTGAATCAGACAACCTGACAATCACTCCTTTAAGACAAGCCTAAGTCTTTGCGTACGCCCTCAAGGTAGTCAACGCCGTTGATTTTACAAATGTAGTTTAGTTTATCGATTTCATACTTATCTACACCGTTTACTTTGTACTTCACATAAATACATTCAGACTGAACATTCTCATTTGTAGCTACACTTGGTTCATAATCACCTGCGTCAAGGGCTAAAGTCTGAGCTTTTAAAAGATATTCTATAGGCTGTGTAGATAATTCGTGGGTGCGCGGATCAATAAATTGAGCAGAAGCTAAAAGTTTTAATTCATGAACTTTTAAAGCCAATAGTTCGACAGCTGCTTCGGTAGGTGCTCTCCAGTTCAAAGTTGTGGTCATAGATTTAACCTGACCTGGAACAGGTTGATTAAATGAACCAGCAATGCCAGAGCCTTTGATTTCTACTGTTTCATACTCAAACTTAGGCGGTGTCATTTTTACAGTTCCATAATATCTATTATTTCCCCCGTAAGCCATAAAGTTAATAAGTTCCAGAGGCTCGTTTAATTTTAAATCTGCCATATATCACCTCTTAATTAAATAGTTTTTTTAAATTTGAAGAGTCATATTCAAGAATGAACTCAATTTCACGGTTTGGAACAGGAGGAGTCATCTTGAGATGGAATCTAGTTATTCCATTGTTTAAATCAGTTAGAGGATTTTCATCTTCTAAAAATTCAATAGAACCTCCCAAAAGAATTTCTCTGCTTATATAACCGTTTAACATGATCCCTACACTATCAAGAACAGAATTAATCTGTCTGCGATTTAATGGACTATCAACTTTCTGCCAATATGTTTGTACAAGAATTGTTGAAATATAATTAAACATTCTGCGAACACATATATATGTGTCTTTAGGATCAGTGCTTCCTGGATATGCACCTGTGCGGTTGCCAAAGCAAACCCAACCGCTTGGCAAATTATTGGCTGTTACAATGCCCTGTCCGTTTAAGTGTTCTCCTTCTTTAGTGCCAAAGCAAATTTCTGTTCCATCAGATAAGCACATTCCAGTACATTGAAGTTTCTTATTTGAAGGAGATACATAAGGAATTCCCTCATTATCACTATCAACCTTAGCTAATAGAGCTGCCATCTGAGATGAATAATTGTAAATAGTGCCTGATAGATTTAAACAAGGCCATAAAACAATCTCATTAGATGAAGTGAAATTTGAGGTAGTTTTAAAAGCAGGAACATCGGTGTAATCTTTTACAGTAGAAGGAACATCAATTAGAGCAACTGCTTTGAACATATCAGAAAAGCTATCGGCCTTTGCTGACATAGCTGCTGCAACAGCTTCATCACCTGAGTATCGAGGGCAAACGATAATTGTAGGACCAACTCTAAACTTTGGATATACATTATCTAGAAGCTGTAAACCAGAGACATTTTTATTAGAGTCAATACCACCGATAATGTTTTCTGGGGTTACTTTGCTTGGATCTAATACTTCAGCAGCTACAACAATATCTGCATCAGTTGCTAACTTAAAATCAGTTGTAGAAGCATCAGTTAATGAAGTAACAACAACATAACCATCCTCATCAAACTCGGTTACATAGTCGACGCCTAAAACGTAAGGTTCAGATCCATCTTTACGAAGCACTAATGATGATAATAGAATGCCAGCTTCTTTGATGGTGGCTGAACCTGTCTTCTTATCAATAGTTAAAGAAGTTGTCTTAGCTGTTTCTTTATGTTTCTTAGGATCTAAGACGTTAACAAAAACGACTGGGGAAACATTGTATAGTTGGAAGAAAGTATACATAACCTCTGATAAGGTGTAATCATAGTTCTTAAATCCAGTATCTTTTAATGTTGCCTTCTGAAAACCAAAAGCTTTAACAGCTTCTGCGTAGTTGTAGCAGAGGACAGGTTTGTTAACGTTGTTTTCGTCTGCTTGATTGATAGGTGCAGTACCAACAACAAAAGGGATTGCAGAATCAACTTCTACAGGAGAAATCAGAGAAGTGGCTATTTCACTTGTTCTGACACCGTGTCTATATGCCATATATTAACCTCATTTAATTTGAGAAAGAAAAGTATTAACAACGGCATCAGGAATAGTTCTGACGTCGCCCACAGGAAAGATCATTGATGCAAGGGTTGGAGCTTTAGCTATTAAATCTTTAATAAAATCAGGATAGTCGGGACCTGAAAATAATAGGCCGTACTTAAGTCCAACTTTATTTACATTAGGACCAGCATAAATTCTAGGAAATTTAAGCTGTGTTTTGGACACAGATTCAGTTTGAGTGCTGACCTGATTAGAAGTGTCTACAGCTTTAATTTGCTGTTGTAATTGTTTACTCATGTTTATTTCTCCTTAAAATAATCATTTTTGTATAAAAAATTGTTTGAAGGTGCTGGATATTTCCATGTAGTAGAGAGCATTGCCTGCCACATTTTGGGGGCACCTGCTTGGGCAGATGCATCTGGAAAGATCCACTTGACATCGGATTCAGGAATGTAACGTTTATCTAAACTGCTTTCGATTTCTGATAGAGCTATCAGAAGTCGCTGAACAACGTTTAGAACCTCGGCATAACCTTCACTGCCGTCATGCCAAGATCCGCAATATATGTTTACAGTGGCATGCGCAAACTCTCTGTCTACTGTTCCAGCAGAAGGAACAACCAAAACAAAA
>DKDL01000070.1:0-176 GCA_002449335.1 Succinatimonas sp. UBA6849 | reverse complement strand
TGTAAGAAGCCTCACTTTTCTCTGTTTTCTCAGAAATAAGTTCAGTTCTGTTTAAAGAGCCTGGTCGTATCTCTGTAACTTTGTCAGGAGCTGGTTGCATAAGATTTGCTAAAGTGCTCTCACAGAATTTTGCTACAGCATCTACTAGATTATTTATTACCATTCTTACTTAACTC
>DKDL01000096.1:8185-10158 GCA_002449335.1 Succinatimonas sp. UBA6849 | reverse complement strand
AAGAATGTGAAACCTTAGTTTCTAATATCAGAAAAATTCTGTCTGAATCAATTAAAAAAGGCGGAACCACAATACGTGATTTTTCAGGTGCAGATGGCAAACTAGGATATTTTGTTCAGAATTTATTTGTCTATGGTCATGAAGGTGAACCTTGTAAGATCTGCAACACTCCGATAAAGAGTATTGTACAAGGTCAACGTTCAACCTTTTTCTGTCCTCATTGCCAAAAGTAGAACTAAAAGAATAGTTGTCTAGTGGCTATTAACGTAAGAATTTACTGCTTCTGGAACGAATTTAGAGATATCACCATTATGGATGATAATTTCTCTTACTAAAGTAGAAGAGATAAAGGATACAGAAGCATTTGTAGGTAGCATTACAATTTCCATATCAGGCATTGCGATCCTATACATACCAGCTAATTGTGTTTCATAGTCATAGTCTGCGACTGTTCTTACACCTCTTACCAGAATATTGGCGTTTTTCTCTTTTAAGAAATCTACGAGCATGCCACTAAAGCCAGTAACTGAGACGTTTGAAAGATCTTTTGTAGACTCTCTGCACAATAGAACTCGTGTATCCAAATCAAATAGTGTATGTTTTGAAGGGCTTTTAGCTACAGCAATAATGACTTGATCAAAGATCTTAGATGCTCTTTTAATAATGTCTAAATGACCTAAGGTTAATGGATCAAATGTACCTGGAAAAACTGCTAAAGTCTGCATGATTAAATCCCATATTTTTCACAAGCTTTATTAAAAGCAATAATTACATCGTCAACCTGAACTTGTTGCATTGCATTTTCATCATGAACACGATATCTCCACCCAGGTTTTTTTCCTTGAAGTTCTTTGGTTGCGACTTGTTTATAAACACTTACCTCAAGATCGCGGTAATTCCAAGCACCAACTCTGTCTGGATTATGAATAGCAAATAAACCGATAACAGGTACCTTTTGTGAGGAAGCCAAGTGCATAGCAGCACTATCTGGAGATAACACTAAAGATGCTTTGCTAATTACAGCAGCAAGAGTTCTAAGTGTAGTTTTACCACATAGATTTACGCACTTATCTTGAGTGTTTTTATTGATTAACTCACATAGGCTCTTTTCATAATCTGAATTAGAACCTAATAAAATTACATGAAAACCTTTACTGATAGCAAAATTGGCAAGTTTTGAATAACCTTCAATTGACCAGTTTTTAGCCTTTTTAGCAGATGCTGGAGCTATGGCAAATACCTTTTTGTTTCCACTATTGATTAGTTTGCCTGCTGTATCTAGCTCTTTATCAGATAGTTTGTAATTCCAACTAGGTTGCAAATTATCAAATCCAGCTTGCTGTGCAAAAGCTAAAAATCCAGCCAACACATGTGGATTGTCTGGGGACTTTACTTGTCTGTTGATGAAAAGTAATTGTCCTTCTCTTCTGCGTTGAGCATCATAGCCATACTTTAATCTTGCTTTAATAAATAAAGACAGAATGGATGCTTTTATAGATGTTTGTAAATTGAATAGAGCATCGAACTTAGTTGTTTTTAAGTTCTTATAAAGTTGGTAGCCAGCTTTTAAAACTCCTAAATTTTTGATGTCGACTGTTTCCATTGGAATTAATGGTTGACCATTATCTTCTATAAATAGAGATGAAAATCTTTTATCGACAACAAAGTGCACTTCAAGATCTTTATAATTTTCATGTAAAGCATTTGCTAAGCCAAAAGCATTGATGCAGTCGCCTAATGCTGAAAGTCTTAAAATGCAGACAGCTTTAATTGGATTTTTCATAATGCTCCTAAATTTACGATCTTAATTGTAGCATTATTACTTGTCTCATTCTAAGATAGCTCTTATCTTAGGACAGATAGGCAATAATTGAATTATAGGAATATGGTAGTGGCCACCTTCAGTAAAGAACAGTTTAAAGAAGTATCCTATTTAGTGGAAAGTTCATTAAGTGGTGTAAATCAAAATTCCA
>DKDL01000096.1:4561-8163 GCA_002449335.1 Succinatimonas sp. UBA6849 | reverse complement strand
TAGCTTTTTTGATAGAGAAACAATTCAAAAAGACACTAATACAGTTAGTTGCTCTGGTAGAGGTCAGACACTTTTATTTTGCAAAGATGGAAGAGATCTTGTACTAAGACATTACAAACGCGGTGGATTCATTGGAAAATTAGTCAAAGATAGTTTCTTTATTTTTGAAAAGAATGCTCACAGAGCATTTGATGAATTTAGGCTTCTAGAATATATGCTATCAAAAGGACTTCCAGTACCAAAGCCTGTAATAGCTAGAGAAATAAAAAGCTGTTTTTCTGTTACCCAGGATATTGTCATTGAAAGATTGAATGGATACAAAGATCTTTCTTATGTAATTTCTAAAAGAGAAATGACAGAGACTGAATATACCAATATAGGTAAGACTATTTCTTTGTTTTTTAAAGAAAATATTTTACATACAGATCTGAATATCAGAAATATTTTGATAAATGAAGAAGGTAATGTTGCTATCATCGATTTTGATAAATGCTTTTGCACCAAATTGAGCGATGATATGAAAATCTCTATGATAAACAGACTGTTACGCTCATTTAAGAAAGAAATATCAAGAGATTTAACAAAAAAAATCTATTTTAATGAGATCAATTTTAAATTTTTGAAAAATAACGCTCTTTTATAAAAATTCATTTTGTAAAATTGAATGGATATTTAAAGAATAGAGGCAGGAGATTATCTCCTGGAAAAAATATGACAGCAAAGAAAATCTTAGTTATTGTTGATCACCCTACATATGACCAGTCTAATGCTAACCGTCGTCTTGTAGAAGAAATGCGTAAGTATCCTGATGATATCTTAATTCATAATTTGCAGAGTGCGTATCCTACAGGAACTATTGATGTTGCCAAAGAGCATTGCCTAGTAGACAACACAGACTCTATCATATTCCAATTCCCTTTATACTGGTTTACATGCCCTCCTAAGACTAAAGAATGGTTTGATAAAGTATTAACTGCTGGTTGGGCTTTTGCAGGTACATACCATCTTGAAGGTAAAAAAGTTGGTATTGCCGTAACTTGCGGTAGCGAAGAAAATGACTACACTGCACAAGGTGTTCATCATCGTTCTGTTGAGGATTATTTAGTTTCAATGCAGAAAGCTTTTGAAATGTGTAAGGCTAACTATATCGGTATGTTTGCAATCTATGGTATTAAGAACAACGATAAAGAAACAGCCGAAAGAATCGCTCAAAAAGCTAAAGAGTACATTGAGTTTATTAAGTCAGTTAAGGCTTAATTACAAAGACCTTCCACAAAATCTACTAGCCTTGAAAAAGGCTAATAGATCATGTTTAGTAGAGCAGTTTATCTAGCTGCTCTAATGTCTTATTTAATGCTCCACGACCTTGTTGCTGAATGTCTAGAGCTTTAATTCCAGTCTTTTTCAGTAACTCTTTGTCTGAAAGCAGTTTTACTATGTATTTTGAGAGCTTATCACTGTCTTCAGCTAGATAGGCTCCGCCACACTCAATAAGCTTATCAAACTGCTCTGTAAAGTTGTGATAATCAGGTCCAGTTAAGATTGGTAATGAGAAGAATGCCGGTTCCAATGGATTGTGACCACCAATACTTATGAAACTGCCACCCATGAAAACTAAATCACATAGTCCAAAGTAAGTTTCAATCTCTCCTATGGTGTCACCAATCAAAATATCTCCAGTGAAGTCGGTAATGCTCTTTAAAGAGCTCTTCCTTACAAAAGAAATACCTAATTTATCTAAATACTCGCAAGATAAAATTCCTGCCGTTTGATGTCTAGGAACCAATACTAGCTTCAAATCTTTAATTGTTTCTTTTGCTTTAATAAAACCATCTATGACAGCTTTTTCTTCTCCATCGTGAGTACTGATAGCACCAAATACGCAATCGCCAAATAATTGAGTTTTAAGTGCTCTTGCTTCATTAAACATATTTTCTCTAGGCTTTAAATCATATTTAATGTTGCCAGTAATCATCACATTTTGCTTTGGAACTCCAATCTTTATAAATCTTTCTTTATCTGCTTCTGTAATACACATTACTTTAGAGAGATTTGATGAGATGAGATCTTCTACAAGTGTTTTGTGCTTTAAGTAACTTACACAGTTCTTCTCTTGCATTCTGGCGTTGACAATGGAGATCTTACAACCATGCTTTTTAGCAATACCCAAGATATTAGGCCAAAGCTCAGTATCGATGATAATAAGAGCTTTTGGATTAAATGCATTTAAAAAGCCTGATACAGCCAAAGGAGAATCTAAAGGTGAAAATTCAACATTCACACCTTTTAAGGATTTAGCTGCATTTAAGCCTGTGGTTGTCATGGTAGTTAAAACAATCTTTTCTTGAGGATGCCGTTTTTGAAACTCAAGTACTAAAGGCTTAATCGCATTTATCTCACCAACAGATGCTCCATGAAACCATACACAACTGTTTAATCTATCTTTGTAACAACCTAGAAGCTCAAAGATCCTTTTCCCATAGGGAGGATCGTTTCTCTTTTTATAGGCAAGAAAAGCAGCTCCTAAAGGTGCTACAAGAGTGGTGAGAGTTTTGTATGTTAATAAAGCAAATCTTGAAGACAAATGCATGTTTGATCCTTAGATCTTTACTAGAGAATTGAGCTTTTCGATTACTGTTTCTGGTTTAATACCTTTTAGACAAGCATAAGTGCCATATTTACAGGTTCTTTCAAAGCAAGGATGACATTGCTCGTCAGATTCTATGCAAATAGCTTTATCTGATAATGGTGGAGTGTAGTTTGTAGAGGTAGAACCGAAAATACAAACTTGAGGAATATCAGCTGCAGCAACAGTGTGCATTAGTCCTGAGTCATTACATACAGCAGCAGTGCATTGACCTACGATATCTAAAGCTTCAGTTAAATTAGTTTTGCCTGCAATGTTGATAAAGTGCTGTTTAGATTCGTCCTTTAGGTTACTGAAGATAGCTTCAACTGTAGGAATATCTTTTGTAGAACCTAAACCTACAACCATGCCACCTTTGCTAATCCAGTAGTCTGATACTTTTGCAAAGAACTCAACCGGCCACAATTTAGCAGGACCGTAGTTTGCACCACATCCTAGAACTAAAGCTTTACGAGAAAAGTCTAGATTTAATTCTTTTGCTCTATTTTCATCCAGTTTTTTTACAACTAACTTTGGATAATCAAACTTTGGCAGATCGGATGACTTTTTGACTTTATTTTTGTCAAAGGCAAGTGCAACATAGCGTTCTACCATATAAGGAAAATCATTCTTATTTGTACGCATGTTGTTCAAGATAAAGTATCTTGATTCGCCTTTAAATCCTCTTCTATCAGGGATCTTTGCAAATAAAGCAATTAGTCCTGACTTTAATGAATTAGGTAGGACCATCACACAGTCATAGTGACCTTCTCTTAATTTTTTACCTTCTTCAAAGCGTTTTTTTAGGTCAAAGGCTCCATGACCAAAAGGATTGATTAACTTATGATCAATTTCTTCCATTCTGTCCAAAATAGGCATGGTGTATTTAGGCGCATATACATCAATTGAACAGTTAGGATCGAGCTTCTTTAGCATCTTTAATAGGCTCTGTGACATGATGAGATCACCTAGCCAA
>DKDL01000096.1:3991-4528 GCA_002449335.1 Succinatimonas sp. UBA6849 | reverse complement strand
CAAGAAGGAGAAATAATAAGGTATCTTTTTGAAACAGTGTCTGTCATAACTACTAATCTATTGTTTAATTCATAATCTTTTGTCTTATGACTTAGTTTGGGATTGACTCTCCTCAAATAAGTCTTACAAAAAGAGTGCGTTTATGATGATTTATCTTTATTAAATATTATAATTGAGAAATCAAAGTCAACTAAGGAAATTAACATGATTATTGTAACAGGTGGTTGCGGTTTTATCGGTTCTAATATCGTAAAACATTTAAATGACAGAGGTATCAAAGACATTTTAGTAGTTGATAACCTCACAAATGGTCACAAGTTCATCAATCTAACAGATCTTGATATTGCAGATTACATGGATAAAGAAGATTTTCTGCAGTTGGTTTTAGATGAAAAGAAGTTCGATGCAAAATACGGTTGCAAGAACATCGAAGCTATCTTCCATGAGGGTGCCTGTTCTTCTACAACAGAATGGGATGGTAAGTACATCATGAAAAATAACTATGAATATACAGTAAATCTTTTCGAGTTTGCTGTT
>DKDL01000096.1:0-3955 GCA_002449335.1 Succinatimonas sp. UBA6849 | reverse complement strand
TGTTGCTCATAGAATTCCTTTCTTCTTTGCATCATCAGCATCTACCTATGGTGATGGTAATGTTTACGTTGAAGACAGAGAGAATGAAGGACCTCTAAATGTATATGGTTATTCAAAATTCTTATTTGATGAGTATGTAAGAAGACGTCTTCCTAATCTTAAGTCACAGGTTGTAGGTTTAAGATATTTTAACGTTTATGGTCCAAGAGAAGGCCATAAAGGTACAATGGCTTCTGTAGCATTCCATTTAAATAATCAGATGCTAAGAGGTGAGAATCCAAAGTTATTTGAAGGAACCGATGGCTATGAGAATGGTGGTCAGATGCGTGACTTCGTTTACGTAGGCGATGTAGCAGAAGTTAACCTATGGTTCTTCGAGCATAAAGGACCATCAGGAATTTATAACTGCGGTACAGGTCGTGCAGAGCCTTTCTTGAATATTGCAAAAGCAGTAATTAAGCACTTTGGTAGAGGTGAAGTTGAGTTTATTCCATTCCCAGAGCACTTAAAGGGGCACTATCAGTGTTTTACACAGGCTGACTTAACACAGTTACGCAACGCAGGTTGTGATGTTGAGTTTAAGACTGTGGCTCAGGGCGTTGCAGAGTACCTCAAATGGCTCAATTCGAAATAGTTGACGACTTTACCTATGAAGTATGCCTTCTCCCTAAGGAGAAGGCTTTAGGCTTTGTAGATTATTTAGCATCAATAGGTATCAAGGCTAAAGCTAAAGAGAGTATGACTGGTCGTTGTACTGTCTATGTGACTAACAGCCTTGATATGAGCAGAGCTAAAAGAGAAGTCTTAAGATACGCAAACTCTCCTTTCGATTCAAAATACACTAAAGCATCTTGGGATCGTGGCAAGACTATCAACAGAGAAAGGCGACTAAACACCGGCATGTTGTTTCCTCTGTCCTTTGATCTGTCTTCAATTACAACCATTGTTGAGCTAATCTGTATAGCTGTCTATGTTCTGTCATTGATAGATGAATCTTTAGTTATTCAGTATTTAGCTTTGGGTAAATTTGAAGTATTCAGTAGTGTTACTGATTACTACAAGCTTTTAACTCCTACTTTTGTTCATTTCTCCTTTATGCATATTGCCTTCAACCTAGTAATGTTTGAAGCAATGGCAAAACCTATAGAGAGAACCTTTGGAAAGGTTAAATTCTTTTCTCTCTTTATCAGTGTAGCTTTACTATCTAATGTAACTCAGTACTGCTTTATGACTGATTTAAATGGTTATTTTGGAGGTCTGTCAGGAGTTGTATATGGCGTTATAGGCTACTCTGGAATTCTCTCAAGACGTAAGGATCTGCCTCCATCATTTAATATTCCACCTGGCTTACTTACAGTTAGTGTGATCTTCATTTTTATAAGTTTCTTTTTGGGAGGAATTGCTAACTTATGCCACATTGGCGGATTAGTAGTAGGAATGTTGTGGGGCTTTTATGATTACAGAAAGCTAAAACTCTAGCTTTTCTTAAGTCTTTATATCTCTTTGCGAATATAAAAATGCCACCTCATCGTTTATCCTAGAGGTGGCATTCTATTAACTTAAAACTAGATCTGGTTAGTCAGCTAACTTAACGATTGACTTACCAGTCATCTCTGCAGGAACGTCGATACCCTTTAGATATAACATGGTAGGAGCGATGTCAGATAGACGACCATCGGTACGCATTGTTGCCTTTCTGCCGTAGTAGATGAAAGGAACAGGTAAGTTGGTGTGAGCTGTGTAAGGAACACCAGTCTTTAGATCTTTCATTCTCTCACAGTTACCGTGGTCAGCAGTGATTAAGCACTCACCATCAACCTTCTTTAATGACTCGATTACACGGCCAATGCAGTGGTCAACAGCTTCACAAGCCTTAACTGCAGCCTCAAATACGCCTGTATGACCAACCATATCACCGTTAGGATAGTTGCAGATGATCATGTCGTATTTGCCTGACTCAATAGCAGCACATAACTTATCGGTTAACTCGGTTGAGCTCATCTCAGGCTGTAAGTCATAGGTTGCAACTTTAGGGCTCTGGATAAGAATTCTGTCTTCACCAGGGAACTGAGTTTCAACACCACCATTGAAGAAGAAGGTTACGTGAGCATACTTTTCAGTCTCAGAAATACGTAACTGAGTCATACCCTTCTTTGACAACCACTCACCTAAGGTATTAACTAAATCCTCTGGTGGGTAAGCACAATCAGTCTTAATGTCAGCTGCGTACTGAGTTAACATTACGAAGCTTGCTAACTTAGGCTTAACTTCACGCTTAAAGCCTGTAAAATCAGCGTCTGAATTTACGAATGAACGGGTGATCTGGCGAGCGCGGTCAGCACGGAAGTTCATGAAGATTAATGAATCGCCATCCTGTAAAGGTGCTTTCTCACCAATTACAGAAGCCTTTACGAACTCATCGTTCTCATCACGAGCATAAGCTGCATCTAAAGCTTCATCAGCTGTTGCAAATGGAGCAAACTGGCTCTTTGCCTGAGTTAATAAGTCATAAGCCTGCTGTACACGATCCCAACGGTTATCACGGTCCATTGCATAGTAACGACCAACCATAGTTGCGATACGACCTACACCAGCCTCTTTGAATGCATTCTCGATTACTTTGATGTACTCATGAGCTGAACGAGGAGCTACGTCACGACCATCTGTGAATGCATGGAAGTAAACTTTCTTGGCACCACGCTGTGCTGCAAGTTTAATCATTGCAACAATGTGGTCCTGATGAGAGTGAACACCACCTGGTGACATTAAACCCATGATGTGAACTGCTTTGTCAGCCTTAACAGCAGCATCAACAGCCTTGCATAAGGTTTCGTTCTTGAAGAAGTCGCCATCTTCAATTGCTTTACCAATTCTGGTTAATTCCTGATAAACAATACGACCTGCACCAATGTTGGTGTGACCTACTTCAGAGTTACCCATCTGACCTGCAGGAAGACCTACATCAATACCAGAAGCCTGAATGTCAGTGTGTGCATAGTGTGCCTCAAGGCTGTCTAGATTAGGAGTCTTTGCAGCTGCTACAGCGTTAAAGTCTTTGATAGGATTGTCTCCCCAACCATCCATGATAATTAGGGCTAAAGGTTTCTTTTTTGTCATACTTGTTGTACTCATCAAAAAAATAAAAAAAATAACTGGCATTATTTTACAGTTTTTTTGTAACGTTTTAATGAGTTTTTAAAGCATTTTTATCAATTAGATAAAAATAGTTAGTTGTGACTAACTTATGTATGACAAATATATTTATCGTTTGTTCAGTGCAAAATTGAATGTAGTGTAGATATAAATGGCGTTTTGTCTGAAATTACTACATTTATATTCATCCTAAATACACCTTTTAGAACATCAAAGATCGCATCAAACCTAGCAAATGTGACCTTAGATGTTTTTGTGATTGCCTTTGTTATGTTAGAATTCGTCATTAAATATTTTTGACAAAGATTTTTGACAACAAGAGGTGTCATTGTGGGTGATTTATTCTCATCTGACAATTTAGAACAATATATTGAATTTGCTAGTCGCCATCAGATCATGGTGTTAGTTTTTATAGCTCTATTTTGTGCTCTAATTTACACTCAAGTACGCATCATGATTGCTAGAGTAAAGAAGTTAGGTTCAAATGCAGCAACTGTAATGGTAAACCGTGAAAATGGTGTTTATGTTGATGTAAGAGCAAACAATCTGTTCTCTCAGGGACACATTGCAGGCTCAGTAAACATTACTTTACAAGATATCAAATCAGGAAAACTCAATAGAATCGATAGCTACAAGGACAGACCAGTTATTCTTGTAGGTAAAGATAAGATGGATTCAGATTGTTTTAACGGAGCTGTTTCATTGAAAAAACAGGGTTACACCAAGGTGTTTACCTTAGATGGTGGTATTACCCAGTGGTCAATGGACAATTTACCTCTGTCTAACAAAAATTAATTTAATC
>DKDL01000087.1:30723-32833 GCA_002449335.1 Succinatimonas sp. UBA6849 | reverse complement strand
GGGTCTTGGGAAAGTTACGTTTCTTCTGATTCTTTTAGTGAATCTAAGATGTTGTTACCAAACCAGTCCATACTGATCTTTTCAAAAACGCCGTTCTCTTCAACTTCTTTTAGACCTTTGTTAATTTCATCTAAAAGCCTTTGGTTGCCTTTTTGAACAGCAATGCCGTAATACTCTTTATCAATATGCTTCTTAATTTCAATAGAAGTAAATTTGCCAGAAGTATCTTTAGTTAAGAAGAAGTCATTAACAGGCTTATCATGGATAGCTGCCAAGCAACTGCCATTACCTAACTCAATATAGGTCTCAGGAGGAGTGTTAAAGATCTTGTCTTTTGATTTCTGTAAGAACTTCTGAGTAAAGTTAGTACCGGTTGCAGCTAACTGAGTGCAGATTGGGTGTCCATCTAACTTCTCATAGGTATTGTATTTCTCTGCATTCTTCTTTTCGATAACGTAGCTCATACCACATAAGTAGTATGGATCTGAAAAGTCTACCTTTTTAGCTCTCTCTTCAGAAATGGTGAAACCTGAAATGATAAGGTCAATGTTACCTGTCATCAAAGAAGGAATTAAACCGTCAAATGGCATAACATTGATTTTTACGTTGTAACCAAGATCTTTACCAATAGCTTTGATTAAGTCGATATCAAAACCAGTGATATTGCCTTGATCATCAATATAGGTAAAAGGAGCAAAAGCACCTTCACAGCCTACATTTAAAGTCTTTTCTGAGGTAATTTGTGTAGTGTCTTTAGCATCTGTAGCATATGCCTGAGATAGTGAGCCTGCAACTGCTAAAGAGCAAATAGCTAATGATCGAACTGAGTTTTTTAAAGCTTTGAACATAGTGACTCCTCCTAGACGATATTGTATAAAAAAGAGCACTAAGTTTGTAGTTTTAAAAATGATATTTCCTACAAAAGGTAGGATTTTCTTGTAATGAGCCTAAGTGAGTCTTAATTGCACTTAATTAAGACATCATGACACCTTCTATGACAATTTATGCTTTTTGATCTTTAAACAGTAAACACAGCCAACAATAAAATAGAAAATGTCATGTCATTGGTTCATCAGACTTTCTTCTTAAGCTTACTTGTAACCAGTAGCTTTAGGGCAATTAAAGCTGTAGTGGTAACTAAGACACAGATTACAGCCATCGCCATACCAGAGGATACAGATCCCTGTTCAAATTCTCTCATGATGAAGGTTGAAACTACCAATGTATTAGGAGGAGCAATCAAAGATGGAGTTACAAGTTCTCTAAGGCCTATGATAAAGGTCATCATAAAGCCTGCGATTACACCTTTTAAGATTAACGGTAAGGTAATTCTTAAAAAGGTAAAAAACTTACTGCCACCAAAGACGTAGCCCGCGTTTATAAGATTATCTGAGACCTGATTGGAGGCTGAGGTTACATACTGAACTGTAAAAGGTAAGAACTGTATGATGTAGGCAATAGCGATGATCCATAAGGTGTTATAGACAGGGAAATACTGATAGATGCTGTTATAAAACAGCATGATGCCGATGACGATAACAATGCCAGGTAACATCTGAGGAATTAAGCTTATGGCCTCAAGACTCTTTTTGTATTTAAACGTACTAGATCTTATGGTCATGACAATGAAAGTACCTAAAATTGCACAAACGATGGCAGCAAAAACAGAGATTACAAAACTGTTTACAAGTGCTGATATACCTTTGTCAGATTCATAAAAGAGATCAAGGTAGTTATCAAAGGTAAAATTGCCAACTCTCAAGCCATAGCCACGCAGTTTAATCAGTGAGGTTGAGATAATTGAAAAGTAAGGCACTATGATTGAAATGATGATGACAATTCCAACATAGGCTGATGAGAGGTATTTTGCAAAACCTCTAAGCTCAATTAACTTAAAGCGACTGGCTTTATTGTCCACAAGATTATAGGTGCGTTTTTTACTTAGGTAGTTCTGGATTAACCAAAGAGCTATACAGATTGAAATTAGTACTGATGACAGAGTTGCTGCCTTTCCAAAATCAATAGGAGCAATGGATGCAAAACGATGAATTTGAGTAGTAAAAACATCAAAGCCAATTCTTTTGCCAAGAGTAGCAGGCGTTCCGTACTC
>DKDL01000087.1:0-30686 GCA_002449335.1 Succinatimonas sp. UBA6849 | reverse complement strand
AAGGTCTTTACAAAGATAAGTAGAGCTCCAATAGCATAGTTACTGGTGATAAGTGGTAAAAAGATCTTACGTATTCTTTTTATAAAAGAAGCTCCAAATACAGCTCCTGATTCTTCAAGGCTTTGAGGAATATTGAGCATAGCATTTTTTAAGATCATTACCATGAAAGGAAAAATATGCAGGCTCATCACCACAATTAGGCCAAAGATAGAAAAGAAGTACTGATTAAAGATCTTTGTAGCTGGAATGAGCTGTTCTAAAAGACCTCTTTTTTGCATGAATAAGATCCATCCCATAGAAGCTATATAAGGAGGCGTCATGAAAGGCACTAAAAATATGACATCAAAAATACTGTGTCTTGCAAAAGAGGTTCTTGAGAAAAGATAGGCTAATGGTGTGGAGATAATAGTAGTTAGAACTACTACACCAGAAGCTAACAGCAGTGAATTTACAATCATGGAGGTGTTTTCATTATCAGCAAGAGTGTTGATCGCTGTGTCTAATGAAAAGTGACCGTCTGAGAAGATTGAATACTCAAATACGCAATATAGAGGTAAGAGTATTAAAACAAAAAGAGCAACATACAGAGAGATAATTCTGATGTTACTCTTACAAAAGTTTAGAAGATCCATTAAAAGTTAAGTTCGTTTAAGCGTTTTGTGTCTAAGTTACATATATTCAGTCAATAACTGTGAATTATGTTATTTGCAGAGCTTGTTAACATCAGCAGCTGTTTTTGAAGCTATCTTGCTCATCTTTTCCCAATCAGCTTTGATTGTAGGAATTTCCTCAAGATTGCTTCTCTTATCTGATTTGATGTCTTTTCGTCCTGGAATTAAGAAAGCATCTTTTACAAGATTTTGAGCTTTATCAGAGAATAAGAAGTTTACAAAGGCTTTAGCGTTTTCTTTATCAGGAGCACTCTTTAAGATCATGGCTGGACGTGGATTGATGATGGTGCCACCCTGTGGATAGTAAAATCCTAAAGGCTCACCTTTTTTCATTGAAGAATAGGCATTGTAGTCAACACCAGCCACTAAGATTGCAACCTCACCTGTAGTTACAGCTTCAAGTGCAGCTTTGTTGGCTCCTGGAATTACCATACCGTTTTGAGCTAGTTTCTCTAAGGTATCCATACCGTTTTGAGCTACAAAACCTGCTAAGAAATCCTTACAAGCACCAGATTTCTCTGGATCAGGCATAGCTGTTTGATCTTTGTATTTGTCAGATGCTAACTCGTTCCAGTCAGCATTTAAGTTGTCAATGATAGTCTTGTTATAAATAACACCAACAGCAGAAGCACTTGAGCCAAAGAGCTCATGGTCTTTATCAATAAAGCCGTCTACTACTTTATCTTTTAAAGGCAGATCATAGCTCTCTAGAACACCTTGCTCTTTTAATAAAAGACCGTCAGACCATGAGGCTAGAATTACAACATCAGCTACAGGATTTGCCTTTTCAGCCTCAAGTCTTGCCAAAATTTCACCTGTGGTGCCTTGAAAGACCTTTACCTCAACGCCAGTGTCGTTTTTAAATTCATTTGCCAATTTATCAGCAAGTTTAGCTGGGGATGGCATATACACTGTAAGCTCACCTGAAAGTTTGTCCTGAGCCTGACATTGCATAGTGACAGCAAATAAAGCTGCAATAGCGTTTTTTACTAGTTTATTCATGTTTTTTTCCTAACTTTGTCAAAGTTATATAAGCTAAAAGTTCAAATCGTTTTTAAAGGTGTAGAGCATTTAAAGTAAAGTTCGTCTATATGACTTACACTCTGATAATGTTTTCGTTCTTTACAAAGATCTTAAGGTTCTTACCTACAGGTAAATTTTTTGCTGTAGGAATACACCAGTGACTCTCCCCATGTTTAAAATGAGCTTCATAAGAGCTGCCTAAAAACTCTAATGAGGTTACCTGACAGTCAAAATCAACACTGTCTGCCTGCTTTTCAAGACTTGCCTTTTCAGGTCTGAACATGGTGTTTTGACTGATCCAGTTTGAAAGACCTACAAACTTTGCGACAAAGTGTGTGGCAGGTTTTGAATAGATGTTCTCAGGAGTGTCGTATTGCTCTACAGAGCCTTTGTTTAATACAGCTATCTTATGGCTCATTGACATCGCTTCAGTCTGATCGTGAGTTACAAAGACAGCGGTAATACCTAAGCTTGAGATAAGCGCTGTAAGCTCGGTGCGCATGGCTTTGCGCAGTGAACTGTCTAAAGCAGAGAGTGCTTCATCAAAGAGAATGCACTCAGGTTCAATTACAATCGCTCTAGCAAAAGCAACACGCTGTTGCTGACCGCCTGAGAGACTGCCTGGGTATCTAAAGGCAAAATCCTCAAGTTCAACAGCTCTTAAAGCTTTCATAACCTTTTCTTTTAGATTCTTTTTCTTTTTTAAAGCTCGCAAGCCAAAAGCTACATTCTCAAAAACAGTTAGATGAGGCCATAGAGCAAAGTCCTGAAAGACATAACCTAAGTGTCTTTTTTCTGGTTTTATGAAGATCTTTTGCACAGATGAGAAGACACATTTATCGCCTAAATAGATTTCGCCTTCATCAGGTACTTCAAGACCTGCAATCATGCGTAAAAGGGTGGTCTTACCACAACCTGACGGACCTAAAAGAGTGGTGAGCTTTCCTGAATCTAATGACAGTGAAATGCCTTTTATGATCTCTTTATTGTCAAAGGATTTTTTTATATTACAAAGGCGAATTTGCATCGGTAATCTCCGTAAGTTAGGTCTCAATCAGTTAACTGTGAGTTCACTGCACATTTGAGCTAACTTTTAAATTTCTTTTACAAGCTACGAAGGAACAAGTTATCAGTGACTTTGTAAAGTCTATGTATGCAGATCATGGATAACGTATGTAAATTTAGGAAAAGAGAATTGTTAAGAATTGGTAAAGCTAAATTATTGGCATTATCAAGAAGTATTAGCGCTTTGAAAGCAGGTAAATGGCAGAAGTGAACTTAACACAGATCATTATGGTGCATTCAATTTTTTAAACAGAGAGACGCAACTTTATAAAGCCTTTGTGTAACAGAGTTTATGCGCTTGTAAAAGTGTTTTTATATTGCCTACAAATAGCAAATTTCATATAATGTACGCATTTTTAAGACAAGTAATCAATGTTGATTTTCCTTTCTAATGAAAGGGAAACGATTTTGTGTGCAATAAATATGATGAAAATGTCGATGATAAAAGTATCGATGAATTTTCATCATAGAGATTTTACACAGAAAGCTATTGATGCCCTAAATAAAAGAGGCTTTTTTATGTCAATGCGTTCAATTTACTGTGGTAATGTAAATTTAACCAATAAAGACAGCGAGGTTACTTTATGCGGTTGGGTTAACCGCAGACGTGATCTTGGTGGTCTGATTTTTATCGATTTAAGAGATAGAACAGGTCTTGTTCAGGTAGTATTTGAGCCTGATAATGAGTCAGTTCATGCTCTAGCATCTACTTTAAGAAATGAGTACTGCATCTGTGTAAAGGGTACCGTAAAGGCTCGTCCTGATGACCAGATTAACAAGAAGATGGCTACAGGCGAAATTGAAGTTTATGCTAAAGAGCTTAAGATCTTCAACAAAGCTGGTGTTCTGCCATTAGACTTCAATCAGGATAACTCTGAAGAGCAGCGTTTAAGATACAGATATCTTGATTTACGTCGCCCTGAGATGGTTGAGAAGTTAGTAACCAGAGCAAAGATCACTCACTTTGTAAGACATTTCTTAGATGAGAATGGTTTCTTAGACATCGAAACCCCAATGTTAACCAAGGCAACCCCAGAAGGTGCTCGTGATTACTTGGTTCCATCTCGTATTCATCATGGTAAATTCTATGCACTTCCTCAGTCACCTCAGCTGTTCAAGCAGCTGTTAATGATTGCAGGTTATGACCGTTACTATCAGATCGTAAAGTGCTTCCGTGATGAGGATTTAAGAGCTGACAGACAGCCTGAGTTCACTCAGATCGATGTTGAGACCTCATTCATGACCTCTCAGGACGTTCGTGACATCATGGAAGAGATGATGCGTGAGCTGTTCAAGAGCATTAAGAATGTAGATTTAGGCAAACTTCCTGTTATGAAATGGGAAGAGGCAATGGACAGATTCGGTTCAGACAAGCCTGATTTAAGAATTCCATTTGAATTAAAGCTAGTTGATAAGGCTGTTGTAAACTCAGAGTTTAAGGTTTTATCAGAGCCTGCTAATGACAAAGACAGCAGAGTAATTGCTTTTGCTCTGCCAGGTGGCGCAGCTTTAACTCGTAAGAAGATTGATGAGTATACAGACTATGTTAAGAAGCTAGGTGCTTCAGGTCTTATCTACATCAAGGTAAACGACTTAAATGCAGGTGCTGAAGGTCTTAAGTCATCAATTGGCAAGCATGTTTCAGAGCAGGAACTTTTAGATTTAGTAAAACTGTCTGAAGCTAAGACTGGTGATATCGTCTTCATCTGCTGTGGTAAGAGAGTAAAGACTGCAACTGCAATCGGTTCACTGCGTATTAAGGCAGCAAGAGATATGAACTTAGTAGCTGATGGCTATAAAGCTCTATGGGTTGTAGACTTCCCAATGTTCGAAATGACAGAAGAAGCAGGTCTTACCGCAATGCACCACCCATTTACCGCTCCAAAGGATGTAACTCCTGAGCAGTTAATTGCTGATCCTATGTCAGTATATGCTGATGCTTATGATTTAGTTATCAACGGTTATGAGTCAGGTGGTGGTTCTGTTCGTATTTACGATGAGAACATGCAGAACGCAGTATTTACTGTTTTAGGCATTTCTAAAGAAGAGGCTCGTGAGAAGTTTGGCTTCTTATTAGATGCTCTATCATTCGGTGCTCCTCCACATGCAGGTCTTGCATTCGGTCTAGACCGTGTAACCATGCTGTTAACAGGTACCGATAACATCCGTGATGTTATTGCCTTCCCTAAGACAACAGCTGCAGCATGTCTAATGACAGATGCACCTAACGTTGCAAGTGAAGATGCTTTAAGAGATCTTGCAATTTCTGTAACAGATTTTGAAAAATAACGCAGTGCGTTCATTTAGGAGATAAAAATGTCAGGTCATTCAAAATGGGCTAATATCCGTTTCCGTAAAGCAGCCCAGGACGCAAAACGTGGTAAGGTATTTACCAAATTAATTCGTGAAATTACAACTGCTGCTCGTATGGGTGGCGGTGATGAGTCAAGCAACCCACGTCTGCGTTCAGCAGTTGTTGCTGCTTTAGCTCAGAACATGACTCGTGATACCATCAAGCGCGCAATCGAGCGTGGTGTTGGTGGCGGTGACGGTGCTGACTTAGAGAATATCACTTACGAAGGTTACGGTGTAGGTGGCGTTGCAGTTATGGTTGAGTGCATGACTGATAACCACAATCGTACCGCTTCAGATGTTCGTCACGCATTCACCAAGTTTGGTGGTAACTTAGGCACTACAGGTTCTGTAGGCTACTTATTCACCAAGAAAGGTGTAATCAGCTTTGCTCAGGACGAAGACGGTAAGATGCCAATCGATGAAGAGCAGGCAATGGAAATCGGTCTTGAGGCTGGTGCTGACGATATCGTAACCAATGATGATGGTTCAATCGATGTTTACACTGCTCCTGAGGCTTTTGCTGATGTTGTTGAAGCATTCGAAGCTAAGGGCATCAAACCTACAAACGCTGAAGTTTCAATGGTTCCATCTACAGAAGCAGAATTAGATGCTGACAATGCAGCTAAGTGCATGCGCATGATCGACGCTTTAGAAGATCTTGATGATGTTCAGAACGTTTACCATAACGCATCATTCCCTGATGACGTTGAGTTAGACTAAAAAAGAGAAAAATTTTTTAATAATTTTTTTGCTTTTTTGGTATTCATAACCTATAAATATTTAGTTGAATGGGCAAGAGTTAATCTCTTACCCATTTGCGTTTGTTACGACTGCAGCGTCTAGGAAAATTATAATAATGGATAACAATTCAGCAAGTACAGAATTTAAACAGTTAATTGCAAAAGGAAAAGATCAGGGCTATCTGACCATTGATGAGATCAATGATTTAATTCCACCTGATATTATCAGTGGCGATCAGCTGTCTGTTTTCATTCAAACATTCATTGATATGGGTATCAATGTTTGTGAAACCCCTCCTGAGGCTGATGATATTCTTTTAAACGGCAATTCTCAGACTGACTCAGAGGATGTTGAGATTGTAGCAAACCAGCTGGATAGTTCAGTTGACATCGGCAGAACTACAGATCCTGTTCGTATGTATATGCGTGAAATGGGTAACGTTTCTCTTTTAACCAGAAAAGACGAAATTGAAATCTCAAAGCGCATCGAGAAGGGTACTAATGAAGTTCAGCTGTGTCTTGTGGAATATCCTCAGGCTATGGAAGAACTGTTCTCTCGTTATGAGCAGACCTTAGATCCAGACTCAGAGATTAAGCTTGGCGATATTATCAACGGTTTTGCTGATCCTAATTCACAGGAAAGTGAAGATGGCGAAGATATCGCTATCGATGAGAAAGCAGAAGCAGAACTTGATAAAGAGCTTGAAGCTTTAGATGAAGAAGATGAGTCAATAGAGCTTGATAAGAAGAGCGCTAAGAAAGGTAAGAAGGCTACTAAGGCATCTAAGAAAGAAGCAGAAGCAGAAGATGCTGATGCAGATGACGATCTTGATGATGCTGATGATGGTGCTGATTCACCTACAGATTCAGGTCCTGATCCTGAGGAGACCAGAAAGCGCTTTACAGAGCTTCGTGTTCAGTTTGATAAGGTAACAGCAGCAAGACAGAAATCAACAACTGATAAGAAGTACAAGAAAGAGCTTGAGAAATTAGTAGAGATCTTTAAGACCTTTAAGATTGTACCTTCACAGTTAGAAAGCTTATTACGTAAGATGCACGATATGATGGATCGTGTAAAGCGTCAGGACAGACGTGTACGTGAGATTGCTGTTGGCCGTTGTGGCATGAAGATTGACGAACTCAAGAAGTATTACAACGAAACAGAAACTGTTTCTAATATGGACTGGTTCGAGAAGGCTGTTAAGGTTAAGAAGCCATATGCAGCTAAGCTTAAGGGCTATGAAGCTGAAATACAGAAGTGTGTTGAAGCTCTAAAAGAAATTGAAGACGATTCAGGTATCAACATCGCACGTCTGCGTGACTTATCACGCAGGATCATGATGGGTGATGCTATGGCAAAGAAAGCTAAGAAGGAAATGGTTGAAGCTAACCTTCGTCTTGTGATTTCTATTGCTAAAAAGTACACCAACCGTGGTCTGCAGTTCCTGGATCTGATTCAGGAAGGTAACATTGGTCTGATGAAGGCTGTAGATAAGTTTGAATACCGCCGTGGTTATAAGTTCTCAACTTATGCAACCTGGTGGATTAGACAGGCTATTACAAGATCTATTGCTGATCAGGCTCGTACTATTCGTATTCCTGTTCACATGATTGAGACAATCAATAAGCTCAACAGAATTTCTCGTCAGATGTTACAGGAGAAGGGTAGAGAACCTACACCTGAAGAGCTAGCTTCAAAGATGGGCTTACCTGAGGAGAAGATCCGCAAGGTTATGAAGATTGCAAAAGAGCCTATTTCTCTTGAGACTCCTGTTGGTGATGATGACGATTCACATTTAGGAGATTTCATTGAGGATAGCTCAATTGTGGTACCAGCTGAGGCTGCAACTTCAGAGAGCTTAAAGAATGCTATCAACGGTGTTCTAGATGAGATGCCTCCTAGAGAAGCTCAGGTTCTGCGTATGCGTTTTGGTATCGGTATGCCATCAGATCATACCCTAGAAGAGGTTGGTCGTCAGTTTGGTGTTACCCGTGAGCGTATTCGTCAGATCGAAGCTAAAGCTCTGCGTAAGCTCCGTCATCCATGCAGATCACAAGGTTTACGTGGTTTCTTGGATTAACTTTGAGCTAATTGCTTCAAGTAAATTATGTTAAAAGAAGGCGCCAGATGGCGCCTTCGTTCTCATTAGAGCTCTTAATTTAAGATCTGGGCATAAAAAATGGACCATGTAGTACATGATCCATTCTTTTATTCTTTAATAAGCTGTTTATTAAAGTTCTGCGCCTAATTCCTGACGAATGTAAGCACCAGCACCTAACAGACCAGCATCACCGTTTGAAATTACATATACAGGGATCTGCTTTAAGGTATCCTTGAAACGGCCCTTTTCCTCAAACTGTTTTCTAAAGTCAGTGTTCTTGAAGTAATCGATAAAGCGAGGAACGATACCACCTGCGATATAAACACCACCCTTAGTTAACAGGTCGATAGCTAAGTTACCGCCAAATGAACCCATTAAAGAGCAGAATACATCAACAGTTTCCTTGCAGTCTGGGCATGGATCTTTAGCAAAAGCACTAGCTGTCACATCACAAGGCTCAACATCTTTGATCTCATGGCCGTTCAGCTGAGCAATTGCCTTATAAACGTTTACCAACCCCTGACCTGAGAGTAATCTTTCGCCTGATACGTGATCAAACTTTGTACGTAATACTCTTACAATTTCATCCTGTCTTGAATTGGTAGCAGCAATATCAACGTGACCGCCTTCTGATGATAGGGCAATCCATTTGCCGTTAACCTTGATTAAGTGACCTACACCTAAACCGGTACCAGCACCATAAATTGCTTTAGGAGCATCAGGATCGATCTTATCGCCACCGATCTTGGTCATCTTGTCTAGAGGAATAGCGGTAGTACTCATAGACATAGCAGTAAAGTCGTTGATGAACTCTAATTTTTCTAAACCAAGGTTCTTTTTCATCTGAGAGATTGAAAATTCCCAAGGGTTATTGGTCATCTTGATGTAATCGCCATCTAAAAGAGTAGCGATAGCGATACAAGCAGAGTCAAACTTAGCGCCAGTTTCTTCTCTGAATTTAACAATAACTTTTTCTAAAGACTCGTTTTCTACTGAAGAATAAACCTTTGTATTTGATAAACTGCCGTCTGCTAAATTAACTAGTGACAGTCTTGCATTAGTGCCGCCCACATCGCCAACTAATGCTAATCCCTGAAGCTGACTCATTATTGACCTCTGACAAAAATATATAAAAAACTGCGGATAATTATACTTAAAATCTATTGTTGAATTATCCACATAATTAAACATTTTATTCTAATTTTTTAAACCCTTTTCGTCAAAGGCAAGGTGCACATTTTGTGAACAGCGCTGTTCTTTATCGTTACGATAATTCCTCTTCTTTTTCGCTGTCATTACTGTTGTCAGCTAACATCTTATTAGGCTCTTCTAAAAGGCTTAAAGATGCTAAAAGAGACTTTGAAATGATCTCACGAACTACAGAGTAGTTATTCTGAAAACTCAAAGTAGTGTTTCTTTGTTTTGGACTGAAGGTTACCTTTTTGTTCTCTATGATGTCTGATAATGTTTTCTGTTTTTTAGGTTTCTCATAGTAATAGTTGTTATTAGATTCTTCTTCAGGTTCAGCTTCTACATTAAAGTCCTCATCGTAGAAGATGTCATAATCGTCTACTTTGGCGTATTTGTCATCAGGTAAATCTGCATTAGTAAAGCCCTCATCATAAGTTTTGTCATTCTCATCTACCTTATCGTACTTTTCATCTGGAAGATCTGGATTGGTAAATCCACTGTCATAATCCTTGTCATCATCTTTAGGAGTGTCATACTTGTCATCTGGCAGATCCTCATTTGAGTAGAGGTTGTCAAAGTCCTTTTCGTCTTCTATTTCTTTATCAAAATCCTCATCAGGATTATTGTCGTTGGTAAAGTCATTATCAAAGTCTTTTTCATCCTCAATACTAGGTTCAAACTCCTCATCAGGATTATCCTCATTAGTAAAAGGAGTATCAAATTCACTCTCATTTTCAGGCTCTTTTACGTATTCCTCATCAGGATTTTGGTCACTAGTAAAGTCATTATCAAATTCAGCGTCGTTTTCAGGATCTTTTTCAAATTCCTCATCAGGGAGTAAATTACAGTCAAAATCGCTGTCAAAAGACAGATCAGTATCGTCTACCTTACCCATATCAGGATCAGGCTCTTCGTCTGCGATGTAACCTACATCAAAGTTCTCATCAAGATTTGGCTTGCCGGTAGGTGCTTCAAGACTAATAGTATGAGTGCCTTTTTCTGACTTATTACCATCTTTTACAAAGTAAAAAGTCTGACCGCCATTTTTTGAGGTGTATTCATGGTTATAGTTACCTTCTTTTTGAATACCAAAGGCATACTTGTAGGTAAGGTCAACATAATCATTTGAGTTAAAGTACTTGTTGTTTCCAATGAGATCATCATAGTTGTAAACCTTATTAAAAGTGTCGGTTACAAAAATCTGGTCACTGTCTATAAAGTAGGGGATAAAGAAACCACAGTTCTGATAATAGCCGTCAGCTTTAATGAACTCCTGAGAGTTATGCTGATACTCATTATCAATGGCAGTTACAGATTGGCTAAAGCCTACTGAATTGATAACACCTAAATCATAGCCATTTGAAAAATCAGTCTTTCCAAAATTAGCTCCAGTTAAATTAAGCTCATCTTTTAGTTCACCTAAAACACTGCCAAAGACATAGTTGTCTCTTGAGAATAAGTGTTGCTGAGTTTTAGCGCTAAAGCCAGCACTTACATTTTCAAAATGTGATGGAGTAACCTCAAAAGTTGCAAGACCAGCTAATCCTCCTGCGTAGATTTTATGGTTACTTAAGTTTGAAAAGCTCAAAGACAGATAGTCGACCTCAACGTTTTTTATCGTTGAGTTTTTGATGACACCTGCTAAACCTCCGATATAAGTTTCGCTGTTAGGTGATCTTAAGGCAATGGATGGATTTTTAATTTTTAGGTTCTCAACAGTAGCACCTTCTAAAGTAGAGAAGAGTCCTACGTTATTCCCAAGATCTGTACCTTTGCCTTCTAAAGCATAGGTAATTGAGTTAAAGGCGCCTTCAATACTGCCTGTAAAGTCATTAGAACCTGTAATTTGAGCATCAAGTGTACCTAAATCAATATCGTTGGTTATAAAGTAACTGCCATTAGGATCAGCTGCCATCTTTAAGAACTCTTCCTTAGTAGATACAGCGGTCTTATCAGTATGGTCAAAAAGACCATCTTCTTTGATAAGGCCCAGTTCATTTTCAAGATCGACAGGTTTTGAAGAACCGATATCAATTCTCTTAATTGAGCTGTGAATGGAGACAGTGTCTTTTAAGGGCTTTACGTTATCTAAGACACCTGTATTAACCATGATATTAGAAATGTCACGAATTATGACCTGACTGCCATCAATGATGGTGTTTTCTGCTAAAAGCGTACCAATGAGTTTGACCTTACCCATACCTTGTTTAGTAAATTCAAAATCACCGGTGTCAATGAAGTTATCTACATTCTCTTGAGTAAGTTTTGAGGTGGATAAAATGGCATTATTGGCTTTAAATGAACCTGTAATACCAATGTTAATGCCATTAGGATTGATAAGGTAAATGTTATTGTTGCCAATGGAACTTACGTTACCGTCAATAACTGAAATATTGCTGCCTTTGACAATATTAAGATAGGTAGCCTCACTACCTGTAAAGACTACACTGTTGCCTTTGGCAACAGAAAAGTCATTCCAGGAAATTACATTACGATCTGTTGATGAACTTATGAACATGGAGTTAGGTCCTCGTGAGACCGAGGCCCCTCCATGAATAATCTTTTCGCCTGTAGGCAAAGCAGCTGCGCTGTTGGCGCTTTTAGCTGCAAGCGCAAATAAAGAGAAGACAAAGATTGGGAGTAAAGTTACTTTCATAATTTACCTTAATGCGTAGTTCAAGAGTTAAGAGTGCTTAGTTAGATTTTTGAATAGCCTGCTTTTAACAGGAATTTTGCTGAGTCTTTGGCGTATTCTTTGTTTTTACCGATAGCTTTGCTTACTGATGCTGTAAGGTAAAAGCCTCCGTAAGTTAAATCAGCACCGCTACCTACTGCATATAAGGATTCTTTCCCCTCAACATTGACGTTTTTAGCATAGGCCTGCATGAAATTTACAAAGAAGTCCAGATACGGTCTGCTCATAAGCTTTGTCTGCAATTTAAGATCGTGAAACAGACCTAAATCAGATGAGGCTAAGGATCCTTCATAAGCAGATACACCGTAGGAGCCACCTGGAATGAATTTGTCTGAAGCATCAACTGACTTTTGAGCATATTGAAGACACAATGTGTTAGATAAAGAGAAATCCTTATAGAAGTTCCAGTTTAACTTTGAGTCAAAGTTAGCAAGCAGATATGCGCGTTGAGAAGTATCGTCTGATAAATTGCTTTTATCCTGCACCAAACCATAGTCTAGTTTTAGAGAGTTTAAAAAGTTTAAGTTGTCTTTAAAGGCATCAGTATCGAGAGTAAAGTAGCCACCGAATTTATTGCGTTTTAAATTTAAGCTGTAGCTTTCAATCTTATCGGTTAAGTTCTTATAGTAAGCGCCACCTGTAAAGTTCACTCTGCTGCCTAAGGTTCTGTACAAAGGCTCTTTTAAATAGAGATTGCCTCCTAAGGAATTACCTTTTACATCTAAAGAGTCATAGGTGTCCCCAAGATTATAGCTTCCATAATTGAACTGAAAGCCAAAGACAGTAGGGTGAGATGAGACTGGAATTGAATATCCTAGGATAAGATTATTCTGTCTTTTATCGGTTGTGCCTACAAGTAAGTAACCTCTGTCAGCATGTTTTGTAAGATTATGAGAGTTAAGCGACAGGGTATAACGATTCTTACCTGTAGATTCATTGCCGTAGTTGTCGTAGCTTAATTCATAGCCAAAACGAGAACGACCTTTAAGATCTAAGGTTAATGAGGCATGATCCTGTTTGTTCTCTGAGTTCTCAAAGTAGCCTGCTATATCAAAGATGTTAAGATCCTTAATCTTAAGTAAGCTTGCATTCAAATCATTGGAGTTGATCTCTTTACCTTGGAACTTACGTACATTCTCAGTGAGCATGTAGGCTGTTTTAGGTGAGAGAGAGGCATAGTTTGCAATCTTTATGTCATCTAACTTTGCAGTTTTGACAATAACCTCTACAACTCCATTCTGACTTTGCTGCTCAGGATAGAATGCCTGAGCTGCAAGATAACCATTCTTTCTGTAATAATCAGAGATCTCGTTTAAAAGAGTTTGCAACAGTGCAATATCAATCTCTTTGCCTAGATATGGATTGAGCTTTTTATCCATAGAGCTTTTATCAATTCTGGCTCCAGACTTGATAATGACGTTACTAAGCGTCAAAGCGTGTACTGAAGGTACCGATGCAAGTGAGAGCAGGGCAAAGGAGAGCGATAAAGTAGTAAGTTTGTGTTTTAGCATACGACATCCTAATAATTAAATGATGTCGTATTGTCAGGGTAGAATTTAGAACTTAGGCTTTTTTACTGGCAAATAATGCAATTTTTAGCAAAATAATTTATAACTTTATGTTTCATAAAGATTTTTAATTGCTGAAAAAAGTCCTTTTACAAGGATTAAAAAGGCAAAAGCAAGTAAAAGATAGCGAAAGAGGTTGAATACAACCATCATATGCGTAAAAGTTTGTGGTGCTGTATCAAGTGAGGTTACAAAATCCCCAAAGATTAGCTTTTGCTGAAGATAGAAAGCCCATGGCAGAGCACAAAGACAGGCAAAAATACCGGTTTTAAAATAGGCTTTGTTTTTGTTGTAGGTATAAGCACTAAAGATAAGCGATACACTGCCTAAAAGTAACAGCACAGTTCTTACAAGAGTGTCAGGACACAATGCATAGGAGTTTGTAGCAAATATAAACAGAAGAATTAGCAGAATGCTGAATTTTACTATCTTGCTGTAAGTATCCATGAAAGCCTCAATTTAGGTTAAATTTAATTGAAATTGTACCTAAAAATTCCTAGAATAACACACACTTGTGCTGTTTTAGCTCAGTAGGTAGAGCAACTGATTCGTAATCAGGAGGTCGCCAGTTCGATTCTGGCAAGCAGCACCAGTAGATTATTTGTGACATTTACAGTTTTCCGTCTGTTCAAAATCCTTTTATATTCTGTTAAAAGAAGCTCCAACCATGGGTATGGTTAAAAGCAGAAGTCTCTGAATAATAAGTTATATCCTTTTAAGACCTTTTTAGAAGAAAAAGATCTGAAAACGATAAGAGCCTCGCAATGAGGCTCTTAAAATGTTGTTTCTGTAACTTAAGAATAAAACAGCGCAATCTGATTTTTAAAATCTAATCTGCTTTTTTCTGCCAGGGCGAGGAATGTAAACAAAGATAATACCGATAATTGCACCACATAAAGCAATTAAAGCACCTTGTAACCACCAACGCATCTGCATGTCTAATTCTTTTGTTTCAAGCTTATCAGCATAATCACGTCTTGTAGCATCAAGATCTTCTAACTGATTGTTTTGCTTTGATAACTGCTCTTTTAGAACTGCATTCTCTTTTTCTAGTTTCTCAACTTTAGCTTTAGCAGCCTGATAGTCTTTAGCTACGATAGAGTCATAGTTATCTAAATCGTTCTGTAATTTAGCAACCTGACCTTCTAAGATCTCTACTTTTGCCTTACCGCATGGTTCTGTCTGAAGATCTCTAGTCTGCATCCATAACTGTTTGTTGTCGCCTTCAACTAAAACAAACTTCTTGTCATCAGACATCTTGATGAATTTAAACTTCTCACCTACATGAGTAGCCTGAACAATTCTGCAGTTTGCACTAGGGCAAGTTCTTAACCAAACGTTAGCTGCTTCTGATACATAAACCTCATCGCCTACTTGAGATTCCTCAACAGTAGCTGGTTTTGTAACTTTAATTTCAGCCTGAGAATTATCAGTCTGAGTTGACTGTTCGGTTGATTGTGTATTGCTTCCTACTGTGTCTTCAGCAAAAGCAGAGTTTGCTAAAACAAGAGAAGAACACACTAAGGTAAGTGATAAGATATTTTTGATAGATTTCACGATAAATCCTTAAATTCAAATCGATTTTGTCGATTTGAATATTCTGAAAGTTTTGATCATTTTGAAAATTGTTACAATTTTAGCACAGCTTGATTTATCACAGTTGATATAGCTGATTAAAAATCACACATGTTAACATCAACATGGCTACTTGTGTCCGCGTTCGTTGCGCAGGGGCCAAGTAACTTACGGTAGACACTCAATTACAGTAGTTACATTCTCTTAAAGAATGGAGATCCGATCTTCCAAAAAAGAAGTCTTATTTCGTTTTACAGTCAGATTTTGGTGCATGTTGGCAGTGCAGACACGCAAATCTTGAATAGCTTTTTTCATATTTGAGCTTTTTGTGAGAATAATCTAGGCACAAACACTAAAAAATCTCTTATCATAGGAGTAACGAACGGAGAAAGACTATGAATAACAAAGAGATTGAGCTTAAATTTGGCTATGATGGCAAAGCTGACAATTTATTTGAGACCTTTTCAAAAATTGGAAATGTAAGTGCTGAGAGTGAACAGCATTTAGATAACACCTATTTTGATACCGACGATAAGGATTTATTTGCCCTAAAAGCAGGACTTAGAATTAGACGTGCTGACACTTTTACCGAGCAGACTTTAAAGGTAAAAGGCGAGAATATTGGTGGTTTGCACAAGAGAGTAGAGTACAACCTGCCAATTGATGATACAGCTGAAGTTCCTAATCTATTAAAGTTCCCAAAAGAAGCTTTCCCTGAGAGCTTTGATATTGATTCCGTACAGCAAAAGTTAAAGAAAGTCTGCCATATCAGCTTTACTCGTCACTTATTTAATTTATCTTTGTTAGATAGTGTCTTTGAAGTAGCCTATGACAGGGGCTTTATTGAGGTAACCCCAAAGGGAAGTGATACTCCTGTACAGTATCCGTTAAATGAATTAGAAATTGAGTTAAAAGAGACTACAGCTAAAAGCGATGATCTTTTAAATATCTTCTCAATTCTATGTACTCATCTGGCAACTAACAATTTGCCTTTATTACTAGAGCCATTTTCAAAGATGCACAGAGCAGCTTTATTACAGAACAGCTCACAGATGTCTTTAAATCTATCTCCATTTGATACTAAATCTGATGCAACATTAGTTACTGAGTACATTAAGAACTTAGTTGCAAGTTTTGAACAGCTCTATGGTTATTTTATTATTTCAAAAGATATTACTGTCTTTAATTTAATGACCTCTGTTGTAGAAGAGTTATTACTGTCATTAAAACTCTTAAAGAAAAAGAATTTACCAGCCTTTATTCGTGGTCAGAATGAACCTGTAACTTATAAACAGGATCTGCAGATCATCTACAGACTGATTAAGAACTTCTACAAAGTATGTGTCCATTTAAAAAAGAAACTTTTAAATGCCAAGTTAAATGGTAAGGACAAGGCTATAGAGGACTTATTTAAGGTAGTAAGAGAGTCTGAAAAACAGAATAAGATGTTCTTAATTCCTCTAAAACTGCGTTTGTTACTGTCTTTAATTGCAAGTTAAGTTGTTTTTGCATTAACTAATAGCTTAATTTGCAAATGTAGTAATTTGCAATCCCCGTATATTTGACATATTAGAGCTGATTTTAATATTGGCTCTAATAGACTGTGTAGCAGGAAAACTCCTAATGGCAACTAAAAATAAAGATGCAGTAGAATTTGTAAAACGTTGGATTGATAAAGGTGACGAGAAACAGCATAGCCAACTCTTTTGGACTGATCTTCTATCTAATGTACTTCATAGCACTGTAAATAACGAAACAGTTAAATTTGAATACAGAGTTCAACTAGGACATCAATCATACATTGACGTATATTTGCCTGACTCACGAGTAATCATTGAACAAAAGGGCAGTGATATTGATTTATTCAAGGCTGCCAAACAGTCGGATGGAACAGAGCTAACACCATTTGAGCAGGCTAAACGTTATAACGTAGAGTTGCCATTCTCACAAAAAGCACGTTGGATCGTTACCTGTAACTTCAAGACATTCTTAATTTACGATATGGACAAAGATCTAAAAGGCAAAGATCCTGTACGTATAGAATTAGAAGAACTACCTGAGAGGATCAATGAACTTCAATTCTTAGCAACATTTAAGAATGACAAGATCATTGTAGAACAGGAACTATCAATTAAAGCTGGTGCTTTAATCGGTAAGCTGTACGATGGTTTAATCAAACAATACAAAGATCCTAAGGCTGATAACACCTTAAAGAGTCTTAATAAGTTGTGCGTTCGCCTGGTATTCTGTCTATATGCAGAAGATGCTGGACTATTTGATCGCCATGATTGTCATATCTTTGGTAATTACATCAAGAACACTGAAACTAAGAACATCAGAAGAGCTTTAATTGACCTGTTTGAGGTTTTAAATCAGAAAGAAGATGAACGAGATCCTTATTTAGATGAGGAATTAGCTAAATTTCCTTATGTAAATGGCAATCTGTTTAAGGTTGTAGATCCTCATACAGAGGAAATACCTAACTTTACAGACGAATTAAAAGAACTTTTAGTAACTGAGTGTTCAGAAAGTTTTGACTGGTCAAACATCTCTCCTACGATTTTCGGTGCTGTATTTGAAAGTACCTTAAACCCTGAAACCAGACGTTCAGGTGGTATGCACTACACCTCAATACAGAACATCCACAAGGTTATCGATCCTCTATTTTTAAATGAACTTAAAGCTGAATTTGAAGAAATCAAACAGTACAAGACCGATAAGAAGATCACCCAAGAATGCGATGCATTCCAAAACAAATTAGCAACATTAAAATTCTTAGATCCCGCCTGTGGTTCAGGAAACTTTTTAACAGAAACCTACATCTGTTTAAGAAAACTCGAAAATGAAGTGATCCTCTTCCGTTCTAAAGGTATGAGTTCACTTTCATTAGAAGAGTTAAACCCTGTAAAGGTAAGTATTCATCAGTTTTACGGTATCGAAATCAATGATTTTGCCTGTGCAGTTGCTACTACAGCTTTATGGATTGCAGAATCTCAAATGCTCCATGAAACAGAAGAGATCATTCACCGTGATATAGATTTCTTACCATTAAAATCTAACTCAAACATCATCGAAGCTAATGCTTTAAAAATGGATTGGAATGATGTTATTCCTGCATCTGAGCTTAACTATATTATGGGTAACCCTCCATTTGTAGGTTCATCTAAGATGACAGCAGAACAGAAATCTGAAGCGGTAGCTGTTTTTGGAAAAATTAAGCTATCCAATAGCATCGATTATGTTGGTGCTTGGTACTTTTTAGCTACAGAGTATATGGAAGGTACTAAGATAAAAGCAGCGTTAGTATCAACAAATTCTATTACACAAGGAGAAATTGTTGGTGCTATGTGGAAACCTCTTTTTGACAAACACAAAGAACTAAATATTCTATTTGCGTACAGAACTTTTAGATGGGACAGTGAAGCTAATCTTAAAGCTCACGTTCATTGTGTAATTATTGGTTTTTCTTGTTATAAAGATAATTTACCAAAAGAGATCTATGATAATAATAAGAAAATTGTTGCTGGCAATATTAGTCCATATTTAATTAATTCTGAAAATATACTTATTGAAAGCAGATCTAAACCTATATCTGATGTTCCTAAAATGATACTGGGAAATAAGCCTTCTGATGGAGGTAATTTAATTCTCGATGAACTTGAAAAAGAACAAGTATTGATAGAAGAACCTTTTTTAGAAAAATATATCCATTTATACCTGGGAGCAGAAGAATATATCAACTCAAAAAGACGATATTGTTTTTGGTTGAAAGATTTAATCCCAAGTGATTTATCGCGCAGTAAGGTGTTAAAGTCAAGACTCAATAATGTCCGAGAAATTAGATTAAAAAGCACTGCTCAACCAACAAGGTTAAAAGCAGAAACACCGCATTTGTTTTTCTATATTTCACAACCAAAAGGTAACTATTTAATAGTACCTTCAACATCTTCTGAAAATAGAAAATATATTCCTATTGGATTTTTAGATCCTGATGTTATAGCAAGCAATGCTTGTACTATTGTTCCAAATGCTACTTTATACCATTTTGGTATATTAACATCGTCAGTACATAACGCATGGATGCGAGTTGTCGCTGGAAGATTAAAGTCTGATTACAGATATTCAAATTCTATTGTTTACAATAATTTTGTTTGGGCTGATGCTACAGACGAGCAAAAAGAAAAAATAAGTAAAACAGCTCAAGCAATCCTCGATGCAAGAAAATTGTATCCGAATACCTCTTTAGCTGAATTATATTCACAGGATGGACTTTCTGTTGCAACGGAGCTTAATAAAGCTCATAAAGCTAATGATAAAGCTGTATTAGCACTGTATGGATTTAAAGCAGATGCAACTGAAGATGAAATAGTTGAAAAACTAATGAAGATCTATGCCGAGAAGGTAAAAGAGCTTGATCAAAAGTCTAAAGAAAAAGGGTAAATGAGCAATAAAGATAATAGCAAAGACAAATGCTCTGTATTTTTATCAGAGCTAATCACTAATGGATACAAAAATGAAATTTAACATCATCCCATCTCCAAAGAATTATGACTCTCTTCCTGAAATTTTGAAAAAGGAAGCAGAGAACCAGTATGCAAGATTAAAAGATAAACTTTCATATGAGGAATTCTACCTGTTCGAGAGCAGGGCTGATTTTAAGTTTGTATTAGCATTATCTGATTTCATAGCTAATACCATTTTCAGTTATCCAAAAGAGTGTGCTACTTTAGTAGCATCAGGTGCTTTAGATTCAGCTCATTTTGCAGAAAGTCACAAGAGCGCGATAGAAGAGTACATCACAGATAAACTCTCAGAGTTTGATTTAAAAAAGCGTTTAAGGGTAATAAGACGCACCAGAGCCATGGTGATAGCCTGGCGTGATCTTACAGGTGTAGCTTCAATTGATGAGGTCTTTTCTTCTTTATCCATTTTAGCCGAAGAGATTGTCTTAAGAACTTTAAAGGTCACACGCCTGCAACTTAACAATGCTTATGGTGATGCTCTAGGTGTCGATGGCAAGCCAATGCCTCTATTAACCTTAGGTATGGGTAAATTAGGCGGAGGAGAGCTTAACTTCTCATCCGATCTTGATTTAATCTTTGCCTATCCATATGACGGAGAAACCAAAGGTAAGACACGCTCCTTATCTCATAAAGAGTTCTTTACCAGAATTGTGCAGAGAGCAGCTAATATGCTCTCAGATAAAACTGTCGACACCTTCTGCTACCGTATCGATTTAAGATTACGCCCATTTGGTGATGCAGGTACTCTTGTAAATTCATTTGATGCTTTGCAGATTTACTATGAAACTCAGGGCAGAACCTGGGAGAGATATGCTTTAGTTAAAGCAAAATTATTAGGCACCAAAGATGACTATGGTGACTATGGTGCTGAGCTTATCTCTCTATTAAAACCATTCGTTTACAGACGCTACCTTGATTATGGTGCAGTGCAGTCTTTACGTAAGTTAAAGCACATGATTGAGTCAGAGGTACGTCGCCGTTCTTTAAATAATAACTTTAAATTAGGTCAGGGCGGTATCCGTGAAGTAGAGTTTATTGCACAGGTATTTGAGTTAATGCGTGGCGGTCGTTTTGAAGAACTTAGAGAAAGATCATTACGTAAAACCCTGAAAAATATTAGAGCACTAGATCTCTTACCTGAGAATATCTGTGCCTTACTTGATGACTGTTATGTTTATTTACGTCGCCTTGAAAATGTAATTCAGGAGTTTTCTGACAAACAGACTCAGACTCTACCTGATAATGAAAAAGATTGTGCAAGAATGCTAGTTGCCATGAACTACAAGAACAAAGAGACCTTCTTACATGATCTTGATGAGGTAATGAGTTCCGTTCATGAAGAGTTTAAACAGGTAGTAGCTGACGAGGATAACGGTCAGGATAAAATTGAGAATTTTGACCTGTGGGAGGCTGACAACTCTGAAGAGGAGTTAACTACAGAGCTTGATAAATACCTTGTAAATAAGAGTGAGGATAAAGAGCTTGCTAAAGCTATCATCAGTTTAAAGCACACCTTATCAAGAATGCCTGTAGGTCCTGTAGGTCGTGAGACCTTACTAGAGCTAATGCCAAAAGTAATTTATCTTGTGGCAAAAGAAGATCAGGCCTCTACCATCTTCAGACGTATTGCAGGTTTAATTGAGCAGGTAGCTCTAAGAACTCCTTATATGCAGTTATTGCGTGATAACAATCTGGTATTAGAGCGCTTTATCAAACTTCTAAAGGATAATCATTACGCCAGTGAGCTTATTACTTCACATCCAATTTTATTAGACGAGCTCTTTATCCCACAGTACTTTGATGCTCCTCCTAGTGCCCAAGAATTCTTTGCCATGTTACAGGAAAGGTTATTGAGAATTCCTCAAGACGATCTTGAAACTGTAATGGAAGAGTTGCGCCTCTTTAAAAAGGTCATGGTCTTTAGAATTGCACTGTCTGATAAAGCAGGCAAATTGCCTTTGATGAAGATTTCCGATGCTTTGACCTGGCTTGCTGAAGCCATTGTAAAAGAACTTATGATCTTAGCCTGGGATCAGAATGCTAAAAAGTATGGTATTCCTGAGGGGGCAACAGTAGACGATCCTGGTCTTGCGGTAATTGGTTACGGTAAGTTAGGTGGCATTGAATTAGGCTATAAGTCTGATTTGGACATGGTGTTCATCAGAAAAGTATGTGAAGGTACAACCAATGGAGAATCACCAATATCTGTAGACATGTTCTATCAGCGTCTGGTTCAAAGAATGCTGCACTTATCTACTACCAAAACAGTAGGAGGCGTGCTCTATGATTTGGATATGAGACTGCGTCCTGATGGTGATACTGGTCTTTTAATTTCAGATATTGATTCTTTTGAAAAGTACCAGTCAAATCGAGCCTGGACCTGGGAGCATCAGGCTTTAGTAAGAGCAAGACCTATTGCAGGTTCAAAACAAATCATCGATGAGTTCAACCGCATCCGTGAGGATGTAATCAGACGTTCTAAAGATGAGGTTAAATTAAAAGAGGAAGTCGTGGCTATGCGTGAAAAGATGCGCAAGCACCTTGATAGAACCTCAGATAAGCTCTATGACATCAAGCAGGGACCTGGTGGCATGATTGATGTGGAGTTCATCTCTCAGTATTTACTTTTAGATAATGCTCCTCGTTTTAAGGACATGAAACTTTGGACAGACAATGTCAGAATTTTAGAAGAATGCACAAAATTCGGCATTATAGATGAGACTGTAACAAAACAGTTAATTGAAGCTTATATTGATATCCGTAAGATTTATCATGAACTGTCTTTAGCAGATTTACCAAGACTTGTGCATATTGAAGACCGACCTGTAAAGACTTTTGATGTTGAAAAGATTTGGAAAGATCTGTTTAAAGATGTTATCAACAAAGAAACAGATAACAAAGCTTAAGCAGCATGCTCAAGCTACCTATGGTAGCTTGAGAACTACGGATGAGAATTAGTTAAATCTCAGGAAAGAACGGTCTTCTAGTAAAAAATGGATCTAGAGGATCGTCGTCATCATCATCGTCATAAGGATTGACTAAAGGGAAATCTCTTTGAAGCAGAGCTTTGTCATTTGAAACAATAGGTCCTTTGCCTTTTGGACATTTATAGGCTCTGCCTGACATTCCTACTCCTAACATTCGTCTTGTAAGCGGTCGGGGATAGACGTGTGTTTCAACAAGATGCGTGCCACCTAATTTTGCAACAGCCATCTTTAAATAAAATCTTGCGTTATCAATGTGAGCAAAGGGGGCATTGGTATCAACGTCAGCTATGAAAGTACAACCTTCAACCTCGGTTGGAAGAGCTGTGATGATTTTATTTGCCTCATTAAGTTCCTGCTCTGAATAACAGCCCTGAAGAGATGCTGTAACAAGACTTACTAAAAGGCAAATAAATAATCTTTTCATTGAGAAAATCCTACTTGTCAGACAAACCTGGGTAACGGTTCTCCTCTGGATTTGGAGCTGTCTTAAAGCGTCTGTGTAACCACAGGTACTGACCAGGTGCCATTAAGATCATCTTTTCAATGATATGGTTAATCCTAGTGGTGTCAGCTAAAGCATCATCTGTAGGAAAGTTCTGTAAAGGTTCTTCTACATACAGGTGGTATTTACTGCCTTCACGAATAGTCCAAGCAGGTTGTACCTGAGTATTCTTAACTCGAGCCAGATTATGAGTTCCTTCAACGGTTGCAGCCTCTTTTACAGCAAAGAATGGAGCAAAGGTTGATACTCTACGGCCATAATCCTGATCTGGAGCGTACCAGATTGGCATGTTCTTCATTAAAGCTTTGATCATGCTGCGAGGATCGTTTCTATCAACTAAAGCTAAATTCTTTCTTAGTCTGCCACGCACCTGAGCCCACTCCCAAACAGGGTGATCTGATGGTCTGTAAACACCAATACCAGGGGTAATTAAGGTGGCATAAATTCTTGCCATAAGCTCTAAGGTTACAAAATGGCATGAAAGAACTAGGATAGGTTTACCAGATTTTGCAACTTCTAAAGCTTTTTCTAACTGCTCTTTGTCTATTGCAATATGTCTTTTTAATCTCCAGTCAGGCCAGAACCAGGCAATACCAGTTTCAAACAGAGCGCGACCTGAGTTTTCCATAACCTCTTTTGAGAGTTTTTCTTTCTCAGAATCGGACATATCTGGAAAAGCTAGTTCTAAATTTCTTTTTAGAACGTATTTTCTGGCAGGTAAGATCTTGCCTAATAAGCTTCCTAAATGCTTACCTATAAACATCTGAACAGAGTAAGGTAAAAAGGTTACCAATGCGTAAAGAATGAATACAGCAATCCAAGCTCCCCAGAAATGAGGCAACAACATCTTTTTGACAAAAGCAGGTTTTGAGACAAATCCGTTGCCCCAACCTCTTTTTACAGTGCTAAAGCGCTTATTCTGAGCGCTTTCTTTACGTCTTTCCTTTTCAGAAATGTGAAGTGAATATTTTTCCATGAATTATTCTTTGTTAACTTGAATAAAGCTTTATTGTATCTACTTTTAAGAAAAATCACTGACAATCTTGTTAAAAATGTATTTTATCTCTTACTTTTCTTCAAGATTGTAAGTAAAAACAAGCTTTCCTGTCTTCAATTTATGTCATTAAGCAGCTTTAGCTGTGCTTCCTGTTTTTGATGTCGGCTACAGACTTTCTGACAATAAGCTCAGTCTTAAAAGGTGGGATCTTAAACTTGTTCTCACCAGAAGCTCTATCTAATGACAGCAATAACGCATTTTTACCCATGTCTTCAATTGGGTTTTTCACAGTTGTAAGCGCAGGGGATAGACATGATGATAAGAACAGATCATCAAAACCTGTAAAAGATACTTCATCGGGTACCTTAATCCCTCGATTTTCAAAAATAGACATTGCAGAGGCTGCAACTGCATCTGAATAGCAGGCAATTGCTGTAAAGGCATCTTTATCTTTTTTCAGAATATTTAAGAGTTTTTCAGCTGCCTGTGCACCGCCTTCTAATGAAGGAGGAACACTTAAGATTAGATCCTCGTTTATCTCAAGATTATGAGCTTTCATTGCCTCAAGATAACCAGCCTTACGCTGATGAGCATCAATAATGTCAAAAGATGAGTTGATAAAGGCAATCTTTTTATGACCGTTTGCAATCAAATATTCGATCTCATGAAACATTGCACCTTTGTTATCAATGTTAACGCATCTGTCTTCATAGCCTTTGATAATTCTGTTAACCAATACTATGGCAGGAAAGCGAGACATATAGTCTGCTAAAACGGCATCATCAATAGCCATCGCATGGATGATTAGTCCTGAACACTGGTGAGAGAGCAGAGAATCAATAGCGTTCTTTTCTCTTACAGGATCATAAAAGCCCTGAGTAATTAAAAGGCTTTTACCTAGGCTGTTTGCAACTACGTCACATGATTTAATCATGCTGCCAAAGTAGGCATCTGAAATATCTGAAACTAAAATGCCAATAGTTTCACTGTCTTTTTTAGCCAGAGTTCTGGCATTGGCATTTAAATAGAAACCTAATTCTTTTTGAGCTTTTAAAACTGCATCTTTAGCACTGTCGCTAACTTTAGCGGTGCCATTTAATACTCTTGAAACTGTTGCTACAGAAACATTAGCTCTTTTAGCTACATCTCTAATCGTTGCTGCCATGATAATTATCTTTGGTAAAATATATTGTACAAATAAAGGTGACAATCGTTATTTTTAATCTATATTTTACATTAAAACGAAAATAAAAAATTAAAATGTGAAAAAGATCAAATTATTCTATTGTCATCTTAATTTTATGGTCTATAATTCATGTAAACGGTTACATGAGCATATCAATGCTTTTAGAGGAAATTTAAAAATGGCTACAATTTTAGTAACAGGTGGTGCCGGTTATATCGGTTCTCATACAGTAATTGAATTAGCAAACGCAGGTTATGAACCAGTTATCTTTGATAACTTCTATAACTCAAAACCAGCAGTTCTAGCAAGAATTAACAAAATTGTAGGTCACCCAATTCCATTTGTAGCAGGTGACATCCGTTCTCGTGAGCAGTTAGAAGCTGTATTCACAAATTACAAGATTGACGGTGTTATCAACTTTGCAGGTTTAAAGGCAGTAGGTGAGTCTGTTAAGAAACCTTTAGAGTACTACGATAACAACGTAAACGGTGCTCGTACGTTATTAGCTGTAATGAGAGAGTTCGGTTGCAAGAACTTTATCTTCTCATCATCAGCAACAGTTTACGGTGAGCCTGACAGCGTTCCTTTAACTGAAAATTCTCCAGTTAAAAGAGCAAACTGCCCATACGGTCAGACAAAGGTTGATATTGAGTACATGTGTCAGGAATTACAAAAGGCTGATCCTGAGTTCTCAATGGTTCTACTCCGTTACTTCAACCCAGTAGGAGCTCACAAGTCAGGTTTAATCGGTGAAGATCCACGTGGTATCCCAAATAACCTGATGCCATACCTAACTCAGGTTGCTGTAGGCAGATTAAAAGAGTTAAGCATTTTTGGTAACGATTACCCAACTCCAGATGGTACCTGCGTACGTGACTATATCCACGTTGTAGATTTAGCCTTAGGTCATGTTGCAGCTCTAAAGCACTGCTTGAATGTACCTGGCACTCATATCTATAACTTAGGTACCGGTGTAGGTTACTCAGTACTTGATATGGTAAAGGCCTTCTCAAAGGCAATTGGCAGAGAGCTTCCATACAAGTTCGCTCCACGTAGAGCAGGTGATGTTGTAGCTTGCTACGCTGATCCTACAAAGGCTAAGAATGAATTAGGCTGGGTTGCAACTAGAACTCTAGATGATATGACCGCTGATTCATACAACTGGCAGAAGAATAACCCTAACGGTTACGAAGATTAAATTGCAATTAGCCAGGGGATCCTGGCTAATCCAACATAAGCTAATCGAAAGCTATTCAAACATAGGTTAATAAACCAAAAGTTAATAGACCAAAGGTTGATAAACCAACAAATCAAAATAACAGGTAGGTTTAAAATGTCATCATTTAACATTACAGATCATCCTCACAGAAGATTTAATGCCTTGACTGGCGAATGGATCTTAGTATCTCCTCACAGAGCTAAGAGACCTTGGAATGGTCAGGTTGAAAAATTACCTGTAGAAGCTAAACCAACATACGATCCAAAGTGCTACCTGTGTCCTGGTAACACCCGTGTAAATGGTGACAAGAATCCTAAGTATGAGCACAACTTCGTGTTTACCAACGATTTTGCAGCTCTTACTCCAGATACTCCTCTAGATGCACCAGAGAGCGAAGAGCTTTTCCAGTTAGAGCCAGCTCGTGGTACAGCTCGTGTGATCTGCTTTAGTGCTGACCACTCAAAGACCTTACCTGTAATGGAAACAAGCGAAATCCGCTCTGTTGTAGATTTATGGGCTTCTCAGTTCAGAGAGCTGTCAGCTACTTACAAGTACGTACAGCTTTTTGAGAATAAAGGCGCAATTATGGGATGTTCAAATCCTCATCCACATGGACAGATTTGGGCATGCGACTTTATCCCTGAAGAGTTGATGAAAGAATACAATCAGCAGAAAAAATACTTCGATAAGCACAATTCACCTTTATTGCTAGACTACGTTAATGCTGAATTAAAGAAAAAAGAACGTATTCTTTTTGAAACTGAGTACTTTGTAGCTTTAGTTCCATTCTGGGCATTCTGGCCATTTGAGACCATGATCTTACCTAAGTTCAAGGTTCAGACTATCGATCAGTTAACCGACGCTCAGCGTGACGATTTAGCTGTATGCATCAAGAAGCTAACCTGCCGTTATGACAACCTCTTTGAGTGCTCATTCCCATACTCAATGGGCTGGCACAATGCTCCACAGGATGGTAAGGATCACAGCGAGTGGCAGTTACATGCTAACTACTATCCTCCTTTATTAAGAAGTGCAACCGTAAGAAAGTTCGTTGCAGGTTTTGAGTTATTAGCTGAGAAACAGCGTGATTTAACCCCTGAACAGGCTGCAGAGCGTCTGCGCAATCTTTCAGATATTCACTACACCTTAAAGAAATAACAGACAAAAGGATACAAGATATGTCAGATATTAAAACAATTTGCCTAAAGGCTTTTGAAGATAAGTTCGGCACTAAGCCTCAGATGCAGGAGTATGCTCCAGGACGAGTAAACATCATCGGTGAGCACACTGATTACAATGGTGGTTTCGTTCTGCCTTGTGCTATTAAGTATGGTACCTGCATGGTAGCTAAAGAGAATGGCACCAACAAGATGCGTATTTTAGCTGTAGACATGAACAATGACTACGACGAGTTTGAAATTGCTCCAAAGATTGAAAAGCACCCTTCAAAGTTATGGGTAAACTATCTTCGTGGTGTAACTTATCAGTTAGCTCAAAAGTTTGGCGATAAGGTAAAAGGTCTTGATATTGCAATTAAAGGTGATGTTCCACCAGGAGCTGGTCTGTCATCATCAGCTTCATTAGAAGTTTGCTTTGGTCACTTGGTATCATCAGCTTTTGGTTTAAACGTTCCTTTAATGGACATTGCTCTAATGGGCCAGGCAGCTGAGGCTTACATCGGCATGAAGTGTGGCATTATGGATCAGGCAATTTCTGCTAACGGTACTGTTGACCACTTAGTAAGAATTGACTGCAAGAGCTATGGCTTAACTCAGGTTGCAGTACCAAAGGATCTTGTGATCTTAATTATCAACTCAAACATCAAGCATCAGTTAGTAGGCTCAGAGTACAACGATCGTCGTGAGAGCTGTGAAAAGGCAGCTTCAATCATGGGGGTACCTCTACTACGTGATGCAACTATGGAGATGTTAGAGAAGTTCAAAGATAAGATGGATGATGTAACTTATCGTCGTGCTCGCCATGTTATCTCCGAAGATCAGCGTGTATTAGATGCTTCAAAGGCATTTGAGTCAGGTGATCTAAAGACCTTAGCTAAGTTAATGTACGCATCACACGTTTCAATGCGTGATGACTTTGAGATCACTGTAAAAGAGACTGATGCTCTAGTTGAGATAGTAAAAGAGGCTTTAGGCGAGGAATATGCAGCAGTTCGTCAGACCGGTGGCGGTTTTGGTGGCTGTGTTGTAGCTGTTGTTGAGCCTAAGAACGTACAAAAGGTTAAAGATGCTGTAAATGCTAAGTACAAGGCTGTATCTGGCATTGATGCTACCATCTTTGAGACCACAGCTTGCGCTGGCGCAACTTTTACTAAGCTTTAATTAAAAAAAGCTTGCAAAAGTAATTTTCAAAGTGTAATAAATCTCTGTTCAAAAGTAGTTTCTCTGCTGCCATCGCAGCAGAGCTTTTTGATTTCAAAATCTCTTCTCTTAAAATCCAAAACCTCAAAAAACACTAAAAATACGATCAATATTAGTGCAAATTAAGATCATTTATAGACCTTTTAGTAAATTTTTGCTACATTTTAGAACAATAAATCAAGAGACATGAGTCTCATTACTAACAGGCTATAAAGGACAAATTATTATGACAACTAGAGTTGGTATTTACGGCTATGGTAACTTAGGTCGTGGTATTGAGTGTGCTGTTAATGCTGCTGATGATATGGAATTGGTTGCTGTTTTCACAAGACGTGATCCATCAGCTTTAAAGATTGCATCTAAAAATGTAGCAGTTGTAAATGTAAAAGATGTTGCTTCATACAAAGATAAGATTGATGTAATGATCTTATGTGGTGGTAGTGCAACTGATCTTCCAACACAGACTCCAGAGTTAGCAAAGCTATTTAACGTAATCGACAGCTTTGATACTCATGCTAAGATCCCTGAGCACTTCAAGTTAGTTGATGAAGAAGCTCGTAAGAGCAACCACATTGCTTTAATCTCAGCAGGTTGGGATCCAGGCATGTTCTCATTAAACCGTTTATATGCAAATGCAGTTTTACCAAATGGTAAAGATTACACCTTCTGGGGCAAGGGTGTAAGTCAGGGTCACTCAGACGCAATTCGTCGTATTAAAGGTGTTAAGGATGCTAGACAGTACACCTGCCCAGTACAGGCAGCTTTAGATGCTGTTAGAAGCGGTTCAAATCCAGAATTAACCACAAGACAGAAGCACACTCGTTTATGCTATGTTGTTCTTGAGGAAGGCGCTGATCCAGCATACGTTGAGAATGAAATTAAGACTATGCCTAACTACTTTGCTGACTACGACACCACTGTAAACTTCATCTCACAAGAAGAGTTAAACAAGAACCATTCAGGTATTCCTCATGGTGGTTTCGTAATTAGATCAGGTGCTACTGGTGTAAATAACGAGCACAAGCACATCATTGAGTACAGCTTAAAGTTAGATTCTAACCCAGAGTTCACAGCAAGCGTAATCACAGCTTACACAAGAGCTATTGCACGTCTATATAAAGAAGGTGTAACTGGCTGTAAGACTGTATTTGATATTGCTCCAGCTTACTTATCACCATTATCAGGTGAGCAGTTACGTGCTACTATGCTTTAATAAAAGCTGTAATTAAAGCTTTAATAAAAGCATAAAAGACAAAGAGAAGCTCCTGCCTTTATAATGAAGGTGGGAGTTTTTGTTTATAAGTATATAGGATGCTAAAAAAGTATCGTATGCGATACAGAGTAGGACTGCCTCTTTGGCAAGTAATTGCTAAGTTAGGATTTAAATTGAGACTGAGAGTCGTTGCAAAATATGATCCTGATGCTAAGTGCTATTATGTTGCTTTCTCTGATCTTAAAGGGCTGAATACATACGCAGAATCATTAGATTTATTGAGAGCTAACATCAATGAGTGCGCAAAACTTCTTTTAGATGACTACGTAAAAGATATGTCAAAAGTAAGTGTTTCTATGGAAGTGCCTATTTTAGGCAAATAAAACTGTTTCGCTTAATCGTAAGCTAGAAAAGCATAACCCCTCACAAGGAGGGGTTAGAGGCTTTTTATAGCTGATCTTTAACTCAACTTTTGCATTTCAAAAATTGAGTTAAAACGTTAAATATAAGCGGTCCAGCACCGACTTTGCTCTTTAAAATATGATTTTTGATTATGAATACTTAAGTGGTATGTAAATACACAGTAAAAAATGGCTTAAGAATGCTATTTTGAGGTGAGTTTTTGTTGAATAAATGTGTATAAAATGGTATAATTTATGTTGCAAAATCAATAAGTTAAACCAAATTATACACAGA
>DKDL01000097.1 GCA_002449335.1 Succinatimonas sp. UBA6849 | reverse complement strand
ATGAGTTCTGACCTGCAACTAAAGCACCGTCTAGAACATTACCATCAGTACCTGACAGGTTATTAGCAACTACTGAAGATGCATTTGAGTTCCAGTCAGGGTCGGCAAACAGCATCTTACCCTTTAAAGATAAGTTCTTTGCCTTTACCTTAGCTCCACCTAATACATTAAAGTTATCAGCTAACTCTAAAGTCTTAGACTCTAAGGTTGAGTTATTACCTGAGAGTAAACCACCTAATACAGAGTTTTCTGCTTTAATCTTAATGTCATCACCAATTGCTTTTAACTCAGGAGAGTTAATTACAGATGCAATTAACTCAGCCTTTTTCTCTAAAGCAACTTTAGTTGCATTTAAGATGTTCTTTACAGTAGCACTAGAGCCAGCACCTACAGATACAGAGCCAAAGGCTTTGTCCTCAGAGCCAAGGTTATTAGCATTTACAGAACCTGACTTATCATTACCGATTAAGATATCACCAGTACCGTTCTCTGTGGTATTAACATTACCAATAGAACCATTACCGTTTAGTGCAAGATTTGCATCCTTGTCCATGGTGATGTTACCAACTGAACCATCAGAGGTAGATACGAATGAACCTTGGTTAGACTCAGGATTATTTAAAACTAGATTGCCTGAACCTAGGTCTAAGTCTGTCTGTCCATCCTTTAGAGAAGCACTGCCCCATGAAAGATCTGATGAGGTTAAGTCAGACAACTTCTTATCAGAAGTATCAACATCAGTGATGGTCTTATCCTCAACAGCGGTAGTACCACCTGCGTTGATTGCATCATCAAAACTTGCGTTACCTGAATCAGGCTTTGAAGGCTCATCACTTGGCTTATCACTGGCAATCTTTAAGTCAAGAATACCAGTATCAGAGTTGAATAAAACACTGTGTAAGCGTTTTGCTTCATCTAAACTAACTTCCTTATTGAAGTCTACTAAGCTTACCTTTGATAAAGCATCAGCTTCAAAGGTCTTTTCGGCTACGCCATCAGCGGTTGTAGTAGTGTCATCTGATAACAGGGTCTTAGTCTTAGAATTTACAGAAGCACCTTTCTCAAGTTCAATTGAGCCTGCCTCATCAGTCTTTAGAACACCGTTATTAGTTAAGTCTAATACAGAGTCCTCGCCTGAGAGTAATAACTGACCGCCATGGATTTCTAAAGTAGCATTATCTACTAGGAACTTCTTAGCAACTGAGAGGGTAGACTCTTCGCCAATATAGACATCAGCGCCGTTTTTAGCAGTCAACTTGCCATCAATGTCGATATCAGCAGTTCTGCCTACACCTACCTGTGAATTCTCATCAGTTACTAAAACATCACCATTAATACCTAAATGTGCATCAGAGTTCCAAGCTTCCATAGAAGCACCTGAGGTGATATCTACATTACCTTTTACAAGAGTATCAGATGCTGAATAGGTGCCTAATCTTGAGTTGCTATCAATAGTTACATTGCCTTCGATGGTAGTTGAAGATAACTGTTTGAACTCGTCTCTTGAGTGGTAGGTTTCATGATCAGGGGCTGGCTGACTATATGTTTCTGTAAAGAAATGAGAGTTGTCTGATAAGTGAACATCACCTTTAATTAAGGCAGTTGAACCTACATTATTGCCAGCACCTGAAATGAATAAGTTATTCTTGAAATAGCCGTCTTCATTATTCTCATCGTAAACGCCTTCTTTGTACTGACCTTTCATATTAAGGTCGCCGTTTACGGTCAATTCTGAGTTTCTATCAAGCTTATTCCAAATGCTCTCATCTGTGTTATTGGTAATGGTTAGATCACCACCAACATTAAGCTTAGCTTTATAACCTTCAATTAGAGAATTCTCTAAAGTTAAGCTCTTAGCTACAGATAGGGTAGAGTCATCTTCAATATAAACGTTAGCACCGTTTTTAACACTTAGTTTGCCACCAATATCGATATCACCAGTTCTTCCTAGACCTATTTGCGAATTCTTGTCTGTTACAAAAGTATCACCTGCGATGTTTAAGTAAGCATCAGAGTTCCAGGCTTCAATAGAACCGCCAGAGGTTACGGTTGCATTTCCTTTTACAACAGTATCAGAAGCTGAATATGCGCCTAATCTTGAATTTCTTTCGACATTTAAATTGCCTTCAATGGTGGTAGAAGATAATTTTTCAAAGTCGGCTCTTGGGTGGTAAGTGGTGTGATCTGTTGGAGATTGACCATAAGTTTGGGTCATAAAATGAGAATTGTCAGTTAAGTTGACATCACCCTTTATCAGAGCTGTAGAGGCTCCGCCATTTTCTCCGTTAATAATAAAGTCATTTCTAAAGAATTTTATATCATTATCTTTAGTATAGTATCCTGGCATGTAGTGACCTTTCATATTAAGATCACCATTTACTGTTAATGAAGAGTTTCCTTTTACTTGGCTCCAAACATTGGTATCTTCAACATGAGTTAAATTTAGATCTCCACCAATGGTAGCTGTTGAGTTTTCACGAATCTCAATGTTGTTAGAACCAGAAACATCTACATTGCCTGCAACATTTAAAATTGCATCTCCAGCTACTGTATTGTAAATAGTGCTTCCGTCATCTGTAACGCCAGATATCTTTAAATTACCGCCTACATCGATAGATGCATGGTCTGTATATTGTTGTTTTTCTTCTTTTCCATCATTATAAAAAGTAGTGTAGGATGTTAGAGATAATAAGCTATTATCTAAAGATAAGTCTCCTTTTATACTTAAATTTCCAAGTACATTCAAACTTCCTTCTGTAAATTTGGCATTTCCATTGACTTGAGTTCTTCCTGAGTCGGCAATTGAAAACCACTTGTTATTAACTGCTCCAGCTATAGGACTTATAGTAAATGAAGACTTTTCAACGTTTAAGTCTTTTTCAATAGTTGTTTTTCCGCTGAAAGATAAATTTGCGCCACCTACCTTTGCAACTTGTTCGTTTCCGTCAGTGTCTTTTAATTTAATATTATATTTATTATTACTTTTAACATTAACGCTACCGTCAATAGTTGTGTTTACACCGCTACCTACCCAAGAAAATGGAACTGAAGAATCGCCACTGTCATAATCTGACTGAGTACTGTTAGTGGTTACGTCAAAGTTTCCTTTTACATGAAGTGATCCTGAAAGATCGAATGTTTGGTTACCATTTTCATCAAAGGTGTTATATGGTGTGAAAAATAAGTGTGTGATTTCTGTTGAAGAATAAACAGTAATATCTTTATTTACAGTTAGATTTCCGTTTTCTTTAAAAACATATGTAGTCCAATCTCTATTATCGCTTACATTTATAGAATCAACTGTAATATTTTGGTCAATTATTCCATCTTGAGGTAGTTCGTCAGCAGTAGCTTGACTAGAAAGAGCTAAAAGGGAGGTAAAAAGGGCAGTTCCAATAACTTTTGTTTTTGATGATCTTGAATGTGATTTAGCAAGTTCACTTACAACTGTGTAGGATTGTAAAGCGTTGTTCCACACAATTTTATATATTTTATTCATAGACTTTCCATTTATTCAAAAGAATGAGTTTATGAAATATAAAATTGAGCCTATTTTTATAGGCTTAATTTATAATTTTCATCCCATATACATTTGTTTATAAATAGAAAATCTCTTGAGAAGAGTAATCTAGTGGATCTTTGTAAACTAAATGCTACTTTGCAAAATGTCGTCCATGAGATTTCACAAAGACACCACGATTATAGAAAATCGCTATAAGAAAAAACAAGATGTGTTCTGCAATTTTGTAATCACAAAAAGTATAGTAATTGTAAAGAAATAGTTAACTTTTCAACTCAAGTCTGATTAACAAATAGAGATGTGATTTTAAAGAGGAATTCTAAAGATAGAAGGATTAAAAAGGAGAGGTCCATAAGGTGCCTCTCCTTGTAGATTCAGAAATTAACTGAAATTAATTATTTAACCTCAAGTCCGTTGTACTCTAATACAACTTCACGCTCAAATACTCTTTCACAGTATCTGCATTTCATGAACACCTTGCCGTTTTCAGTTGAGATCTTAAAACGAGCATTAGCATCTCTTTCATCATTAGTAATGCAGTTGCTGTTAGGGCACTTGAAGACACCTACAGTCTCTAAAGGTAATCTTAACTTGTATTTGTCTACAACCTTAAAATCCTTGATCTGGTTAATGGTTGCATTAGGAGCTAATACAGCAATCTGCTCGGTCTGAGCTGGTGAGAAGACAACATCAGAAATCTTGATGATGTCTTTCTTGCCTAAGTTACCAGAACGTAAGTTAAAGCCTACGGTTAGCTGATTGTTCTTGCTTAAGAACTTGAACATACGAATGATGTTGATTGCCTGACCTGGAGCAATATGATCGATAACAGTACCGTTAGCAATAGCCTCAACAAGGAGCTTTGATTTGTTGTTTTCTACATGAGCGTCTGACATCTTAAATCTCCTTGTTTAATACTAATGAAAGAATAGCTTCACGTGCATATACACCGTTTGCAGCCTGCTTGAAGTAGTAAGCATATGGGGTATTGTCAACCTCAGGTGTGATCTCATCGATTCTTGGGAGAGGGTGTAAGATTTTCATATTCTCTTTAGCATCAGCTAAAACTTCAGGGGTTAAGATGAACTTTGACTTTAAGTGCTGATACTCAGTTTCATCAAAACGCTCTTTCTGTACACGAGTCATGTACAGAATATCAATCTTAGGCATAACCTCTTCTAATGAATTGTGAATTGAGAAGGTAATACCACGCTTGGTTAAATCATCAAGGATGTACTGAGGCATTGCTAATGACTCAGGTGAAACTAAGTAAATTCTTGCGTTATACAGTGATAAAGCTTCAGCTAGTGAGTGAACAGTACGACCGTACTTTAAGTCACCTACAAAGGCAATTGAGATATCCTCTAAACGGCCCTGTGTCTCTTTAATTGTGAATAAATCCAACATGGTCTGTGAAGGGTGCTGATTTGAACCGTCGCCAGCGTTGATTACAGGTACAGGTGAAATATCAGCAGCTAATCTTGCAGCACCTTCTTTGTTGTGTCGAATTACCAGGGCATCAGTATATGAGGTGATGATCCTCATTGAGTCCATAAAGGTCTCGCCTTTCTTGCCTAAAGAGGTGTTAGTAGCATCAGAGAAACCGATAACTCTACCACCTAAGCGCTGAATAGCAGTTTCAAAAGATAGTCTGGTACGGGTTGAACCTTCAAAGAAAGTTACACCGATTAACTTGTCTTTTAATAAATCATTGCGAGGATGTGCTTTTAATTCAAATGCAGTTTTCAGAATTAGTTCAATGTGATCTTTTGAAAACTCTGAGATTGAGATGATATCTTTTTGGAAAAGTGGATTGGTCATTTTTTGTCCCTTACACTGAGTGAAATCCAGTAAGAACGGGGACGCATTCGCTTTCAGGAGCGGTTGCGTTTTTTCGCTGTTCCTGAAAGCTACATTATACACTAATCAACAGGGATTTTTAGGTATGGATAAAATTAAATTTTTTTACTCAAGCTTATGTCTAAATAGATATGAAGCCATTGATAGAGTAACAATACCCACCATGATTAAAGGTATGATTTTATCGGTCAAATCAAAGATAGAGCAGCCTTGTAAGTAGAGTTGCCACATTGAGTTAATTCCATAGTACACAGGGTTACAGTAAGCTACAGCTTTAAACCAATAAGGCATTCCGTCAACTGCGGTAATAAGACCTGAGGCCATAATTAATACAAGACATAGTGAGAATCCTGCGACGAGTGACTGCATAGTGGTTTTACTCAAGGTAGAGATAGCAAGTCCAATTCCTACAATAGCAAAAGCAAATATGGTAATTAAAGTAAAGATTGCAAAGATATTTCCTCGCATTGGTATTTCAAAGTAAAAGCGACAGATTGCAATCAGGATAAATGATTGGATAAAAGCAATCACAATAGGAGGTATGGCTTTACCAATTAGCATTTCAAAAGGTCTTGCTGGAGTCATGATCATCATGTCATAAGAGCCTTCTTCTTTCTCTCTTGAAACACTCAATGAGGAGAGTAATAACACCTGAATTACAGATAAAGCTAAAGTCATACCAATTAAGATGGTATAGCGAGTGTAGTTATTCTCATTAAATAAAAAGCGTGAGTTGATGTTAAGTGCACTTTTACCATAGAGGCGATTGTTAATATTCTCTATAATAGAGGTGACATAGCCAGAAGCGGTATTTGCAGAGGCTGTATTTCGTGCATCAAGAATGATATTAGCCTGAAGGGTATTCTTAAAGTTTGAGTCTATAAAGATACCGATAAGACTCTTTTGAGAATCCACACTCTCTCTTAAACAGCCCATGGTGTGGCACTTTTCAATGAGTTTGAACTTTGGTGTTTTTAAAAGTTCCTGCTCAATCTCATAACTTACACTGTCATTACTCTGATTATAGATAGCATAAGGTACGCTCTCTAAGTGATAAGAAGCTCCATAACCAAAGATAATACACTGCACGATGATTGGGGCAAAAAGTACGGCTCGTGACTTTTTATCCATTAAAATGGTTAATATTTCTTTTTTGATTAAAGCTAAAATTCTTAGCAAAGATCTTCTGATTAGAGTTCTCATCATTTGCTGTCCTTTTTAACCTGTCTTACTGTAAGTATGAAAAACAGCGCACACCAAAAAAGTTGAATAAAGAAGTTTGCTACTAAGAATAACTCACTGCCACCTGAGAGCATGTTAATTCTCATAGCTTTAACTTCATAGGTAGGAGGAATAATCGTACCTATAACACGAATAAAAGGCTGTACGGCGCGTAAATCAAAAATTAGACCTGACAACATCACGGTAGGTAGGAAACCTATGATCACAGCAATTTGAGCTGCGGTAAACTGATTCTTCATGAAAGAGGAGATAAGTACACCTAAGCAGATCATCTCTAATACATATACAGATAAACTGAAAACTAAACCTATGATACTGCCTCGAATAGGAATGTCATATAAAAGCTCACCCAACCCTAGGATGATAAACATCGACCAAATTGCCATAATGTAATAGACAATGACTTTAGAGAGTACAATCTCAAAAGCTGAAGCATTAGTAGCAGCTAATGACTCAATCGTTTTCCTGTCCCATTCACGGGCAATGACAAAGCCACCTAAAAAAATACTGATTAAAGTAATGATACTTACGTATTGTCCTGACATTAAGAACCATACAGATTCATTTGACTCATTAAACCAGTTGCGGGTGTTAACCGTAATTCTTGAGCTTTTGGTATTGCTTAATTTTGAAACAGCACTTTGGATGGTAGATTTTATGTAAAGTTCAGAGATGGATGAGAGCTGAGCTTCCACACCATTTAAATATAGCATAAGCTCACCATTGCCTTTTTGCACTCTGTTTGGAAGATCATTTGGTAAGTACAAAAGGGCTTTTACTTTGTTGTCATCAAATAACTCCTGAGCCTTAGCAAAGCTTTTCTCAACAGTTACCTCATAGTAAGGGGAGCCAATAAACTCATCTGTAATCGCTCTTTCTAAAGCACTTTCATAATAAGTGCTGATGCACAGCTTTACAGGCTTTACTTCCATTCTTACAGCACTACCGTAGATGACTACTAAGAGCATTGGCAGTAAAAAGGCTAAGACAAAGACAGATTTGTCTTTTAAAATCTGTTTGAACTCTTTTTCTAGAAGAATTGGTAGATATCTGAACATACTCATTCTCCTTTATGTCTTTTGAGCTCTAAACTTATGAACAAGCTCCACAAAGGCCTGCTCAATACTGATTCTGTGACCGTCTTTAATGCAGATCTTGTCAGGGGCACCTAAGACTAAGATCTTGCCCTGATCCTGAATTAGAAAGTTATCACAGTATTCAGACTCTTCCATAAAGTGAGTAGTTACAATCACACAGGTTCCACTTGAAGCTAAAGCGCTTACCCTGTCCCAGAAAACACGACGAGCTACCGGATCGGCGCCAGAGGTTGCCTCATCTAAAAAGAGAATTTTAGGTTTATGGATTAAAGCACAGGCCATTGAGAGCTGTCGCTGCAAACCAAAGGGAAGATCCTCACTTTGAACATCTTTGTATTTACGTAATGAAAACTCATCTAATAACTCTTCAATACGAGCTTTTAGAGGTTTTACCTCAAGTCCGTAACTCAATCCAAAATACTCTAAGTTCTGATAGACATTGAGCTTTCTATATAATGAGAACTTCTGCGATACATAACCAATGGTAGCTCTGGCATCATCTTTAGCTTTTTTAAGATCAAAACCATTTACCGTAACATTGCCTGAGGTTGGCTTTAATAAAGCACAGATCATTCTAAAGGTAGTGGTTTTACCAGCTCCATTTGGACCTAATAATCCAAAGATCTCGCCTTTATGCACTTTAAAGCTTGATTGATGCACAGCAGTAAAGTTACCAAACTTCTTTTTGATTTTATCGACCATGACTACAGGCTCTCCTGTGTCATAAGGTGTTACTTTAAGTGGGGTACAGAAAGATTTATTTTTATGAGCAGCACTCTTTTCAGATGACCTGAAAGTAGTAGCAGTTGCACTGCTACTTGTAGCAGTGCATTCTTTTTGAAGTCTATTTAAATAGCTCTGATAGATATAGGCATCCTCAAGAATAGGCTCTCTGTTCTCAATCTTAAACTCAATATCAAGATTGTCTTTTAAAAAGTCATAAACAGTGTTTTCACAGTCTTTATCTTTGGTAACTATATCGATTTTGCTAAGGCGTGGGCAGACATCGATAAGAGGTGAGTCTTTGTAGCAACGCTCTGAGATAGACATAACCTCTCTTACTGTTTTCTGGTAGTTAAGTTCTCCTAACTCAACACTGTAGGTCCTACCTTTCATCTTGTAAGAGATATCATCAGGTTTGCCTTGCAGTACCACCTTAGCATCATTCATCATTAAGGTGATATCAGCTTTAGCTGCCTCTTCAAGATAAGCTGTAGAAAAGATACAGTAAGCTTGTGCCTTACTGATATAGTCATAGATAATGTCCCATAACTCTTGACGGGATACAGGATCAACACCTACGGTAGGTTCATCTAGAATTAAAATTCTAGGCTTTGAAGCAATAGCACAGGTAAGCCCTAGCTTTTGCTTCATACCACCAGAGAGGGCGTCAGCCTCTCTGTCTTTAAACTGCAAGAGATTTACTTTATCTAATAAATCTAAAAGATAAGCTGTGTTTTCTTTTAAATTAAGTCCTTTTAATCCTGAGAAGATCCTTAGGTTATCAAAAACACTTAACTCACCATACAAGCCTAGGGTTTGTGACATATAGCCTACAACTTTGGTGAAATCCTCACTGTTATTGTCTGGCTTTAAACCATCTAATAACACTTCACCGCTATCAGGTCTTATAACGCCTGATAGTAATTTTAAAAGCGTAGATTTACCAGCACCGTCAGGTCCTGTAAGGCAAATAAAATGATTAGATGCAGCAATGTTCAGTGAAAAATCACTATAGACATTTACATCTTTCTTGCCCTGTACCTTATAGGATTTATAAAGAGAGCTGATCTTAATAATGCTGTTCATCTTTTGCTCTTTAATCTGCGCTTTTATTACAGTTACTTATTGTCTGAAAAATCTACAGTTACACTCTGACCTAAACGTAAGCTGTTCTCTGGATCATTAGTGTCGACTCTTACCTCATACACAAGATCTGGTCTTAAGTCCTCAGTCTGTACAGTCTTAGGTGTGAACATTGCAGTATCACTGATGTAAGCTACATTGCCTTCAATCTTATTGCCATCAACTCCACTGATATAAGCTTTAGCTCCTACCTTTACTAAAGGTAACTGTTTTTCGGTCAAATAAACACGAACTCTCTTTTTATCAATTACAGATAGCTCATAAACAGGACTTTGAGGAGATGCCATATCGCCTAATTCACTCTTTCTTGTACGAATGACACCATCAAAAGGGGCTTTAATAACACTCTGCTCATTCTTTTGGTAATTTAAGTAATTAACCTGTGCTACAGCACCATCATATTGAGCCTGAGCCTTTTCAATATCCTCAACTCGATAGCCTTTTAGCATCTGCTTGTATTTAGCATTAGCTTCATCTAGTTGAGATTTAATCTGAGTCATTGAGTAAAAAGCATTGTCTTTTTCCTGAGCTGAAACACTTCTTGCTTTATACAGTTTCTGATAACGCTCGTTGGTGACTGTGGCTAACTTTAAGTTATCCTCAAGTCTCTTTACGTTAGCTCCAGCCTGTTTAATATCCTCAGTTCTATAGCCTCGAACCATCTCATCTAATGAGGCTTTAGCCTGGCGCATATTAGCTTCATTGATCTTTATTTGATAGTTAAGCTCTTCTGTATCTAATACAGCTAAGATCTCATCTTTTTTAACCTTTTGTCCTTCATCAAAGTTTAATTTGATGATGCGACCTGATCTTTCAAAAGCAAGTGAGCTCTGCCTGATGTCAACATTGCCATAAGCTTTTGTAAGTGATTCTGAACCATCATATTTTGAGTACATAATGCCAGCGCAAACAGCTGCAGTTAGTACGAAAGGTACAATTATTAACTTCTTATTCATGATTTAGCATCCAATCATATTTACCTTGTTGAACATCATCCTTAGTAATTTCTGCAAAGGATGAAAAATCTAAAAATGGATTCTCATTGCCAAAGCATACTGATGAAATACAAGACATTAAAAAGACGGAATAGAGAACTGTAAATACATATTCTCGATAGTGAGGTGAGAGATTGAATTCATCACATAAAGATGCCCAAATCTCTTTTAAATTATCAAAAATGGTTTCTTTCCAAATTGCAGCTATTTCAGGATCTTTTGCTGAAAGATCTGCCATCATGATGCAAAAGCGCTTGAAGAAATCGTCTAAAGTGATCTTTTGCATTCTGCTTAAAAGTTTTACCATTCTCTCCTGGAAGGTATCGTCCTTATCTTGAGGCAGATTCATTAAAGAGCTTTTATTTTCTTCAAATTTCTTATCCAAAGCTGCCTTTAAGATGGATTTCTTATCTTTAAAGTAAAGATAAATCGTAGAGCGCGCCAAGTGACCTGCGTTTGCTATATCCTGAAAGTTCGTCTCAAAATATCCATTCTCAACAAAGAGTTTCATTGCGCACATGACGATTTCACCTGGTCTTGTATCTTTGCGTCTTACTCTGTTTTTAGTATCCATTTTTATTTACTCTTAATGACACTTGTGTCATTAAGTATAGATCTCCTTTATAAAAATTCAATAGTTTAATGACAATATTGTCATTATCTTTTGAATTTGCCTACGAAGAATGGAAATTCACTAAGAAGTAAATACAGTGGTCTTAAACGTGATATATGCGTAATTTTTTGAAATTTATCGCTTTTATATTGCACAACTTTTTGAATTTTGTACCGTACAAAAAATTTTCAATTTTTCCATACTCACCCTATAGGTACCAGTAATCACGTGTACCGCCACAAGAAATTTGGTATGCAAAAGTGAAGTTAAATTCAAATATGAGTAGAGGTGCTCTAAGAACTCTACTTACCATGTTTTCATTACTCATCATCAGTTCAACTCTTATTTATTTTGGTTCAAGAGGTGATGCCACCACGATTGCTAAAAGCATTAAGTCAGGAGTCTTAACAGCAGATACAGTGGATGTTTCATTTGAGAATGTAGGTGGAGTGCTGTTAAAGCGTGATATTGAAGAATCTCAAATAGTTAAAAAAGGCGAGGTTCTAATGGTCTTAGATGACACCGATACAGCTATCAGCATTGAAAGAACTAAAGCTTCAATTGAAGCTCAAAAGGCTTTAATTCTTTCAAAAGAAAATGAAATTGAGATTAGAAAAGCCAATGTTGATTTAGAGGAGTTAACCAAATGGAAAGAGATTGAACAGTTAAAGCAATCTCTTACAGCATCAGAGTCAGCTAATCTTTTAGCTCAAAAGCAATATAAAAGAGCCAACTCACTAGTCAATACCAGAAGCATCTCAAAGTCTGACTATGACAGTGCCAATTCACAGAATATTCAGGCAGGAGCTGCTAAAACTCAAGCTTTGCGTAAGCTACAGGCAGCAATTTATGGTGCCACAGATGAGCAGATAGAAAAGTTAAAGAGAACAGGTTCAGCAAAGGGCATGACCTTGTTATCAATTAAGAATGAAAGATTTGAGATTGATAACATGAAAAATGCTTTAGACAATCTTAAAGCTCAATTAAAGCAGACTGAGGCTCAATTAAAACAAGAAGAGGTCAACTACAGCCGTCTTACTTTAATGGCTCCATGTGACGGCAAGATCTTAAAGATCTTATATCAGCAAGGAGAGCTGGTATCTCCAAACTCATCAGGTCTTACTTTGGAAACTGACAGAAAATACTTTGATATCTATGTAAGTGAAGATCAGGTACTAAAGTATAAAAAGGGCAATAAAGTAAAAGTTCATTGTGTAGCAACTGACAGTGATCTTACTGGTACTGTAAGGTTTGCAACTGCAGCTCCTACCTTTGCAGATCTTAGAATGACTCGTGAGCGCGGTTTAGGTGATCTGACCTCATTTCAGGTAAGAATTTATGTGGACTCTCCAGATGTTATATCTGGTATGACGATGGAGGTTCGTGATGAATAAGATAATAGCCTCCATCGACGAGGAATTTCAGGCGATGCTCTCAGGCAGGTTCATCCCTTACCATATTGCCGCATTCATGATGGCGATTATGATCACTCTGATAGTATCAGTCTGCGCCCGTCATGGTGAGGTGTTTGAAGGCAAGATAGCAGTTATTGATCTTGATAGCTCTCATCTGTCTACAACTCTAATTGAGAAACTTAATACCTCCGCCTATGTTGAAATTACAGAGGTTTACCATTCACCTGTATCAGTGCGTGATCTTACAGCTCATGATAAAAACATCGGTGTACTCTATTTTCCAAGAGGTTTAGAAAAAGAGCTTAAAAGACGCGACAGAACTTTTAATATAGGCTACTTTGCTGACTACTCAAATCTTGGGCAAAACGGTCAGGCTATCGCTAATCTAAGTGAGATGATTGCTACATTAGGAGCTGAGAACTCAGCTCCTGAGGTTGCAGCTCTTGCCAAAGCTTCAAGTGAAAAAGTACAGGCTCTGTTGCAGCCTATGGATATGGTAAAAAGAGAGCTGTACAATCCTACAACCTCAGCATCTATTACCTTTTGTAGTGCCTTTATCTACTTTTTCTCATCCATTATCTTAGGACTTACCTCAGTAATGTTAGTAGGTCGCTTTAAGGTCTCAATGCGCTGGCAGGCAATTTTAGAAGATGGCTTTGCCTGCCTTTTAGCAAGACTACTACCTTATGCTCTTATCTACACGACGGCAATCTCTCTTGTAACAGCGCCTTTGATCATCTTTGGTCAAATGAGATTTGAAGGCAACTATTTCTTCCATTTACCAAGTATGCTGATGACTGGTTTTTCAATTAGTGTCCTAGCTTTATTAGTAACATGGAAGACTAATCAACCTAGTGAAGGAGGCAGCAAGATGATCTTAATTGTGCCACCAGGCTTTATCCTTGGAGGATCACTTTTAGCTTCAGGATATATGCCTGCTTGGGTAAATACCGCTAAGTTTTGCTTCCCTCTTACATGGGAATATGAGTTCTGGCGTGACTTTGCCATGAGAGGCTTACCATTGTCTGACATGATAAAGAGCTATGGTCAATATGCTCTTTATATGACAGTGATTACCTCTATTCTTGCAATCGTTTACTATAAAACTCGTCATAATTTCTTTGAAATGAAGAAATTTGAGCAAAATGAAGGTGAAAAAACTCAAAGCGAGACTTAATTAAATGCCTTATATAAGCCATTGTTAAAAAAAGATTAAATTTATTTTGATATGCCCCTTTACAAAGAGGGGCAATTTGTTGATAATACTACGGCAATTCCACAGGGGCATAGTTCTAATGGTAGAACAGCGGTCTCCAAAACCGACGGTTGAGAGTTCGAGTCTTTCTGCCCCTGCCACTTCTGATGATTTTCCTAATTTTGAAATCTTAAAAAATCTATCGCAGAATTACTGTATCTATTTGATTTTAAAACAAAATACTTATTTTGCTGTCGCACGCAATTTTTCAGAAGAACACGTTTGGAACACGTTTTATGACACGCGATCACCTAAAAGGTGATCTGATTTTGGGTGATCAGTGAGCTATTGTTGGATTTTTCATTAGAAGGTATTTGTAAATAAGATCTAAGGTATGAATATCGAATCTCTGTGAAATTTTAAAAAAGCTATGTTCGGCACAAAACTTCGTTACGATTTGATTTCTGTGTAAATTTAGATTATCTACTTTATAAATAAGAAGAGCCGGACGCATCCGACTCTCCTAGGTATTCTCCTCAGAGATATACCGCAATCCGTACTCATTGTAGATGTTTTTTTAGTATTTCAAGGCCACATTTGCTCTCTCTTACTTATCATCCATAAAGATAGTAATTTTGCCTCACATAAAAGGGAACTTAAACGGATTTTTGAAATTGGGAATCGATTTTTTGCTCAATTAGATTTTCAAAGATTTAGTTACTCTAAAACTTTGAAGTAGCTCTTGTCTAATTGGCTATACAGCGCCATTTTTGTTGATTAGTGCTACTTTTTATCGTATTTGACCGTAACAATGTGCGGATAGTCGCTTTTTTTGCTTAAGTTAAGCATAGTTGATTGGTATTATTGCTTTTTAGATACTAATATTTTGTTTTACAGTAGTTTTTTAGCAAGCTCTAATGTGAGGAAATAAAAATGGCTGATAAGCTCGATTGGTTAAACCGTCACTATGTGTTGCAACATCATTTAAAAGTTCAAGAAGTTGTAGATCAAGAGAACTATAAGCTGCCTTTTGAATTAAGAGAGCTAGCTCAAAAGTACCCAAATGCTGAGGACTTTGTAAAAGAACTGTCTTCACAAAAACAGTATAAGCAGGCTAGCGAGTTTTTAGCTTATAACCTTCACCAAAGAGCTTTAGACTGGTGGGGCTATTGTGTGGTTCTCTCTTTAATGAAGGAATTGCAATTAAGTCCTTCAAAGCCTAGAGATATTGCTGATATTGGTAAACCAAAATCATTTTCAATACCTGATTGGGCAAAAATGCCTGAGGAGCATGAAAAGCCTCTGAACGAGAGATTTACTGAAGAACTGGCTAAATTAGAAAGCACAAAACAGGATGCCGAGAAAAGGGCAATGGAGAGCCTTGATATGGCAGGTCCTGAGACCAAAGAACTCTTCTTTACTGTTAAAAAAGCAGTTTGGGATGCGTTCAAAAAAGAGTGTGGATTTGATCCTGAAGAGTTTTTACAAAAGTCTATTGATGATGCCATAGAGTTTAGTAAAACTCATTCTGACTTTGATGAAACTAAAACTCCTATTTACAAGGCTAGTGAAGAGCTCAAAGCAAAGATTGAAAAGATAAGACAAGAGACTATCGATACTATTAAGAAAGCTGTTCCAAAGAAGAGTGAAGAGGAGCTTAAAACTCAAAAGGCTTCAGCTATGGATGCAGCCTACAGCTTTATCGTCGCTCCAAATGATGCTAATGCTAAACGCTGTTTAGCTATTGGCAACACTTGTCCAGATATCCCTGAAGGACTATTGTGTCTAATCTGTTTTTGGAGCTTTGGAAATCTTACTCCAGATTCAGCGCAAGTAGTAAAAACACCAGCAGGACTTGCTTCAAACGGATTAAATTCCTTACTTTTAATGTGTGCCTTAGCAGAAGGAGGCACTAGAAAGTTTGATGAAAGAGTTGAACTGTACTTTAACATCGGTCAAGAGATCGGCTTTGGCATTAACAACTTTTCAGATTTCATAAAAAATCCTGAGATGCCTCATCACAAGTTGTCAGAGCCAAACAGCTTTGATGGCTGTTTAGCGCATAAACAAGTCAAAGAAAAGATAAGAGCTGATGATACTGATAAAGCATCAGCTGAGTACACCAGATTTAAAGCCTAAAAGAACTAGCTTGAGAGGGAAAATATTATGTCAAAAGTAAAAAATGCTATTGAAGCACGTTTCTCTAATATTGAGCTTACTCCTTTTAAGGATAATGAGATCTTAAGCCTTGAGGTCAATGAAGGTGTTAGCATTCCCTTTAGAGCAAAACTAAAGTTTTGCTCTAAAGAAAAGCTAACTAAAGCTAAGTTAAAAGCACTGTTGCTCTCTGATTTAAAGCTCACTGTAAAGCAGTCTGATGCAGAGAACACCGTAAGTCGTGACAGGATCTTTAAAGGTATAGTGGTGTCTTTTGAAGATCTAGGCATTTATCAGCAGATAACAGAAAACTCTCAAAAGAAATTTATCTATGCTTATGAATTAACACTAATGCCTGAGCTAGTAAAACTAGCATACAAGAAGCATAGCCGTTCATTTGAAAATAAAAATTTAGATGAGGTTTTACAAACTGTCTTTAATGATGAGAAATTAACAGCAGATACTAATAAAGAGAGTAATGAGTCACCTCTTTTTGTGGAAAAACCTGTACTTGAAGGCTTGGTCCTGTCTCAGGCTCAAGAAAGTGATCTTGAGTTTGTAAATTCTCTTATAAGAGCCTTTGGACTTAACTTTAATGTTATCTACGACAGAACACGCAACAACAATAAATATGTGTTCTCAAGAGGTTGGACTGTTGATACTGGTGAAAAGGTATACGAGAGTAAGGTTCAGTTTCAGGGCAATGATTTAGGTCAAGATGTAAGCTCAAACGTCATTGAAACCAATTACTTTGATGGTCAGGATTCTTTTGCTTCACACTTTATCTATGATCTTAAATCTGACGGCAGGGTCGATTTTGAAAGTGTTTTAAATGGTGATACAACACCAAAGCTCTCTTCTAATCTTGATAATTATCTATTCTTAGGTAATTTGTCTGATAAGAGAAAGTCTGAGCTCAGATCTTATTATGAGGAAGCAAGCTATTGCTTAAACAAGAGCCTTTCTGAAAAAGTTTTAGTAAAGGTATCTGATCTTGTATACACACCAGGAGCTAAATTTACCTTAAAACAGTATTCAGAGGATGAAAAGTTTATCATTGTAAGAGATGCTTTAACCTTAAAGGTAAAGAACACTGATTACAACAATCCTGAGTATGAACTTACACAGACCTGTTTGGGATTTTTAGTAAAAACAAATGATGAGAAAAGAAAGCTTTTAGGCTCTGTAGTTGATGTTGCAAGAATAAGTCATAACTCAAGTTTGTCTGATTGTGTCCTTGTACCTGTTGAGAATTCACATGGTACTGCCATTGCATTGTCTGATGCTAATGCAAGAGCGGTAACTCAGGTTAATAGTTCTAACTTTATAGTAGGAACTGTCTGCGACAAAGACGGCAAGACTGAGAACTATAAAGTAAAAAAAGAAGCCCAAAAAGGCGAAGAAGCAAAAGAAGAAACTGTTTATATTGAGAACACTATCAGTCCTGTATCAGGCGGATCAATTCCTACAAAGTTCTATATAAAGGTAAGTGATGCTGATACTGGAAGCTCAGAATCGTCTGAAAACAACACACCGGTAGTTGTTGAATACTTAAGTCAGGTTTCAGGTAATATCTCAAACTATATAAGCTCATTTCCGCGTGTAGGTCAAAGAGTAGTGGCATTAAAAGCCAACAACAGTTATCTCTTTTATGCCTACCTTCCACAGGAAGATGATATTGATGTAATTGATGAGAAGTTGCAAAAATCAAATCTGTCAGGTGTTTCTTTTATTGACTACAAAGATAGTAAAGAGAACTATGCAGACTTCGACATAGGGTTAAAAGGCTTAGATTTTAATCATTTTGATTCTATTCAGGATAAATTCCGTTATCTCATCTTAAATGATGATGTTGATAACTTTATGTACGGCGTTTCTATCAGAAAAAATGATCTTTCTATCTATGAAGACTTTAATGACAAGGGGACAACCGTAGCACAACTCTATCCAAAAAGCTCAGCTATTCAAATAGCTGCTAAATGTCTATCTTTACCAAATGAATTGAAACAAACCAGAAATAATTACAGAGCCGTTTTAAAAGAAGGTAAAGATGTTAATGCTTCTTATGAAAAGATAAATCTTGAGAACGTATATAAAGATTTAACAGCTGTTGCAGAAAAGCTAATGCTAATTATCACTAAGGCTGAAAGTACAAAAGATGCTGAAGATATACTCAAAGGAATATTTTCAACATCACATTCAACTCTCAATTCAGATGGTGATTTAAAGCTTGCAGCTAAAAACAATCTTGAGATTGATGCCAAGAATCTTACTCTGCGTGTAAAGGGTAGTATCAATATCAGTGCAGATGGTGCTATTAACCTTATTTCAGAGAAAAAAGTATCAGTAAATACTGGCAGTGCAGTCTTTGAGGTTTCTCCCCGTTCTATCAACTCTAAGATTAGAAGAGTGTGGAAGTGTGATCTTCCATATGATTCAAATATCAATGTTTCAAATACTGGTGTCTCTATGACAGGTATGACTACTAGTATGTCAGGCTTGTTGAGCTCTTCTTTAAAGGATGGATTTGGTGGAAAAGTAAGTATCGCAAGTGGAAGTGCAACTTTATCAGGTATTCCTGTAACTATCACTACACCAAAGAAGAGAGCTGTAAAATTTAATATTGCTAATTTATCAAGTAATATCTTGGGATTACTAAATTTTGCCACTACTTACAGCAATAAGAAGGGCGCTAAAGTTTCTGTAGCCGCTATACAGAAATTTACCTCGACTCCATTAAAGATTGTTGAAGATGTGTATAAGAAAATTGAAGATAGAGATCAGTATCGCAATCAAGAAATAGATGGTCTTTCTTTTTTCTGCTCATGTGTCACCGATGCTGTAGATATTCTGCAGGCAGCTTATGATCTTGTTGAAGCTATTGTTTTAGCTTCATTAGATGAAAATGGAAATGCTAAGAAAAACTACATAACTCGCAATCGTTCTAATTTCTACATGTCTCCTCAAGACTGTGTTAAAAACTCAATGTTCTATTTGAAAGGCATTGCCGCAATGGTCCCTGCTGTTGCAGCTTCAATTTCAATTCTTCGTGATGGAAAGAAATCTACGGTAAAAGTTTTATCAGACAGGATCAAAGTTAATACTAGTGAGTTTGATAATCAAAGCTTGAAGAATTCATTCAAGAATTCTGTGGTAAATGGCGCAGCCTTACCTTCACAGCCTCCTGTTGGTGGAAATCAGCCAAATCAGAGTCTGCAACAGATTGGTAATAATCAGCAGGTCGCTAATGCTCAGCCTGTTAGTAACAATCAAGCAGGTGGCAGTAACCCTCCTGCTGGCGGTAATCCACCTGCAAATCCATAAATGAGACAGTTTAAGAGGAAATGTTGCTATGTCAGAAATTAAAGTTAATGAAGATGTAAAAAAGTATGCTACAGAAGCAGCCTCTTTATTAGGTCAATTAGCTGCATCAACGGTTGTAATAAAAGGAGCTAACGCAGCCTTAATGGCAATGTCTGTTGCAACCACCTCTAACATCCACAGTAGTGATGTAACTGGTGATAAAAAGATGAGTCCTACTAATGAGGAGACTAATCTTCAGGAGAGTAAGCACGAAGGATCAAAAACTGAAGCTTCTTTATCTCAAGATGAGGTTGCTGCTCAAAAGGGTAAAGTTGATGCTACTGAAACTAATGCAAAAGCTTCTACCACAGAAGCTACAGCCGCTGAATCTGGTGCTCAAGCTATGAAGACTAAAGCTGGTGCTTGTGATATTCAGACAAAAGGCATGAAGATGAATTAGTCTAATTTAGCCACAATAGCGTTGTTCTCAAATAGCTATGCTATCTACAAATGCTATGCAGTGGCTAATTTATCTTTTTTACAGCTAGATCCTAAATTGAATTTTCAAATCTACTCAAATTAGGATCTCAAATTTCCTTACTAGTATTGTTCATTTAGCACACGTTTATCAGTAAAATACCAATAAGCTAGAAGCTAGCATCTGTAATTGATGCACCTTTGCAATATTGGAATTCATATTATGATCTTTAATCCTAATCAGGTAACTTGGACACTGCGTAAAGGCGTTAAATTGCCTTTTGCTCCTAAGGACAATGGTGATCCAGTTAATAACAAGCCTGTAGCGAGTGTTCCTAGTTCTCAATTAACTCAAGCTGTTGCTAATACAGTTGATGTACCTTTAAATCAGGTTGCAGCAATTTCAGTTGATTCCTCATTAACTCATAATATTGAACCATCCATTGCTAAAGTAGGTGCTCCAGTATCCATAAATGTTGGTTCAGATAATAATGCAGTATCACCTGTAGCTCCAGTTACAGAAACAGTTGCTCCTATACCTGATAGTAGTGCTAAGACTTCACAAGAAACAGCAAGCTTAGCTACAGTTTCAACTGTTACAGCTCAAAATGCTACATCAACACCAGTTACACCAACACCAGCTACACCAATACAATCACCTTCTCAAGAAGCAACCCCAGCAACTGTTGCTCCATCACCAAATGGCACTACACCTGTAGTCGATGGTAAAGCAGTTGATAAGACTATTCTTGAGAATGTAAAAGAATCATTCCCTCGCTGGAAGACTTTGCCTTATAAACTAAGAGCAAAGAGAGCTGATCTTTTCGTCAATCTAAACTCAGATGTTCCATTCTTACAGAGCTTAGTTGATTTTCTAAAGAGCAAAGGTTTTGATATCAAGCCATATGACGATTCAGTAAACTATCTTCCAAGTGACATCCTGTTATTAGATAAAACAGATCTTGTGCGTCAGGGTACTGTCTATGTATTACAGGCAGGTAAAAGAGCAATTTGGAATGACTTGCTAACTGAATTTGGAGATAGACTCAAATGACCTTGCCTCAAAGATATTCAGTTAGAGTTCTTACACGAGATGATCTGTCTTTTGTACCTCAATTAGAACAGATTGAGCTTAGAACTCAAAAAAATGCTTGGAATGCTCAGTCTTTAATCGAGTGTTTTGATGACAGTTACATCATCTTAGGGCTGTTTGATGTAGAAAAGCTCATTGGCTTTTCTGTTATCTATAACACCAAGTTTTCTACCGATCTCTTAACCATCGGTGTTGATCCTGATTATCAGGGGAAAAAGTTAGGCTCTTTACTCTTACATAGAACCTTGGAAAAAGCTTTAGAAATTGAAGATCTAGAATGCTTTTTGGAAGTAAGAGTAAGTAATATCGTGGCTCAGAATTTATACAAAAAGTATGGCTTTGTAGAAGTTGGATTACGCAAGGAATACTATAATCCAATTGGTGATGAAAAGGGCGAAGACGCTTATACCATGCATCTATCCGACATCAAAGCTCATCTTGAGAAAATCTCTATTTAAGGAGACAACATGCCTGCTAAGTTAGATCAAGACGCAAGTCCCGATGAGAAACTTCTAAAGCTGTATTCTTTGTTACTGTTTACTGGTAAAGAATACTCGTTAACTGAGCTAAAAGAAGAGCTTATGTGCTCTAAACAGACCATCGGACGTTTAGTTAATAAGTTAGAGAAGAGTTACTACGGTAGCGTTGTTGTCAAAAGAAAGGGCAAAGAAAACTACTACAGTTTAAAAAAGCCATCTAAAGGTTTGCATGTAAGCATCAATCCTGATGGTCTGCGCAAGATGATCTTATGCAGTGATCTGATGTGGCATCTTCTCTCATACAAAACACGAGATCAAATCGAAGCTTCAACTCTGCAAGCTCAGGCAAATCTGCCAACTGAAGATCTTCCTTCATTTAATGATGTTCACTATGGCTACAGCTTTACTAAGGGCAAGATCAATTATGATGTCTGCGACATTGAATTGAATGATCTTGAAAAAAGCATCGCTTCAAGAAAATGCTGTGAAATTCTGTATCAGCAAACCGTAAATGGGGAGTGCAAAAGATACACCATCGCACCTATGAAGCTGATTGCTTTTAGAGAAACTCTCTATATTGGAGCCTGGTGTGTAACAAGAGTCGGTAAAGTAGAGAAAACCATCGACAATCCTATGTTCTTTTTAGTTCATAGAATGCAAAAGGTTGAGGTTTTAAATAACCGTAGCTCTGAAAAGTTACCTGAGATTGATTTTAGCAATGAAACTTTTGGTTTTATAAAATCAGATCCCGTAAAGGTGAAGATCCTCTTTAAAAAGAAAGTTGCTACTTATGTTTATGACAGAAAGTGGAGTGATGATCAAAAGATCACCTTAAATGATGATGGATCTTTACTCCTTGAGTTTACCTCTGGCAATAAATATGAAGTGATCTCCTTTGTCTTAGGCTTTGGTCAAAATGCAGTTTTACTAGAACCTTCCTCATTAAAAGCTGAGATAGCAAAAGAAATTGAGAATATGCAAAAAGAGTATGCTAAAGCATAAGCAGAGACTACAAAAGACGCCATCCTAAATTCAGCACGGATCGCGCGCCTAACTTCGGTCTACTTCCGCGTTTTAACTTGAGTCTAGCAGCGCGGTTTAACTTCGGTCTCCCTGCGCACCAAACCTCGGTCTACTTTAGCACTCAACTTCGTTCTAGTAGTGAGGTTTAACTTCAGTACAGGTACTCTTTAAAGTTAACAGTCTTCTGTACTGAATTTTCAAAGACACTATCCTAAAAAGCCAATCTTTTTACCTTGATACTCTTCAATGTTCTTAAGCTTGGCTTCATTTTCTAATTCAGACAAAAAGACTGAATTACAAAGTGAGTCTTCATTTGCAAAAATGCCTGTATGCATTGCCTTTATCACATGAAAGTCGCCTGGTGTTAGGTTCTTAATCTTTGACAGGCGAAGCTTGTCCTCATCAGTGAATTTATCGTGAGCTAAAGGCAAAAGCTCAGTTTCAAATAAAGCAAGCTTTTGCTTCTCATTAGCATAGGTAAATTCAATCTTAGTTGAAAAGCGTCTTAGGACTGCTCTATCTAATTTGTCGATGTAGTTAGTAGTGCAGATCACAAATCCTTTACACTCTTCTAAATGAGTTAAGAACTCATTTACCTGACTTATCTGCCACTGAGCTTTTGCATAGCTTCTGTCAAAAATAAGTCCATCAATCTCATCAATTACCAAGATCTCATTTTTGATATCAAGTTCGTAGAAGAGATTAGCAATTTTCTTTTCTGATTGACCTACGTACATATCAAGAATATCACTTGCTCTTACGACCTTAACTTTCATGTTAACTTCATGTCCAATGAATCTTGAAAGCTCTGTTTTTCCAGTGCCAGCAGGACCATAGAAGAGCATAGTGCCCATGCCGTTTGTAGACTTACCTCTTTTTATAATTGAAGAGAGTTTTTTACAGCCATTTAAGAAAACATCAATATCCTGTTTAAAGCACACAGCTTCTTTGTTGAACTCAGAAAATCTCTTTAAGTCAGTTTTTTTCTTTACGTCTTTATTATTGTCAGCTTCTTCTCCACCAGCTAGAGGCCCAAATAAAAATCCGCCACCTCTATCTTGCTTGCTCAAAGTAATATTTGCCTGTAACTGACATTCAAGCATCTTTTTGATGTCTTTTGGACTTTCAAATAAAGCACATGCAGCTTTCAGTGATTGCTCTATCACAGCAGGTGAAGTTACATACTTTTTATTAAACACAGAAATGACTCTAGAGGTTAACTTAGCCTTAGGGTACTTTTGAGCAATGTTCTTCCAAATGTTAATTCTCTTTTGAAGATCATTAATTGAGAATTTGATGCTCAAATTGAATCTACGCTTAACAGCACTGTCAATTTCGCTTACATCATTGGTGATCCAAATCTTTGGAGCTGACTGTTTCTGCTCTAAAAAAGCATTAAGCCAAGCCTTATCCTTACTATTTCTAATCTCATAGCTAGTATTTAAAAGACGTTCTGCTTCATCAATGACAATCAAACTGTTATCTTTATTCTCAGTGATCTTTTGGCAAGCTAAAAGCTTAGAACGTCTGTCTTGTTCGTTATCATCAATATCACTGTTTACACTGTATACATCGAGTTTTAGCTCTTTTGCTAAAGCTCCTACGATACTTGATTTACCAGTTCCAGGATCACCGTATAAAAGGATATTAACAGGGCTAATCTCTTTAGAAACTAGTAGTTTTCTTAAAAGTGTAAGTTTGTTTTTATCTTTTTCAATTTCATCTGACCTCAAGTCTGTATCAGAACTGTTGAATTTGAAAGCATCATCAATTACGTTTTTGTTATCAGAACTTAAGATCTTATTTGCAAAAGAGCTTAAATGGTAATCTCTGCAAGCGCATACGAGGCCATAGCTCTCAAGTTTATCTAAGCTATCTTTTACATTAGAAATTGAAGTTTTGTAGATTGCAGCTAAGATATCGTAACTTTTATTTAAATCTAATTGCTCATCAAATAGCAGTTTGCAACAACTATAACTGTCGATAAGAAATATGAGCCCAAGAATTTTTGTTTCTACCTTGTTTAAAGAAAACATTCTTTCAAGCTTGGCTATTTTCTTTTGGTAATCTCTATCGGCTTTTGTTGCCTTATAGCTTTTTAAATAATTGTCAGCTTCTGTTTTAAACAGGCTAAACATCAGTTCATATCTGAATTTGCTTTTATAATCACGACTTCTACTGTTAAATGGTGAGTCATCATCATCGTCTGAAGGTCCAAGATCGTCGTCATCTAGCAGATTTTCAAAATCCCTTGCTGAAAATTGATCTTCTTTAGCTGTATTTAAGTAAATCTTGATGAGTTTTACTTGTGCTTGAGAGAATTTTACTTTCTCGAGCATAGTAGTGAGATAATTTTGGGTAAATTTAGAGCAATAATGCTTGTCCGAATATAACCAACCTAAGACATCTAAAAATCCTTTTATATCTGCAGTGCCTACTCTATAGCCATTACAAGTTGACACGTTATCCAAAAAAGCTTTGATTAAAAACGCACTTGTAGATTTAAATGGATTTTCAGAATTGGTATTCAGGATTGCTTGCTTAATATAGTATTCCATAGACAACCTCGCCTTTACAGAAAAGCTTTTACATCTGCCTGTACTTGATTCTCAGATCTTTAATGATGTATAGCTTTTTGCCTGTAATTTCGCACTGAAAAATGTATCTGTTCTTTTTGAATGACTACAGAATAAAAAATCATCGTTCCATAATTTGATAACTGTTAGAAGAAATTAAATATTTTTGTGAAGGTATGATATAAGCTAATTTGATCACTTAATTTTTGTGGATGTAAGACAGGACAAATCATCAGTTTTGCAAGATTTAGGAGGTATATTTCTTCTATCATGAACTAAACTCTTATTGTTAACATCATCAGTAATTGTATTTGGTTAAAATGCTATACTAAAAACGAGAATGATCTTTTTAGGATGATGATATGAAATTTACAAAGACACTGCCTAACTATGCTAGTTTTTCTAAACTCATAGAAACAAACAGTATCTATGTAGACAAGACCGGTATCATCGCTAACTTTGCTAAAAGCAAAGGCCCATATTTATTAACCCGCCCAAGACGC
>DKDL01000102.1 GCA_002449335.1 Succinatimonas sp. UBA6849 | reverse complement strand
ATCTATAATCTCCTCAATAATGAGGCTAGAGTTTTTATTTCACGACCTCGCCGTTTTGGTAAATCTCTAACCTTAGATACAATTGCAACTCTGTTCATAAAAGGTGTTGAGCCTTTCTTTAAAGATACATGGATATACGATAAGTGGACAGAGCCTACTTATCCTGTATTCAGATTGAGCTTCTTGAATTTAGATAACTCCTCATTGGACTTGTTTAAAAAGCAGCTAAATTCAAAAATTTCTGAATTTGCTAACAAAATTGACGTTAAAGGATATGTCGAAAAAACAGAGCCTGAAGACTCAATATTATGTCTACTTGAAAATTTAGAAGATGAAAACCGTCAAATTGTAATTCTTATTGACGAGTATGACTATCAGCTGACATCGAACATCAATAATGATGATTTATATAAGCAATTCCAAGCAAAAATAAAAAGATTTTATGCCAACATTAAAGACAAGTTTGCCATCAAGTTTCTAGGAATAACCGGTGTTACCAGATTAAAAGATGTAGAAATCTTTTCTATTGGTTCTGATATCAAAGATATTACTAATGCAAGTGCCTATTCTCAGATGATAGGTTTTACCCGTGATGAGATTAAAAAGTACTACATTGATTATTTAAAGCTTGCAGCATCCTATGAGAACAACTGCAATGTAGATGACGTAACCGCCGACATGGTTGAGTCTTTGTTAGATAGACTTGCCAAGAACTATGATGGTTACTGCTTTGATGAATTCTATAAAAAGAAAGTATTCAGTACCTGGTCTGTAAATAACTTTTTCCAAAGTGTTGTTACTAATAAACTTGTAGATTTTGGGGAGTACTGGTACAACAACGGTGGTTTGCCATCTATCCTAGTTAACTATTTAAAAACTCATGAACTAAATGTTTTTGAATACTTAAATAAAGAAAAACCTATAACAATTCCTGTTAACGATTTTTTTAATCCAACAGCTTTAACTACCATCAATCAGAATGTACTGATGTGTCAGACAGGTTATTTAACCCTACGCTCAGCACTTACTAGTGGTGATCTTACTGTAGATTTAGGCATTCCAAATGGTGAAATTTATAAAGCTTTAAATAGACTTCTTGCTATCAACTTTTATAAAGAAGGGATCTATACTTTAGCTAAAGGTGTAAGAGAGCTATTAGATACAGGTGAGATTAAAGATATTGTTGACAGATTTAACTCCGTTATAAATTCAGTCTCTTATGATCACTTTCCAATTAGCAGTGAATCAGAGGTTCAGAACTACTTACACCTATTCTTAATAGGAGCTGGCATTGAATCATCAACAGAAAGTCACTCTTCAAAAGGAAGAGCAGATTTAATTATAGAAACTAAAAACAGACGCATTGTTTTTGAGTTGAAGTATGCTCAAAACGAGACTGATGCAAAGACAAAACTTATTGATGCAGTTGAACAGATTAAATCCCGTGATTACGGTAATACGGAGCCTAAAAAGAGGGAACTGTTAAGAATTGCTGCTGTCTTTAATGCAGATCCTAAGGTAAGAGCTTTTACCGAATATCAGATTGTACCTTAATAGCATATCTCTTAACAAAGCTAAGGTTATTTTTTGCCACTGCAATTAAGTGTTTTATTCCTTATGTAGCGTAATAGGTGGTGAACGATGATAGGTCACCTAGGAAGAGTCGATGCTGATATTTACTTATTCTTTCAACATCTGCAGCTTTAAAAGTCATCAATATAATTAAAATTAGTCCGTGACTGGAATGATGATATTTTGTAGAATAAAGCAACTCAGATTTTAACGATAACTGTATCAATACACGCAGAACATGACAGCTTTTAGGTTTTAAAGCGTCTTTTATTGTTTACAAGTTCAATTGAAACCTTGTTAACGCAAGATTTTATTGAGCAAAGCTAAGCTTGCTTTAAAAGATATTTTTAAGCCTAATTGCAAAGATCCACAATTATCATGAACGCATGTATTTTGCAGTGTATCTCTATATATAATCCATCCTCAATGGAGTTGTGTTCATGGACGCTCAAAATACAGAGATCGAGATCGATCTTGTACGACTATTCAAATTTATCCTCTCTAAATGGAAAGTTTTACTTGTATCAGGTGTGATACTGTCTGTTTTAGCTTTCTCATACAAGTTCTATGGTTTTAACTATTCAAAAGTGCCATTAGCTCAAATCAATAAGCTTTTTGATATTGAAAGATTAGAAAAGCAGCCAGACGGCAGGGTAGTAAAGCAAAAAGTAAAAGTAAGCTACGAGCTTTATAAAGAAGACTATGAATCAAGATTAAGCGCTTACGAGAATAAGAAAGCTGCTAATGAGAATCAGAAGAAGTCAATCTTAACTGAAATTAAAGGTCTTGAGAGAAAACTCTCAACTGAAACTGAGTATACTGAGAACTCACTTTTATATACCTTAGATACAGATGAGTACTATGAATCTGAGTACTTCATCGATATCCAGGAGCGTAATAAGAGCGGTTCAAGTTCTGTTTTAAGTGTTCCTGCAAATGCAAGCAGTACCCAGGGTAATAATAACTCTTCAATCAGCTCTAATACAGCTGAGTCAAAGGTAATCAGTTTAGCTTCAAAACTAGTAAGCTCACAATCTGAATTAGACGAGCTATCAGCTCAGTTAGGGATTGCTCATAAACAATCACTAAAAGCTGTAAGTGAGTTAATTGAGCTTAATGCTGATGACGTTAGAACAATTGATATTACCGTAAAGGCAAATAATGAAAAGAATTTAGCTGTGTTAGAAGATTTTGTTTCAAAACTTGTAACCGAGTTAAAAGATGAAATGGGCGACCAGTTCATTATCAAGTCTAAGAAAGTATCATCAGGTGTTGTAAATGGTGATGATATTCAGAACTTAAAGAACACTGAAGATCTGCTAATCACATCATTACAGTCACAGATTACTCAAAAGAACGATGCTATTTCAGCTTTAGTACAGCCTGTTCCTTTAGAGGATAAGTTCATTGAGTTATCCTCATATAAGATTCAAAAGTACATCATCTTTATCTTAGCAGGTCTTTTGGGCGGTATCTTCATATCATCATGTGTATATGGTGGTAAATACCTCTTTGAAGGTAAGTTAAGAGATAAGAACTACTTAAAAGATCTTTATAACTTAAGACTGTTAGGTTGCCTGCATGAGAGCAGCTATTCACAGGAATCAACTGCTGAAAAAGACAAGTTTACAGAACTTGTAAAAGTTTTAGTGCAGGGCACTAAGACAATTGCAGTGTCATCATCATTAACTGAGAACTCGATTGAAGACACAGTATCAATCATCCGTGATGTGGCTTTAAATCACAATGTTGAGGTTAAAGTAATTACTGATGAGAATATGTCAGAAATCACCAGTTGTGATGGCGTGATCGTAGTTGAAAAGCTTGATGTTTCAGATTTAAACAAGGCTATTGATAACCTAGAGGTCTTAAAGGGCTTTAATGTAAATCTGTTAGGTTTAGCTTTAGCTTAATTCTCAAATTCACAAGTCTTAGATAACAGGATTATCTAAGAGTCTTAATCGATAGCTGTTCATGGGAAAATGTCATTGAACAGCTATTAAATCTCCTTTAATAAAACTTCCATCAGCAAAGATCTTACAAGAAGAGAAAGGTAAAACTGACAGTAGACAGTGATTTATCTTTAATTTCAGTTAATCGTAAATTAAAGCTTTGATTTGGTAAATTGATAGTAAATGCTCACCTGCAGCCCAGCAATAAATCATCGTCAAAGCCATCCTTATGGTTCCTGATACTGGCAACATAAATCGTGCAATTGTAAATTTATTAGAATATCAATCTTTTGAATTCAAAACTTGTCTTAACCCTGTCTGACAACGGTCTATTGCTCAAAGGAATACGTCACTGACTTTAGTAAATCTTTTTGAAAACTTCGTTTTAAATTTTCTTTTTTACAATAAAATTGCATAAATTGTTTTTAAAAATTGCATTTTATATCAGTAAAAATACAGGTGACTTAAAAAGTCATGAGAACATAGGCATCTTAATTTTTAATACCTTATAATGGAGATGCCTGTTAATGAATGAACATGTTAATGCAAGAGAGGACTTTATGTTTGTTAACGTTGATAACGTTAGTTTTCAAATGGAATTTGATGATGAATACGTAGATAAGTCTGATCTTATATCTTTAACCAACAAGTTTATTAACAAATCAAGACGTTTTATATGTGTGACACGACCAAGAAGATTTGGTAAGAGTGTTACAGTCAAGATGCTTAATGCTTACTACTCAAAAGGCTGTGATTCAAAGGCTCTTTTCTCTGATTTAAAAATAGCCGCATCACCTGATTTTGAGAGTCATCTAAATCAGCATGATGTCATCTATCTTGATATGACAGAATTTGCTGATAACGAAGAAAATGGAAATAAGTATCTTGAGAATTTAAATACTGATGTTGTCTCAGAATTGAAAGACACATATCCTGACAGTTTTGAAAAAGATAAGAGTTATTCCTTACCTGAAGCTATTCGTTGTTTAAAAAAGAGATTTATCTTTATTATTGATGAATGGGATTTTGTCTTTAGAGAATATCCAAACAATTCACGCCTTCAAGAGAAGTTTATTGACCTTTTAAGATCTTTGTTTAAAGGAGCTGGAGAGCGTTTTGTTGAATTGGTTTATATGACCGGAATTCTACCAATTGCAAGATACAACACTCAGTCAGCGCTAA
>DKDL01000011.1:3982-4225 GCA_002449335.1 Succinatimonas sp. UBA6849 | reverse complement strand
GTTACGGGTTTTTGCTTTTCTGCCCACTCTATTTTTATATTCTTATCTAAAATCAACTTTTCTTGCTGTGCCATTTTCTGACTCCTATCAAACAGGCTATAATTAGCTAAATTCAATTAAAGGATGTATTTATGGACAAGCATGACAGATCTTATCTATCTAAAGTAAGTATTAAAAATCCAATTCATTTCATCTCATTAGGCTTTGGATCTGGCCTAATGCCTAAAGCTCCAGGTACTTATG
>DKDL01000011.1:0-3945 GCA_002449335.1 Succinatimonas sp. UBA6849 | reverse complement strand
GCACTACCTATTTGTATGCTTTTAGTTTATCTGCCATGGCAAGTACAAATAGCAGTTGCAGTGCTTACATTCTTTTTAGGCTGGTATACATCTTCAGTTACAGAGAAAGCTATGGGTATGCATGATAACAGTGCTATTGTGATTGATGAGTTTGATGGTATGTTCATCTCAATCATCTGTTTCCCATCTGTCTGGTATTATGCTGTTCTTGCTTTTGTACTATTTCGAATTTTTGATATCTTAAAACCATTTCCTATCAGTATGCTCGATAAACGCGTAGGAGGCGGTTTAGGTGTGATGCTTGATGATGTACTCGCAGGACTCTTCGCTTTAGCCTGTGCGCACGTTATTTTCGCTATATGGCTATAGTTTAAAGAAGCTTCTATAAAGTAAGATCGCTTTGATTATTCAACAGGGAATTTTATATGTCAGAGGATAAAAAATCTAAAACTGATCTTGAGAATATCAAGAATCTGTTTGATGTGGTCTCAAAGATCTATGACAAGTCAAGACAGATCTTTATTCCCTGCTACGAAGATTTCTATCAAAATACAACCGACTTTATTGCAAGTTTTATAAATCCAAAGTCAATTGTCGATCTTGGAGCAGGAACAGGTCTCCTGTCGATGTATTACTACAGGCATTTTCCTTATTCATCCTATTTGCTTGTAGATATCGCAGATCATATGCTTGATATTGCAAAAGCTCGATTTGCTAGTCTTACTAATGTTCAGTACCAAGTTAAAGATTACTCATCTGATTATGACTTTAGTGCCGATACTGTTATCAGTGCATTATCCATTCATCATCTGGATGAGGATGCGAAGAGAAATCTCTTTTCTAAAATCTATGAGCATCTGCCTGAAGGTGGTGTCTTTATCAATTACGATCAGTTCTGTGGAACTGATGATAATATGACTGATGCTTTAAATAAGTTCTGGTATCAGCATTTAAAGAACAGTTCACTTACAGCAGAGGAAATTGAGCGTTGGCAGGATCGTAGAAAACTTGATAAAGAATGCTCAGTTGAAACTGAAGTAAGTATGTTAAAAAATGCTGGCTTTGACTCTGTAGAATGTATCTACAGAATGCAGAAGTTTGCTGTCATAGCTGCTCGTAAATACTAGCACGCCTATATCATTGCGTATTGAAAAGTAATTTAAAGGTATTCAACTAGGATAGTACCCTAGGTATATTGATAGACAAGCTCCTCAGGAAGGCTTTTTTAATAAGAAACAAAAGTGTTTAATTTTAAGGGGAGAGAAAATGAGGAGCAACCTTTCTTTGTGCTCCTTCATTTTCAGGTTCGACTAGAATTCATCTCTGTACATGTCTTCTCTTAATTTCCAAAGAGTCTTCAAGAAATCAGAACCTTTTTTGTCATCTTTACCAAAGATGAGATCTTCGATTTTATCAACAATTTCGTCATTAGCTTTATCTTCATAAGCATCAAATTCATAACTATCAATGTTCTTCAACTCATTCTTTGCAATCATATCTGACATAATGCACCAACCTAATCAACTAACCACAAAACTACGATTTAAACCAATAAATTAAACTTAATAAACAACAAATTTAACCAAGACACATATTTCAAATTTCTTTCTACACATATAAATATACTGAGTGATTATTAAAGCTCTGTATTTGAATTGTTATGTTTTTGTTAAGTTCTAAATTAGCTTATATAAGCGGTTTATTTGAGGTGAGCTTTTAAGAGTAAGTTTTATGGGACATAAGATAAACAAAAGAGGATCTTTTCTGATCCTCTTTAGATACTGGAAATTAAAAGAAGTAATGTTATTTGAAAAGTGTTTTAGTCTACGCCAAAAACTTCTTTAGCGATTTCTTTTACTAAAGCAAGTTTCTTCCACTGATCTTCATCGGTGAGCTTATTACCGATTTCACATGAAGCAAAGCCACACTGTGGAGACAGGCATAATCTCTCTAGAGGAATGTACTTAGAAGCTTCAGCAATTCTCTTTTTGATGAACTCTTTGTCCTCTAACTGAGGTCTCTTTGAGGTGATTAATCCTAAAACTACTTTCTTGTCCTGTGGAACGAATTTTAATGGTTCAAAACCACCTGATCTCTCATCATCAAATTCAAGATAGAATGCATCAACATTCTCTTTAGCAAAAAGAATAGGTGCAATTGGGTCATAAGGACCAGTACAAGCATAGGTTGAGTGGTAGTTACCACGACAGATATGAGTTGTAAGGGCCAAGTCTTTTGGGCGGTCCTGATAAGCTAAATTGTTAACTCTTAAGTATTTCTCTGCTTCCTCTTCTAAAGACACATTGCCGTTCTGACGAGCTGCCCAATACTTCTCATCTACGAACATACCCCAGGTACAATCATCAACCTGAATGTTTCTACAGCCTGCAGCATACAATTCTTTAATTACTGTTCTGTAAGCTGCACCAATGTCCTCAATTAACTCATCAAGGTTAGGGTAGAACTTTTTGGTATTCTCGATATTATCTTTTCTGAATAACTCAGCTAGTAACTGCGCAGGAGCAGGGAAGGTCTGTTTTGCAACAGCATTGTCATCAGAGAACTGATTAACAAACTTAAAGTGCTCAACGAATGGGTGGTTCTCACCGGTGATCTTACCTACGATCTTAATTGAGCCTTTAGCAGTTTCCTCGTTATGGAAGAAATAACCATGTGATAACTCAGTCTGCTCGATACCGTTCAGTCCCCAGAAGAAATCTAAATGCCAGTAAGCTCTTCTGTATTCACCATCGGTAATTACGTGATAGCCAGCAGCTTTCTGTTTAGCAATTAACTTTTCAATCTCAGTGTTTTCTACTTTGGTTAACTCGTCCTGTGAGATCAGTCCTTTTTTGAATAAAGCTTTAGCATTCTGAACTGCTTCAGGTCTTAAGAAAGAACCTACGAAATCATACTTAAATGGAATATGTGCTGTCATTTGTAACCTCATTTATTGTTTTCATGCTTTGAGTTTACAGATGAATGTCAGACAAAGATAATACTATTTAAGAATGACTGGATATAGTAATTTTCTATAACAAGAATTGTATGCCAGATCAGGATACATTAAGGGTATAAATTCATATGAGAATGAAGGTAGCAACTGCATTTGTACGTAAATCAATAATGTCAGTCTACTCTGCATTTGTTAAACTTTTGCACAGTTGTGGTCAACAACTCGAAACTGTAATTTTATACAGCCTGATAATCGCTAAAAGCTCTCACCTTAGGATCTGCATTAAAAACTGCTGCAATTCTTAACAGATCCTTCTTTTTAGGCTCTGTATTACCGTAATCACGAGATTTAATCTGCTCAACAGCCTCATTCAGCTTTGTCTTTGCTTCAGTTTCATTTTGAGCATACTTAAATTCAAAAACAATGCGTCTGTTTTTAGTTTCTATAATTAAATCTGCTCGTCCTTTTGAAGAGTGGCTTTCAGTTGAGGATTCAATACCAGCTCCTATTAAGAATAGGTGTAAGTAGTTTTGAACCGCTGATTCACTGTTAATTGGAAAATGATCATAAGAGACTGAATTTATAACAGAGTTGAATCTGTCAACAATATCTTTAATCTCACCTACATCAAATAGCTCTCTTACACTTTTTGCTAAAGAGTAGATCCCTTCTTTATAAAAGTTGATTGCAAGCAATCTATTTAAAGCTTTATAGATTTCACCATTTGGTATACCTAAATCTACTGTAAGATCACCACTAGTAAGTGCTGAACGTAAGGTTAAATAGCCTGTCTGACACATCAGTACATTCTGGTTGATGGTAGTTAGTGCAGTTGGATTTATAAAGTCGTTAACAGGAATTGTTATAGGCTTTTCTTTATTTAAATAGTCAAAGGCATTTAGCTCATGAGTTTTTAAATAGTTAACTAAGATAGATGGAAGTCCTCCGTTGTAGTACCAATACTCACCTATATGGTGACAAGGAACAAG
>DKDL01000065.1 GCA_002449335.1 Succinatimonas sp. UBA6849 | reverse complement strand
TTGAAAAAACAGGGTTACACCAAGGTGTTTACCTTAGATGGTGGTATTACCCAGTGGTCAATGGACAATTTACCTCTGTCTAACAAAAATTAATTTAATCATAAGGAAATATAAAAATGTCTGACAACGCAAACGCACAAAATCAAAACACAGATCAGCCTGCATTCGATATCGTAAGAATTTATGCTAAAGATTGCTCATTAGAGACTCCTAATGTTCCAGGCGTATTTACTAAAGAGTGGAAGCCTGAAATCAAGATTGATTTTGATGCAAAGACTCAGAATATCGCTGAAGACAACTACGAAGTTGATTTAAGAGTTACTGTAACCTGCACTTTAGATAAAGAAACTGCTTTTATCTGTGAAGTTCACCAGGCAGGTATCTTCTTAGTTCACAAGGTTGATAAGGATACAGCTGAGTACTTATTAAACGGTGTTGCTCCTAATATCCTATTCCCATATGCTAGAGAGCACATTTCTGCATTAATCAACAGAGCATCATTCCCTCCATTAAATCTACGTCCATTAAACTTTGAAGCTATGTTCAGAGCTCATAAGGCTGAAGAAGCTGCTAAAGCTCAGCAGTCTGATGTAGCAAATGGCGAAGCTAAGAACGAGGCTCCACAGGCTTAGTTGAGCGAACTATGTCTGAATATTCTTGTTCTTTAAGTGTGATAGGTGCCGGTTCATACGGCACCTCTCTAGCTCAATCTACAGCATCAAAAGGTTTACCTGTGATGCTGTGGTGTCGTAATCCTGTTAATGCACAAAAAATGCAACAGGAGCGTGTTAATGAAAAATACCTTCCTGGTATTAAATTTAAAGACACTTTAACTGTATCTAGTTCATTAGAAGAAGTAGTTAAAGCTTCTAAAAATGTTCTAGTTGTAGTTCCTTCTCACACCTTTGCTGATGTATTAACATCAATTAAACCATTCTTACAGCCAGATCAGAGAATAGCTTGGGCAACTAAGGGCTTGGATAAGTCCTCGGGTAGATTGCTAAGCGATGTAGCAAGAGAGATTTTAGGTTCATCAACACCCATGGCAGCTCTGTCAGGTCCTACCTTTGCTATAGAGCTAGCTAAAGGTCTTCCTACTGCAATTGCTATGGCTGGAACCGATGAGCAGTTCATCAGAGAATTCTCAGAGCTGATGCATACCAAGACTTTCAGAATTTATGGAAGTGACGATCTTTTAGGCCTTCAATTAGGTGGCGCTATTAAGAACGTGATTGCAATCGGATCTGGTCTTTCAGACGGTTTGGGGTATGGTGCTAACGCAAGAACTGCACTTATTACTCGTGGTTTAGTTGAAATGACAAGATTTGGTGTAGCTTTTGGCGCTACTCCTAAGTCATTTATGGGATTGTCAGGATTAGGTGATCTTATCCTTACATGTACTGATAATCAGTCACGTAACCGTCGCTTTGGCTTTTATTTAGGTCAAGGACTTTCTTGTCAGGAAGCTTTAGACAAGATTGGACAGGTAGTTGAAGGTTATACCATGAGTGCTGTTGTTAAAAGACTTTGCGATAAGCTCTCTGTACAGATGCCTATTTGTACTGAAGTTTATAATGTTCTTTATAAAGGTAAGTCAGGACGCGAAGCTGCGATGTCTTTATTGAGTAGAGAACAGAAATCTGAATAGCTTATTCTCTTTGGAGAATAAAAAAACGGATCAACGTCTATGTAGTAAATAGGGTGATCCGTTTTTTATTGTTAATAACTATTAACCGTAGGTCTTATCAGTTACTTCGTGAGCGGTTACGTCTACAACATCTTTAATCATGCCAGGAAAAGCCTGATTTAACTGAGTCTGGATGCCTTCCTTTAAGGTTACGCCAACCATTGAGCAACCTAAGCAACCACCGGTGAACTTGACTTTAACAATACCGTCATCAGTTACGTCAACTAACTCGACTGCACCACCGTGAGCTGCTAATGAAGGACTTACAGTTGAATCGATAAACTTCTTTAAGCGATCAAATAAGGTTGCATCAGCAGGTAAATCCTGCTTGTTTAAATTAGGAGCATGGAATGTTAACAGGTCTTCACCCTGATCATTCTTAGTTAAATCAATAACAGAGTCATCTAAGTATTCTGAAACAGAGCTGTCGATTACAATCTCAAATCCTTTCATCTGAAAGTGTTCATCATTTGAGGTGATGTACTCTTTAGGACAATATAAAATTCCGCACTGTACACCAGGAGTGCCCACATTTGATGCAGTAAGACGAATTGCTAAACCTTCCATCTTCTGCTTATTGATGATGTTTAAAAAATACTCTTGAGCTTTATCACTTACACTAATTTTACTCATAGGAACCTTTAAATTTGTGCCGAAATTTTCCATTCGGTCTTTTGTTAATCGAAAATCAATTGTCATTAATTGTATATGATTTTTGACTTTTTTCAGCTTTACAGAAAATAAATAAAAAAAATTTTCAAAGTTGATAATAATTGATCGATTTATTTTTTAAAAAATATGCACAAATTTTCAAATTACGGTAAAATCACAAAGGTAACTATAGAAACCTGAGTCTCACTCAGATAACACGTGGAGAAAAAAATGAGCTTATTTGAAGAGCTTGATTTAGCTAAGTATGGTATCAGCGGTGCAGCTGAGATCGTTCACAACCCATCATATGAGACCTTATTCGCAGAAGAGACCAAAGCTGGTCTAGAAGGCTACGATAAGGGCTTCCAGACTGAGATGGGTGCTGTAGATGTAATGACTGGTGTTTATACTGGTCGTTCTCCTAAGGATAAGTTCATCGTTAAGGATGACACCTCAAAGGATACTTTCTGGTGGACAACCGACGAGTTCAAGAATGATAACAAGCCTCTATCAACAGAGTCTTGGAATGAGTTAAAGAAATTAGCAGGCAAAGAGCTATCAAACAAGAAGTTATATGTTGTTGATGGTTTCTGCGGTGCTAACGCAAACACCCGTATGGCAATTCGTTTCGTTGTTGAGGTTGCATGGCAGGCTCACTTCGTAACCAATATGTTCATCCGTCCTTCAGCTGAAGAGTTAAAGAACTTCAAGCCTGATTTCGTAGTTTTAAATGCTTCAAAGGCAAAAGTTGAGAACTACAAAGAGTTAGGTTTAAATTCAGAGACTGCAGTTGTATTCAACTTAACAGAGCGTATGCAGTTAATTCTGAACACCTGGTACGGTGGTGAGATGAAGAAAGGTATGTTCTCAATGATGAACTACTTCTTACCATTAAAGGGCATCGCTGCAATGCACTGCTCTGCAAATACCGATAAGGAAGGCAAGAACACCGCTATCTTCTTCGGTCTATCAGGTACTGGTAAGACCACCCTTTCAACAGATCCAAAGCGCTTATTAATCGGTGATGATGAGCACGGTTGGGATGATGAGGGCGTATTCAACTTTGAAGGTGGTTGCTATGCTAAGGTCATAAACCTTGATAAGGATTCTGAGCCGGACATCTACAATGCCATCACAAGAGATGCTCTTCTTGAAAATGTAACAGTAGATAAAAACGGAAAAATCGATTTCGCAGACAAGAGCGTAACTGAAAACACCCGTGTATCTTACCCTATCTACCACATCAAGAATATCGTTCGTCCTTATTCTCAGGGTCCTGCTGCTAAGAGAGTTATCTTCCTTTCAGCTGATGCATTCGGAGTTCTTCCTCCAGTATCAATCCTTACCCCAGAGCAGACAAAATACTACTTCCTTTCAGGATTTACTGCTAAGCTTGCAGGAACAGAACGCGGAATTACCGAACCTACTCCTACATTCTCCGCTTGCTTCGGACAAGCATTCCTCGAACTCCATCCTACAAAATATGCTGAAGAGCTTGTAAAGAAGATGGAGAAAAACGGAACCAAAGCATATTTGGTAAATACAGGATGGAATGGTACAGGGAAGCGTATCTCCATCAAAGATACGAGAGGAATTATCGATGCTATCCTTGATGGCTCTATCGAGAAAGCTCCTACCAAGGTTATTCCTCACTTCAACTTCCAAGTTCCTACACAGCTGGAAGGTGTAGATCCACACATCCTCGACCCTCGCGACACATATACTGACGCATCTGTTTGGGAAGAGAAAGCTAAGGACCTTGCCGGACGCTTCATCAAGAACTTCAAAAAGTACGAGAACAACGAAGCAGGTAAGGCTCTCGTAGCTGCTGGCCCAGTAGTTGAGTAATTCTAACACATATAAAAAACCTCGAAGCCTTAACGACCTCGAGGTTTTTTTGTAGTCCCTACAGGAATCGAACCTGTATTTAAGGTTTAGGAAACCTTCGTTCTATCCGTTGAACTAAGAGACCATTAAGAGCGGCTGACTACTCAGCGCTCTTTTCAATAATCTGGCGTCCTCTGTAGTAACCGCACTCAGGACATACACGATGATAAATGACGGTAGCGCCACAATTCGGACAAGTAGCAAGAGTAGGTACAGGCGCGAAATCGTGCGTACGTCTCTTAGCTGTTCTCTGTTTAGAGAATTTGTGTTTTGGATGTGCCATTTTCTTATTCTTTTAAATTATTATTTACTTATATACTTTGTAGTCTCTTCGTTACATTCCCCATCAGGATGAACTCTTCTAAGCGGAAGTGAAGTTACTACATAATCATAAATATCTTGACTCAAATCAAGCTCATTACCCTGTGGAATGTAATTTTCCTCGAATTCCGTATCCACTGGTATAGTCACAGGTTCCAAGCATAGATCACAAGGCACCTTAACCTCGCCCACCATACGACAAGAAACATCTACGCTAGCGCCCTTATTCTTAACTGAATAATCCACTTCAATATGGGCATCCAATATCTCGGCATTCTCGAATTTATCAAAGAACTGTTTGTCAGCAATGGCGCTGAAAGCTTTCGCACCAGCACCTATACTACTTAAGTCTACTACAAAGGGTTGCAAATTTAATAAAATTTTTTCTATTATCAATCTATGTTATCGCTATTTCTCTTTCTAGCCAAAGGATCCAACAAGACCTTGCGTATACGCATATAATGTGGTGTTACCTCGACAAGTTCATCCTCTTGAATGTACTCAAGTGCCTCTTCAAGAGAAAACTTTATGGCCGGAGGTAAAATTATCTTCTCATCCGAGCCTGCTGCACGCACATTCGTTAGTTTCTTTGTCTTACAGATATTTACATTCAAATCTCTCTCCCTAGTATGCTCTCCCACTACTTGGCCTGCATATATCTCTTCTCCGGGCTCCACAAAGAAACGCCCTCTATCCAACAGTTTGTTCATAGCGTATGCACTTGCTACACCTGTCTCCAAAGACACTAGGGAACCATTGCTTCTACGTTCTATATCACCCTTATATGGCTGATAATCCTTAAAACGATGAGCTACCACAGCCTCACCTTGAGATGCAGTCAGCAAGTTGCTCCTCAACCCCATAAGTCCACGTGTAGGTATTTCGAATTCAAGCAGGGTTCTATCTCCCCTCGGCTCCATGTGGATCAAAGCACCCTT
>DKDL01000001.1 GCA_002449335.1 Succinatimonas sp. UBA6849 | reverse complement strand
GAGTCTTACCAAAACGTCTTGGACGGGTAAACAACATTACAGCAGATTGATCTGTAAATACTGTCTTAAGATAAGGAGTCTTATCTACAAAGTAACAGTTTCCTTCTCTTAATAGAGGAAAGTCATCCTTACCGTATGGTAATTCTAAGAATTGTTTGTTGCTCATTATGGTGTTCCTGTTTTACTTACTCTTTATCAATTATACACAATAAAAATTTGGGTAATTGTAATTACTGGTATTTATTGTAAGTACCACAAAGTTTGCAGTGATCTTTTAATAATTTTGTACAGATCTTATGATGGGGTGGCAATGATCTTAAATTTAAGTTGCAGTGATCTTAAAAGAGGGAGAGCACGATCTTAAACTATAGTTGCAGTGATCTTGAATAAGGTTTGCAGAGATCCTGTATTCAGTTTGCAATGATCAAAAGATTGGTTTGCTGCTATAACAGCTACTGTTGTTACTAAGACAATTAAGGCACTGCATGTATCAGTAATTGCACACAGTGCCTGATTAGGATTTGTAGCGATTGAGCTAACCTTGTTTAAAGCTTGACTTTTAAACAAGGTAAATTCATTCTAATCGTCTAAAATCCCCTTTTATTAAGCATTGTCTTTGACAAAGTCAGTTAAAGCTTTATCTAAAAGCTTCATTGCTTCATCTACAACAGATTTTTTAATGTTTAAAGCAGGAGCCAGTCTTAATACATCGCCATGAGCAGTTAAGGTTAATAACTTATGCTTAAAGCATTCTTTTTGCAGAGCACCTGATTTACCTGAGTATTTCTTATTTAAAACAAGGCCCATGAGTAAACCTTCACCTCTGATATCATCAAAGACATGATGCTTTTCATCAAGTTTCTTGATTGAGGCTTTAATGTACTCAGAAGTTGCTTTTACATTCTCTAAGAACTTCTTGTCACTTACTTTATCAAGTACATAGCAACCTACAGAGCAGGCTAAAGCGTTACCACCGAAGGTTGAGCCATGGGTACCAGGAACGAAGTGTTTAGCAAAGTTGTCATAGGTTAATACAGCACCAATTGGAAGACCTGAAGCTAAACCTTTAGCTGAGGTTAAGATATCAGGTTTAACAGGTGTCTGCTCATAAGCGTACAGAGTACCTGATCTTGCGACACCGGTTTGAACCTCATCAAAGATTAAAGCAGCATGGAACTTATCACATAGCTCACGTACTTTTACTAAGAAAGCATCATCGGCTTTGATAATACCGCCCTCACCCTGGATAGGCTCTAAAATTACAGCACAGGTCTTATCTGAGATGGTCTTTTCAAAGGTTGAAATATCATTGTATGGAATATGGGTAATAGCAGCAGGCTTTGGACCGAAACCATCTGAATAGCTCTCCTGACCGCCTACGGTTACAGAGAAGAAGGTTCTGCCATGGAAGCTGTTTACAAATGAGATGATCTCATTCTTTTCTGCGCCATAGTCATCAAAAGCTACACGACGAGCTAATTTTAAAGCTGTCTCATTAGCTTCAGCACCTGAGTTTACAAAGAAGACTTTGTCATAACCTGTAAGAGAGGTCAACTTCTTGGCTAATGACAGTGTGTACTCGTTGCAGAAGATATTACTTACATGAATTAAGTTCTTGCAGGTCTTTTTAATTACCTTCTGTACACCCTCAGGAGTATGACCTAAACAGTTAACCGCAATACCTGAGGTTAAATCAACGTACTTGTTACCAACATTGTCAAAAACATATGAACCATGAGCCTTTTTAATAACCATGTTCATTGGGGTGTAACAAGGGAACATTACCTCGTCAAAAGTTTTTCTGGTGATTTTCATATTAGTTGTGATCCTTTACATTGTATATATATGCCACTTCATCGCACTTTTCACGCTTTGGACAGTTTTCGCAGTCTTTTAAAATCTTCTCAGGCAAAGCTTCAATAACTGTTTTCTGGAAGCCTACTTTTGAGAAGAATTCAGGACTTCTTGTAAGTACAAAGACTCTTTGAATGAACATCTTTGCTGCCCTCTTTAAGAGGTAATTTACAATCGCCCTACCCTGTCCCTGTCGCTGAATTACGGGTGAAACGCCTAACGATCTGATTTCAGCTAAACCAGAGTCATAAACATATAAACAGGCACAGCCTACTACCTTGTCATCCTTAACACAGACAGCAAAAGTCTGAATTCCACGGATGATGTCATTTCTCTTACGAGGAAGATTCTGTCCCTGCTTTGCCCAGTACTCAATCATATCCATAAGAGAGTCAACATCAGCTAAGGTTGCCTGTCTTACGGTGAAGTTTGCTTTTTCCTGTTTTAAGAAAACCTGATTTACAGTAACTAGTGCTTCATTAACTTTGGTCAGATCTTCTTTTGACATTAACTTTTTGTCATAAAGATCAACAACCTTGTCATAAAGCTCTTCTAATGTGTTCTGTTTGATTTCATCTAATAATACAAATGATGATGAATTCTGATTTATAGGTGGCATATAGATGTGTCTCCACGATTTATTTAATCTGACTTAGCCTTTTAATATATAAATGCCTGTTAATAGTTTTTACTATGCTTCTATAGCCTGTAGTACAAAAAAGATTTTTTATTTCTAAATCTGACAATGTTTATTTATGAAACTTATTTCAAAACATTTGCTCGTGTACTACAAAAGCTATTAGACATTGAATACTGTGCCAAGCCGTGACCGGGAGATTAGATTTTTCGCAAGATTTGGATCTTTGAATGAGGCAATGTATACAGGCTTTTTGATAAGCTTGGTTGCATCAATTGCACTCTTTACTTTAACTGTCATGCCACCTGATATAGTGCCATCAGCAATTAAAGCATTAACTTTATTCTCATCAAGCTCATCGATGAGCTTGCCTTCTTTATCAAGGACACCTGGTACATCTGAGATGTAATACAGTGGAGCATTTAATACTCTTGCAATAGCTAAAGCTGCATCATCTGCATTTACATTGTACAGATCACCGTTATCATCGTGAGCTAAAGATGCAATGATTGGTGTATATCCGTTTTCAAGAAGTAAAGTAAGGTACTTTTTATCATTAGGTTCAACGGCGCCTACCATGCCTAAATCCTTTGATAACTGTCTTACAGTGATGGTTTTACCATCACTTGCTAACATACCTAAAGCATTCAGACCGTTTTTAATAGCTAATGCCTGTAAACCTTTGTTGCACATACCAGCTAATGCTGCGCTGATGTATGGCATCTGTTCACGAGGACTTACTCTTAAACCGTTCTTCTTTTTAACCTCAAGATTTAAAGCTTTAAACAAAGCATCAACCTCAACTCCACCTCCATGAACAACTACTAATTTCTGTCCACGGCAGGCAGTGAAAAGTTTAGACAGTTCATCAACACCGCCTAATGCTTTGCCACTTAACTTTACAACTACTGCGTTATCTAACATATGAGGTACAAACTATTCCTAAAATAGCCTTAAATTGTGATTCCGCCTGAATATGCAGGACGTAGTTTGATTATACATACGCTTTAATTTAATTTTCAAGAAAAGATTGGATTGAGTTGAAAATCACTGATTTGGTGCTAAGGAAGGATAGGTGGCTATAGCTTGGTATTGAGATTGGCTATTAAGATTGGGAGATAAAAATGGTTGCTACGAGGCTCTACTGAATACTACGTCACTATATTTGGGGCGCGAACTTGGATAGGAATTATTTTTGAGGGATCTACTGATAAATATGACTCTAGAATTAGGTGTCGCTCCTTGTTATGAATTGTTATTGAGTTGTCATTGTAAGAGAAGAAATTGGTATTAGTCATTAAGTCGGTAACTGTAAGTATCTTTATTTGCTTTTGGCGCTATTGGGATTCTCTTTACGTGAGTCTGTAATTGATTTAGACTACTGAATTTTACCTTTCCTAGTTGAGTACATTTTGAGAGAAGTTTTTGAACTTAGCTACGCTATGATTTTAAGTTGTTCTCAACAAAGTTTATAAACAGCTCCTTAAACTCACTTTCCATACCTTTGAAGTTATGGTCAGCACCTTCTACTATCTTTAGGTTAATTGATGACTGAGATTTAACGTAATCAAGCAAAGGTAAAAATCTGTAGGTAGGGTCATTTGATCCAAATACAAAGTTAAAAGTAGCATCTTTCTTTGCTTCAAGAGATCTCTTTATCTTTGGTAGTGAAATTGTAAAAGGTGGATTTATTAGTAGTAGCTTTTGCAGATCATAAATATCAGGAGATTGCTCAATAGCAGCTACAGCACCTGATGAAACTCCTGCAAATAAAACTTGATAGTGGGTATTCAATGCTTTGAAGACAGACTGAAGCTCTGCTTTAAGATCGATTTTAGAGAAGAGCTTGTTTGAAGATACTGCTACAGTAAGACCATACTTTTCATTTATGGTTCTAGCAATATCTAGGTACTTATTGTTATAGCCATAATAAGTACTGCCACTACCTCCCTTTATAAGGAGCATGGTGGTAGAGCCTTTTACTATGGCTATTTGGTTGTTGAACACTAGATCGAAATCTTTAATTGCCATTTTTCCCTTAAGATTAGAGGCTTCGTGAATAGTTGTTGGTAAATTCAGAAGCCTCTGAATGATTTATGAATGCATTATTGCCCACTCTAGGCACTATTTTGTTTTTCTATTTCTTAATATATCTAACAATGTGCCATAATCTTTAACTTGGCAATAATTTACCTTTTCATCATCAATAAGCCCCTTGCAAATAGCATCGAAATGCACTTTTGCGCAGTCAATTTTAGCCTTTTCAATTGCTCTTAAATTAAGAGTATCATTGCAACCTTTAGTTTCTGCAACAAAGTAAATATCTTTTACTTTATTAACTTTATCGTTAAACACAACAGCCCAATCAGGATTGTAATGACCAACAGGAGTATTTATATAAAAACCTTTTGGCAATTTTGCATACACAATAACTTCTTTATGACATTCTAAGTCTTCAGCAAATTTCTTCTCATTATCTGAATCATATATAACATGAGTGAAGATATGCTTGTTGGAATTCATGGCATTAATATCCAATCTTCCTTTAAGAGTAGAATCAGTAAAAATATCAGACTCATACGTTGAACCGAGCATTTCGTATTTTATGTGATTTACTACTGAAACTGATTTTTGGTCATTGACGATATTTGATACTTTTAAAATAAATTCTTCAGGATTTTGCTTATATAAAGCAAATTTTTCAGAAGAAATACCTCTTAATATAGAAGAAATATCTTTTCTTGTTAAACCTGTTGCTGAAACAATCTTTCCTATAAGGTCAAATTTCAATGATGGTGGAATTACGCTCTTTACAACTCTTTCACCATTTGTAGATTTTACTTTGAAATCAGATCCTGACAGCAAACTTTCTTTTGATGTATATGATGTTGCCTCGCCTTCAGTAATATTGAAATACACTTGAGAAACAACTAACTCTTTATCGATAGCTTTTATTGCATTCTTAACAAGTTCATTACTATCGAAATCGACAAGGTACCTTGTCTTTTGATTTATTTTTGACCACAATGATTGGAATTCTCTCTTATCAAAGTTCTTATGCTCAATTTTTGCTTCAACATTATTTTTACGTTCATTCTCAGGAAGAAGAGCATAACCGTCAAAAGCTTTAGAAATAATATTTTTAATACCAGGAAGGTAATTATTCAATTCATCATCTGATAGTTTGAAATTTCCTGATTTAAGATCATTATGGCATTTTTCAGTAATTTTCCAAGTTTTCTTATCAACGTATTTTGATTCAACTAATTCATGCAATATACTTTGAGAAGTCTCACTTGATATAATATCTTTAGAGCCATCTGTTTTTTCACATAATTGATTTTTAAATAAATCTAAAGTTATTATTAGAGGTCGACTGGTAACAGAATCAGCTATATCCTTTTGGAGAGCTTTTACGAAATTCTCGTAGCTTTCACTAGCAATAACTGTAAGGTTATTTATATTTTGGACATCATCACCTAATACAGAGGCATCCATTCTGACACCGTCTTTGTTAACACATAATCTTAATCCTCTTCCAACTTCTTGACGTTTCCTTATTTC
>DKDL01000050.1 GCA_002449335.1 Succinatimonas sp. UBA6849 | reverse complement strand
ATTTATTTCTGACCATTTACGTAAATTTTAAAATGCAGAACTTTGATTATATCTATCAGTTTGTGTCTTTATAGAGCATCTTTTGCTTTGCCATTACAATCTTTAAAACAAAGCTTATAAAAACAGGATTTAACTGCTATAGGTACTTTATTCTTTGTAGTTTATCCCTTCTAAAGAGAGCAGCTTTTTCTTAGCATCAAGGCCTCCAGCAAAGCCTGTGAGAGCTCCATCCTTACCTAAGACACGATGACAGGGGATGATGATACAAACAGGATTATGACCTACAGCATTGCCTACAGCCTGAGCTGACATCGCTTTTAACTTATTATTCTCAATTAACTTTTTGGCAATCTCACCATAAGTTAGAGTCTTGCCATAAGGAATGCTAGATAAGATCTCATATACCTGTTTTCTAAATGGAGTGGTGTGAAACTCTATCTTTCCTGAAAATTCAGGTCTCTCACCCTTAAAGTAACTGTCTAGATACCTCTTTACCTTTACAAAAATGTCTGTTTCTTTATCAACGATTTCATTATCTAAGGATACAGGCACATACTTTTGAGCTGTAAAGTAAAGAGAAGTTAAGGCACTATCAGTACCTGTCATAGTCAAATCTCCAACAGGGGACAAATAGTGCCATCTGTAAATCATAAAGAGTCTCTTTGTAATCGATTTTCTTTAGTTTAGAACGATTTTAACAAGCTGTGATGGTGTGTTTAATCTTAAAGGAACACCTGCCCAAATACGGGTACCGTTAGTTACTATAATCTGTTCTTTATCTAACCTGTAATAGCCACTTACAAGACCACCGTTAGCTGCTGCTACAATCTGTTTTAAGCCTGGCATTAGTCCTCCATGAGTATGACCTGCTAAAGTAAGTGCTGAGATTTCTTTTAGCTCATGGGCAATTTTAGGCTGATGAGTTAGGAACACAGTAGGAACAGATGAGTCAATCTTAGCTGTAGCCTTGTTAATATCAGGAGATGCAAAGCCATAGCGTGGAGCTGATAAATCAATAAGACCGCACAGATTTAAAAGAGCTGAGCCATTGTCATCTCTAATTACAGTGCCATCATTTTCTAAAAACTTAATGCCACCTTTTGAAAAGTAATTTAACCAGTCGGTGTAGCCTGAATAGAACTCATGATTACCAGAGACTGCATAAACACCGTATTTTGCTTTTAACTTAAATAGGAGCCTGGTCATGTGGTCAAGATAATCAATCTCACCGTCAATAAAATCGCCAGTGATTACGATTAAATCAGGATCTTCAGCATTAGTTCTTTTGACGATATCTTCAATTTCACTCTCTGTTGTAGGAGCACTGATGTGTAAGTCAGCTAAATGAATTAGCTTAAAGCCTTTGGCTTCTTCTGGCAGATTTTCAAGCTTAAGGTTATAGGTAATATCCTCAGGGGGAGCAAAGCCGTTTATCACACCTGTAATACCTAAAAAGCAGGAAATTACCAGCATTATTGCAGCATAGCGTGTGGAGAAAGCTGGAATCAAGTAGCGATGGATGTTTAAACGAACCAGTTTAAAAATGCCGTTTAGCAGCATTCTTAATAATGTAAGAATGCATAAAAAGATTGCTGAAAAATAGATACAGTCAGAAATGATGGCCGGGTATCTGGTAAGTTTTGGATCCATTAAGGTTCCACCTGTAAAAAGGTAGAAATAGATCTTAAGAGAACCTAAGCCAAATAATAAAGCCAGAATAATTCTTAGAGTTTTTGAGAGTTTCTTTAAAGGTAAAACAAAGAACAGGATGATTAAAAGAGCCTGTACAAAAGGATAAATTAAAAAAGCTAACATAATTTATTCAGTCTATCTGTATTCAGTTTGTCTATATACAGTCTATCGTGTTCAATCAAGCTAAATTGATACTTTCTATATGCTTAATATCAACGAGGTAAAACAAAGTAATCAAGCTAACATAAGCTAATTTACAGCTTATGTTAGCTTTATTTAAAACTCAAAACATGCCTATTAGTGTCAGATACATGCCAATTCTTTAAGCCTTAGGGTTAAGACAGCCTAAGATTGATGGTCTTTGTGCACCAGTGCTGTTACCTAAATCCAATGGCTTTCTATGACAGAACATATAAGCAAAGAAAGCAAAAGCATGAGCTTCAATAAGTTTAGAGTTCACACCTAGACTGTCAGCACATACTACCTCTACATGCTGTTTTTCTAAGAGCTTTGTAAATCTCTCTACAATGAGGCTGTTATAAGCTCCACCGCCACATAAGATAAGACGTGCAGAGTCAATCTTGTATTTAAACAGACACTGTCTTATCGCATTTACAGAAGCTACTACGGTAAATTCAGTTAAGGTTGCAATTAAATCAGGGATAAAAGTTTTGTCTTGAGTTGCAAGTAACAGTTCTTCAGCGATGAACTCTGGATTAAAAGTTTCTCGACCTGTTGATTTTGGAGGTGGTAACTGTAAATAAGGCTCTGATAAGTACTTAGCTAAGAGAGCTGGGATTACTTTACCAGATCTTGCAATTTCACCGTCTTTGTCAAAAGGCTTTTTTAATAGCAGTCTTGTAGCAGCATCAATTAAGGTATTAGCAGGACCCGTATCAAAAGCCTGCAGAATTGAGTGTTCAGGATCTTTATCAATAACTGTAAGATTAGCGATTCCACCTAAATTGAGCACCATTGATACTTTGTCATTTGACGCAAATTGAATTCTGTGGAAAGCCTGAGTTAAGGGTGCTCCATTACCACCGTTGGCAATATCAGCTGCTCTAAAGTTATTGATAACATCAATATCTGTAAGTGCAGCAACTCTAGGACCATCGTCTAACTGAATTGAAAAGCCTTTTTCAGGTCGATGTCTTACAGTCTGTCCATGACAGCCAACTGCTACTACATCTTCTTTTTTTATCTTGGCTTTTTTAATCAGTTCGTTTACAGCCTCAGCTTCATATTCAGCAAGTTTAACTCTGGCTACACCTGCTTTTTCAATCTCATTGTCTGTGCCTATACATAAGCTGTGCAGCAACTGTTTTAGCTCATCATCAAAATCGATACTTACAGAATCTACAATCTTACTTTTTAACTTACTTTCTAAAGTAGTTGTAGATTTTCCATTTTTTTCATAATTATCAAAATCAACTAAAACAGCATCGATGCCGTCAACGCTGGTGCCTGACATCAATCCTATATAAAACTCAGACATAAAGGTCCTTTTTTTATCGAAAAACAAGATTAAATGGAGTTAGAAGTCATTTTAATATAAAATAACGGAATTATTGTCTGTTTTTGAAATTCATAAATTTAGGATATTAGTCAGATGTCAGATATCGAGAACGCATTACGTGAAATTGCTCGTGGTGCAGAAGAAATTATTCCATTAGACGAATTAAAGAAAAAACTTGAATCAGGTCGCCAGTTAACTATCAAGTTAGGTATGGATCCAACAGCTCCTGACATCCATTTAGGTCACACCGTGATCTTAAATAAGCTCAGAACCTTCCAAAAGTTAGGACATAAGATTGTTTTAATCATCGGTGACTTTACAGCTTCAATTGGTGATCCTTCAGGTAAGAATGCAACTCGTCCTGAGTTACCTCGTGAGCAGATCATTGAAAATGCTAAGACCTATGCTGAACAGGCTTTTAAGATCTTAGATAAAGATTTAACCGAGATCCGCTACAACAGCGAGTGGTGTGAGAAATTAGGTGCTGCAGGTACCATTAAGTTAGCTTCAAAACTAACTGTAGCTCGTATGTTAGAGCGTGACGATTTCTCAAAGCGTTTTGCTTCAAAGCAGCCTATCGCAATTCACGAGTTCTTATACCCATTATTCCAGGGCTATGACTCAGTAGCTATCAAGGCTGATGTTGAGTTAGGCGGTACCGATCAGAAGTTTAACTTATTGATGGGCCGTGAGTTACAGAAAGACGCTGGCATGGAGCCTCAGTGCGTACTGATGATGCCTCTGTTAGTTGGTTTAGATGGCGTAGTTAAGATGTCTAAGTCTAAGCACAACTACATCGGTGTAACCGAAGCTCCTAAAGAGATGTTCGGTAAGATTATGTCAATTTCTGATGATTTAATGTGGTCATACTATGATCTTTTATCATTCAAGAATGTTGATGAAATCAAGGCAATTCATGATAAGTGCAACTCTGGTGAAATGAACCCTCGCGATGCTAAGATTGAATTAGGTCGTGAAATTGTTGCCCGTTACCATGGTGAAGAAGCTGCTAATGCTGCTGTTGAAGGCTTTAAGTCTCAGTTTGCTAAAGGTGCATTACCTGATGACATCCCTGAGGTAACTGTAACTTCAACTACTATTCCAAATCTGCTAAAGGATGCCGGCTTATGTGCTTCAACATCTGATGCAATGAGAATGATCAAGCAATCAGCTGTTAAGTGCGACGGTAAGGTTATTACCGATAAGGGCGCTCCTGTTGAGAAAGGTACTGCAATTTGGCAGGTTGGCAAGCGTCGCTTTGCAAAGGTTACTGTAGCTTAATAGAGGTATGCAAATGACACAGGATGAATTAAAGGTAATGGTTGCTAAGGCAGCTTTAGACTATATTCCTAAGAATGCAGTTCTAGGCGTAGGCAGTGGTTCTACTGTAATGAAATTTATTGAGCAGATCGGTCTTAATAAAGTTCCTGTTGCAGCAGCTGTAAGCTCTTCAAACAAGACTACTGAAGCATTAACAAAGATTGGTGTTAAAGTTGTAGATCCTAATAAGACTGAACCTTATGAGGTTTACATCGATGGCGCTGATGAGGTTGATCCTAACTTTAATATGATTAAAGGTGGCGGTGCTTGTTTAACACGCGAGAAGATTTTAACTTCAATGGCTTCAAAGTTTATCTGTATTGTTGATAAATCAAAGCTTGTTGATTGCTTAGGCAAATTCCCTCTGCCAGTTGAAGTTATTCCAATGGCACGTGAGCAAGTAGCTCGTACCTTACGTACCTTAGGTGGTGATCCTGTATTACGTAAAGATTGCATTACCGACAACGGTTGTGAGATCTTAGATGTTCATGGTCTGCATATTACTGATCCAGTAGCTTTAGAGCAGAAGATTAACCAGATCCCTGGTGTTGTAACCGTAGGTTTATTTGCAACTAAAGGTGCTGACATCGTTCTTTACGCAACAGAAGAAGGCGTAAAAGTTTTAAAGAGAAAATAATCTTTTAAACTGTTCATTTCAAAGCTCAGGAGTTCTTTCCTGAGCTTAAGTTTCCTGCAATTTTTCTTATTTATTCATAAGCTTTTATTTTGCTCAAGAAATTAAATTATTGCTAATGTTATACTAGCCTCAAGAGTGATCTTTTAGGACTATAATATGGAATTTACAAAGAAACTGCCTAACTATGCTAGTTTTTCTAAACTCATAGAGACAAACAGTATCTATGTAGACAAGACCGGTATCATCGCTAACTTTGCTAAAAGCAAAGGCCCATTTTTATTAACCCGCCCAAGACGCTTTGGTAAGTCAACTCTCATCAATACCTTACATGAGCTCTTTGCTCATGGTATAGAGAAATTCAAAGGTTTAGAGATTGAACCTTTATGGGATGATAAAACTTACAAAGTTATCCATTTAGATTTTTCTACCTTCAAAGAAGTTCCTTCAAACAGTTCTTTTAATAAAGACTTTATTGAAGCCTTTAGGTTTTCACTTGAAGATGCAGGCATTGAACCTACAAAAGAAGACATAGTCAGTCCTGGTATCTTCCTTGAAAAGTCACTAAAAAAAGAAGATGAAGTAGTACTGTTAGTAGATGAATATGATGCTCCACTAACAGCAGTTTTTAATGATAGTAATGAATTTGAAGAAAGACGTAAGATCTTATCTAACTTCTATTTAACAGTTAAATCCTGTCAAGAAAAATTCCGTTTTGTCTTTATCACAGGTGTTACTTATTACTCACATACTTCCATATTCTCAGGATTTAACAATTTACATGATTTAACTTTAGATCTCAGATATGGCGCATTATTAGGCTTTACCACTGAAGAATTAGAAAAGTACTTTTGTGAGTACATTGATAATGCTGCTATAGAATTGAATAAAGAGAATGAAACAGATATCTATAATCATGAAACTGTAGTTGAAGAAATTAAAAGAAACTATGATGGTTATAGCTTTGATGAAGAATGTTTGCACCATGTTTACAATCCATGGTCAATCATTAAGTTTTTAGAAAGTCCTGAAAAAGGTTTTATCCCTTACTGGGTGTTATCAGGAGGCTCAAGGCCTTCTTTCCTAGTGAACTACTTAAAACAAGGTTTAGAAAAGAACACCACATTGGAGTTGCAAAAACTACTAGGTATTGACTCAACGGTCAATAAAGATTCAGACTCACTGTATCCAAGCATTGAAAATATAGCTAACATTGATTTATTTGCAATCTTGTATCAGGCAGGTTATTTCTGTATTAAGTCTGTTGTATATGACATTTTTAAGGTTGGCATTCCAAATCTAGAGGTAAAGCAAGTTTATTCTGAAATCTTGTTAAGACTATTAACTAACGATAATGATGTTCAGGAAAAGTTTACTATTTCTCTATATGAAGCTCTTTGTGAGAATAACTTAGACAAGCTAAAGGATATCTTTAATTGCTTCATCAATGAATTCTCCTACGAAACCGTAAAGAACTTTAATGAAGCATGTTTTAGGGATGTACTAAAGCTAGCTATCCTTACTTTTAACGTATCCGCCTCAACTGAGGTAATGGGAGCTTGTGGAAGGGCGGATATTACAGCAGAAGCAAGTGACTACCTATATGTCTTTGAATTAAAGGTAACTGATAGTTCTAAAGACATTGATACAAAGCTTAATGAAGCAAAAGAGCAAATCATAAAGAACAAGTACGCAAGACGTCTTACAGATAAGACTGTAGTACCAGTAGCTTTAGTCTTAGAGAATAACTCTAAGAGTAGAGAAAAGAGCGATACTCCAGTTTGTGAAATTGTAGCTTTAGAAAAGGTCTTAGTGGATTAACCGCTTATTTGTCTTTTCTGTCATGTTTAGATCCTCCCTTTTGAAGGATATTTCAGATCAGGGGAGAAACTATTCTAAAGTCTTCACAATTATATCCTTCTTAGAAAATCGTTATGACTTTCTAAAATTAACCGCAATTTTTGAAATCTGCGTCCGTTTAAATATGGCTTAATTTTTCAAAAAAATAACTTTTTTTAGATAATTTAAACGGTTACAAACATTTTATTGCACTAAATCTAAGCGATTGACAAAAATATTCAGATATATCATTAAATAAAATAAATCCTTATATATCAATAAATAAGAATTTTATTATTCACAAAATTCATCTTAAAGGCTCATTTTTGAACTTTGACATATAGAAAACAGCATTAAACACCTATAATACTAGAGTAACTGAGACGAAAGTCTTGATTAACTTATACTAATTAGGTCGCGAAAGTGACTATTTTCAAACAGGGAAATGCGATGCTTATAGGTATTCCTAAAGAGAGCTTGCAAGGTGAGACTAGAGTTGCTGCAACTCCAGACACCGTAGGTAAGCTTTTAAAATTAGGCTTTGAAGTAGCTGTTCAAAGCAATGCTGGTGCTCTTGCAAGTTTTGACGACTCTGCATATGAGAAAGCTGGTGCAAAGATAGGTAAAGAGAAAGATGTTTGGTCAGCCGACATTATCTTTAAGTTAAATGCTCCAACCGATGCTGAAATTGAACTGATGCATGAAGGCCAAACTCTTGTAAGTTTTATCCGTCCTGCTCAGAACAAAGATTTGGTTGATAAGCTCAATGCCAAGAAAGTAACTGTAATGGCAATGGACATGGTGCCACGTATTTCTCGTGCACAGTCTTTAGATGCTTTATCATCAACTGCAAATATTTCAGGTTATCGTGCTGTTATTGAAGCTGCACATGCATTTGGCAGATTCTTTACAGGTCAGGTAACTGCTGCAGGTAAAGTTCCTCCTGCAAAAGTAATGGTTATCGGTGCTGGTGTTGCAGGTCTAGCTGCCATCGGTACAGCTCACTCATTAGGTGCTATTGTTCGAGCATTTGATACTCGTCTTGAGGTCGCAGATCAGATTAGATCAATGGGTGGCGAATTCTTAAAGCTTGATTTCAAGACTGAAGATGGCGGTTCATCAGACGGTTACGCTAAGGTAATGTCAGATGAGTTCATCAAAGCTGAAATGGAATTATTTGCAAAGCAGTGTAAAGATGTAGATATCATCATTACCACCGCTGCAATTCCAGGCAAGAAAGCTCCACGTCTAATTACTAAAGAGATGGTTGCTTCAATGAAACCTGGTTCTGTAATTGTTGACTTAGCTGCTGCAACAGGCGGTAACTGCGAAGGCACAGTTGCAGGTAAGGTTATCACCACTGATAACGGCGTTAAGATGATCGGTTACACCGATCTTGCAGCTCGTCTTCCTGCTCAGTCTTCACAGCTTTACTCAACAAACTTAGTAAATCTGATGAAGCTTCTATGCAAGAACAAAGACGGCTTAATCGATGTAAACTTTGATGACGTTGTTCTACGTAACATGACTGTTACTAAAGATGGCGAAGTTACCTTCCCACCTCCAAAGATCAGCGTATCAGCAGCTCCTAAGGCTAAGGCTGATGCTGCAGCTCCTGCAAAGCAAGAGCCTAAGAAAGCAAGCCCTGCTTTAAAGATTGTAGCTCTAGCTGCAATCGTAGTTGCATTCATGTTAATCGGTGGCTACGCTCCAGAGAAGTTCTTACCACACTTCACCGTATTCGTATTAGCTTGCGTTGTAGGTTACTACGTTGTATGGAACGTTTCACACTCACTGCACACTCCATTGATGTCTGTAACTAATGCTATTTCAGGTATTGTGGTTGTAGGTGCAATGGTGCAGATTGGCGATTCAATCATTATCGGCATTCTTGCATTTATTGGTGTTTTACTCGTATCTATCAATATCTTTGGTGGTTTCGCTGTAACACGCCGTATGCTAGCTATGTTCAGAAAACAGCAATAGTAGGTAAGGAGATAATTTAATATGTTAGGTTTAACTCATATGGCCTACATTCTTGCAGCGCTATTATTCATTATGGCGTTAGCAGGTCTATCAAAGCAGGAAACTGCAAAAATGGGCTGTCTATCTGGTATGGTTGGTATGGCCATTGCCTTATTAGCAACCTTCGTTCGCGTTGGCAACATCTTCGATAATCCAGCAGTATGTATCTTCGTGATTGTTGTTGCTATGATCGGTGGTGCTGTTGTCGGTATTTACGTTGCACGTAAAGTTCAGATGACTCAGATGCCAGAGCTTATCGCTTGCTTACACAGCTTCGTAGGTTTAGCAGCTGTATTAGTAGGCTTTAACAGCTACATCCACATGCAAGAAGATCCTGCTGTATTCATGGCAACTCCAGTTGCAGAACTAAATACAGAGTTAGTTGAAATCTTCTTGGGTATCTTCATCGGTGCTGTAACCTTTACAGGTTCTATCGTAGCTTACGGTAAGTTAAACGGTACCTATAAGTTACGTATCTTTAAGTCAGCTCCTCTAACCTTACCATTTGGTAATGCTCTAAACTTAGGTGCTTTAGTCGTTTCATTCCTGTTATTGATTTGGTTCTTAGCTGGTAATGAGGCTCCTGCATTCCCATTATTAGTAATGACAGTTATTGCTTTACTATTTGGTGTTCACTTAGTTGCTGCTATCGGTGGTGCTGATATGCCTGTAGTTATCTCAATGCTGAACTCATACTCAGGTTGGGCAGCTGCAGCATCAGGCTTCATGTTAAATAACGACCTTCTGATCGTAACCGGTGCTTTAGTAGGTTCTTCAGGTGCTATTCTGTCTTACATTATGTGTAAGGCTATGAACCGTTCATTCATCTCTGTTATCGCAGGTGGCTTTGGTAATGCTCCAGCTGCTGCAAAGAAAGATGAGGAAATGGGCGAGTATCATGAGTTAAAGGCAAATGAAGTTGCTGACTTATTAAAGAACTCAAGCTCAGTTATCATCACCCCAGGCTATGGTATGGCTGTAGCTCAGGCTCAGAACGCTGTTGCTGCTTTAACTGAGAAATTAAAGGCTCGTGGTATCGAAGTTCGCTTCGCTATTCACCCTGTAGCAGGTCGTCTACCAGGACATATGAACGTTCTGTTAGCTGAGGCAAAGGTTCCATACGATATTGTATTTGAAATGGACGAAATCAATGACGATTTCGAGAACACAGATACTGTATTAGTTATCGGTGCTAACGATACTGTTAACCCAGCAGCTGCTGAGGATCCATCAAGCCCAATCGCTGGTATGCCAGTACTTGAGGTTTGGAAGGCTCGCAATGTTGTAGTATTCAAGCGTTCTATGAACCCAGGCTATGCTGGTGTTCAGAACCCACTGTTCTTCAAGGACAACACCTCAATGTGCTTCGGTGATGCTAAGAAGACAGTTGAGGATATCGTTGCAAACTTATAATTTAGCCTAAAGCTAATTTCATAAGATAAGAGGTCTTACTCTAATTAGGGTAAGACCTTTATTTTTGCCTAAAGATAAAGTTAAATCTGACCGTTAACTGTATAGATAACTATACATGTTAGGAGAGTTTATGGATCTTTTCTCTTTAGATGCAAGTCCTGCTCAACTTGTTAAAAGTCAGACCAAAGTCAATTACACCAAGCTTGATCCTGAGAAATTACGTCAGAGTGTGCAGTCTTTAAATGAAAGTAAGAATTTAATTGACTCTGATGATGTCATGAACAAGCTTGATACTTCATCTTGTGAATTGCTACAAGACAGTAAGATCTCTCATGCCGCCACCATCTTCTTTGAATCAAAGCCAGATGCTACTTATGATGAAGATGGTAATATCACACTGATGGATACCAAGTTCTCAAAAGATGAATTTCAAAACTGTCGTGATTTAATTCAGAGCATGCGCTCTGATGTAAAGACCAAGTCTTTTCTTGATTATGACGATTATGCTAAACAGTCGATTATGACTAATATCGTCACTACCTATGCTAAAAACAATTTAAATGAGGATCAGGCAAAAGTCTTAACCTCTGCTGTTAAAGAGTATGTAAATAGTCAGCAGGATTTGGCAACTGAGAATAGCTCTAAAGAGACTATCAGCTCTTTTTCAGGTATTAAAGACTATTACGGCAAGTCTAATATTATTTCCAAAGAACAGGCTGGCTACATCAATGAATCCTTTAATAAGATTGGTCTTAAAACCAATGTAAAAGAAGGTACCGAAACTATATTGCCACAAGCTACCAATGAGGATGTAATCAATTCAATTACCTCATTATTCTCAAATGTTAACTTAAATGATCCTGATGAGTTTGATAAAGCTCTATCCTCTTATCAGGAGTTGTTAAAGCCTGTTTACAGTACCTTAAATGCAGGTATTAGTGATAAGGAGCTTAATAACCTAGTACAAAGTAAGAGCAATGATTTGTCAAAACTTGTAAATAAGTATCGCTCTTATATGACACCATCAATTTCAGACTATGCATAGTTAGCTTCACCTAGTTACTAACAAAGTCAGTTGATGCATAGTTACTAATTGTACCTTTTAGGTAAGAGCCAAAATTACTATAAAGTTATAAACTCTCTCTATGTCTTGATACATAAGCATTCAGGTCTTACAAGTAAGACTTGAATGCTTAATTTTTCAGCTTTTTTCAAAAAACATTAATTTTTTACTAAAGTTTTAGTTTTGATTGACCGATAATAGATCGAAAGGCAAAGAAGGATAAAAACTAGTTGCCGAGGAGAGAATTATGGCTATAGATTCAAGTGCACTGACAAGCATTAAAAATGCTATTGCAAGTTATTCTGGCAGTGAATCTACATATAGTGACAAGCTTAGAAATGACGCTAATAACAGTGTAAATTCATTAGCTCAGAAAGCATCTTCATTTGCAACCAAGAGCCGCTACAAGGCAGCTTTTGAAGAGAAGATGAAGATTGCCAATGAATCATCTGACACTGTTGAAATCAGTAAAGAGTCATTAGCAGCTTTAAAAAAGTACAATCAGACTGAAGTAAGCGCTGCCTCTAAGAAAGCATCTTCAAGTTCAAGTGGCTACACTTATGATTATCAGGCTATTAAGAAAAAGAATCTTGAGAATATAGCTGCAATCGAAAAAGAAGTAGCAGAGAAGTATGGTAAGAAGACCGATGCAACTGGTGATACCAAGACTTCAGATGATGCTTCAAAGACTGCAACCTCAACTGATAGCACTTCATCTACTGATAAGACTGCTGCATCAGATAAGACTACTGATACCAAGAAGACTGAGAGCACTACTTCTACCGAGAAGAAGACCACTTCATACAGCTATGACTATAATGCTATGAAGGCTAAGGATGCAGAGAATGCATCTAAGATCGAGTCTGAAGTTAAGGCTCAGTATTCAGGTCACAACAGCCCTGATGACATTGTAAATTAGTCTTTAAGGTTAGTTTTAAGAAGAGTTTTGAGAGGGGGAGATCTTATGTTCTCCTCTTTTGTTTGTAGCGCTGATAGTAGTTGCGCTGATAGTCGTTGTGCAGAATTTAGCTTTAAAAGCTAGCTACTGATCGTCTTGTAAAATTACCCAAGAGCAAGGATCTTTGCCTGCCTCTGCCTTACCTGAACTACTAATAACCTTAGCAATAGAAGCTGAACTTCTGACAACAATTAAAGAGGTTACAGTAGATTCAAGATCTTTTGAGACCTTTTCCATATCAAACTTTAATACAGGATCACCTACAGCTACTGCTTGACCTAATTTTGCAATTGCAGCCATTCCTGAACCTGTAAAGCTGCTAGTGCCAATACCAAAGGTTACATAAACCTCAACCCCTTGTTCTGTTCTTACAGCAAAAGCGTTATTAGAGGCAATAAGTCTTGAAATAGTACCACTGCATGGGGCAACAATTGTGTCAGCTCCTGTATCAGGAACAACTGCTACACCATCACCAATCAGTTTTTCGGAGATCACAAGATCAGGAACTTCTTCTAATGAAATTAAATTGCCACTAATTGGGGTATACAGCTCTAAATCAGCTTCACTTTTAACTTCCTGACTTACAGCCTGCTTTTTTTGAAAAAAAGAAAAAAGTCCCATTTTAAATCCTTGTATCTCTCAGAGCGTTCTATTCTATAAAGAGTTAATAATTTCGGACAGCTCTGTACCTGAATAAGTAGTCATGATTTTATTATACAGTTCTTTGTCGAAAGCAGGTTGAATGTCTTCTTCAAGATTCAATCTTTCAACTACTGCTTTGATCCTGTCAATGTTATAGGCTCCTGTCACAAGATAAGTAACACCTAGCCTATAAAAGAAAGGAATGAGCTCTGAGCGTGAGGCAAAACGTCCTGCCACACCTAAGGTAGCTCCTGACTCGAAGGCAGCTTTAGCTGCCATTACAATCATTTTGGCTAAAACTGGGGTAAAGGCTTTATCAGGTGGACATGGAGCTGAGGCATATTCTGCTAATGAACTGGTACCAATGATCATCATGGAGCCTTCTTTAGCAATTGCAGGAGCTAAAAGCACCGCAGCAGGAGTCTCAATCATAAAACTAATCTCCATGTCACCATGAGCAATATTTTCACTATCTAACTCAGTTAAACTGTCGTTTGCCAGTTTTAAAAGATAGTCTTTTTCAGAGATCTTGGTAACTAGTGGGAACACAATAGTGATGGTTCTGCCTTTTGAAGCTCTTAGAAGTGCTCTAATTTCCTTTTTCAAAAGATTAGTACCTACATAGGCGCCATAGCCTTTTAATGGGCCTGAATCATCTAATCTAATGTTAAATAATGGCTTCTTGTCATCAGCAAAGTCAAAGGTTCTTGCTGTAATTGGAGCTCCTTTTTTAATTGGGGAGATGATCTTATAAAAACAATCGGTCATTTCATCTTCAGAAGGTTCATAACTTGAAGATAAGAAGAGGAATTCTGATCTTAACAGTCCTAGTCCATGGTTTTTAATCTGCTCATTACTGCCATTACTGATTGCACCTACAGCACAGGCAATCGTAAGGTTTAGTAAAGACTCATCATTTATCTGATCCTGATAAAGATCCTGCATAGTAAGCAGGCTCTCTTTGATGTCTTCAGATGGTTCGACGATGACAACAGAGGAATTACCATCAACTAGTACAGTAGTGTCGTTTTTTATGGTGGTGGCATCAAAAACACCGAATACAGCTGGAATAGATAGTTCTCGTAACACCACACCTAAGTGTCCTGAGTCATGACCACCTTCTAAGATTACGCCTTTAATGTATTTAGTATCAAGAGACAAAAGCTGAGCAGGGGAGATATTGGTGGTAATTAGAATGACATCTTTTGTAAGTGTAGGAAGTTCGATCTCATCACCATGGGCATGCTCTAGAGTATGAATGAACTCATTCATAAGCGAGGTTAACTCTTCTTTATCAGCCTTTAAATCATTGTTGTGCTTGTAAAACGCATCAAGATTCCCTAAAAGTACGGTTCTTGCAGCCATACAGGATGAGCATCCCTGATTTATCAGATCGATAACTTCTCTTTTGTTATCCTCAGAAGTGATAAAGCCAGCTGCCGCTCCTAAAAGATCACGTACAGTATCTTTAGCAGGATTTACAATCTGACGCAGTTTCTGCGCAAACTGACTGGATTTTTTAATATATCTGTCAATCTCGCTTTCGCTGTCAAAAGTAAAGAGCTCTTCTTTACTGTATTCAGATTTCTGTCTGGCAATTACTAAAGCAGGTGCTACCGCAATGCCTGCTCCTACAGAAACGCCTGAGAGTGTATACATAAAAACCTCTTTCTTTATTGCGAAAAACTAGTTTCTAACAGTTATGAATATCTAGTCTATGAAATTTGTTTATAAACTAGTTTTCTAACTAGTTTATAACTAGGTGTCATTTAACCTAGTTCCTAACATTTTATTAACTCTAGTTTATGAGTTTTAGTTATAAACTAGCTGTTATAAATAGTTAATAACTATGATGTTTATCTCTTAATCTACTTTTATTTCAATGAGTTAATCTTTTGCATCTCTACATAGTACTTAGTGCCGGCACAAACTGCAGCAGGTGGTATCAGGATGTTTAAAACAGGAATACCCAATAAGAAAGCTACTGTAGCACCAATTGTAAATGTAGGAATAGTATGGTTCTTTAAATCATTCATCATAAGTGTAAAAGAGATCTTATGATTGTCATAAGCATAGTCAGTGTACTGTAATGCACCCATCCAGGCTGTAAGAAGGAACCAAGCCACAGGTGAGATTACATTTATCACCGGAATAATTGAGATCACAAGGCAGATTAGAGCTAAAGGTAAAAAGAATAACTGCTTTTTTAACTCTCTTTTTAGAATTCTTGGGATATCTTTTAAAAGATCTATAATCCCCATATCATCGCCATGAGTGCCGTTAATTAAAGCTTCGACTTTGTCAGCTAACAGTCCATAAAAAGGAGATGCGATAATAGTAGCTACTGTGGAGAAAAAGTAACCACAGACAAAGATGATCATAAGTCCTAGCAGGTATGAGAGCACATAAGCTATAAAAGATAAAAAGTCAGGCAAGCCTTCAAATAAAGAAAAGATTAAAGATTTAATATTAGTAAAAAGCAGATATGAGCAGGTGGACATAAAGAGCACATTTACTATAAGAGGTATGATGATATAGAGTCTGCACTCTTTACTTAAAGCTAGCTTTAAACCTGTAAAAATATAGGTAATGGCCTCTGAAAAGGTAATTTCATGAGGTGGTCTTAAGTTAGTTTGTAAATTCTCGTTCATAGCTATGATCCTAAACTCTTTTTTTAATCATACCATTTTGACTTAAAGCAAAGGCTAGAGTTCACCGCAAAATAGCACAATTTGCACAAATAGTTTTAGCTCCTTTTAAAAAACACTGCTCTTGTCCTTAATTTATGCAAACTTATCCTAGTTTATAAACTAGGATTTGAGCTTCTTTTTTCGAAACTTAAATTCAGTCTTACACAGGTGAGTCTAAATCGCGTCAATCGTGCGATAAAACAAAGAAAAAAGAATACATTTAGTTTAAAATAAGAGAGTTTTTTGAAGACTATATTTTTTTAGACTATACAAAATCGTTCACAAGAAGTTATAAGTAAGATAAGTTTACAGGAGCATCAAATGTCACTTAACGATTCAAGTTCTTTAATTTTAATTGTTGGTGCCATTGCCATTTTAGCCTTTGTAGTTCATGGCTTATGGTTCTCTGGTCGTAGCATTAACCGTAAGTTAGTTAAAGGTTCAAAAGAAGATCAGGAAATTGCTCTGTCAAATGCTGTAGGCAAAGTTCGTATCGTAAAGCCTAAAGAAGTTGGTACTGAAGGCGACTTTAATGCTTTAAATGTAAAGCATGAGAATTATTCAAGTCAGAATCTCAATAACAAGGTTGAACCTGTAGTCTCCTTATCTACAGATTTTTCACTACAGGATAAAAATCCTAGAACTCCTGAGAATACCTATGAGTTAAATCTGTTTGCATCCGAAGGTCGTCCTTACAGAGGACTTGATCTTGAGGAACTGTTCAATAACTACGGTATTTTAAAAGGCGAAAAAGATATTTACTGTGTGTATGAGAATCCACAATTAAAAGACATGATTGTGTTCAGACTCTGCTCACTAGAAGCTCCATATGCTTTCCCTGATAATATGGAGTCTTTCTCAACAGGTTCTTTAGCGCTGTATATGCAGTTACCTCCAAAAGGTAAAGCCTTTTTATACTACAGAGCCATGCACATTGCCGCTAAGTGCCTAGTAGAACACTTAGGTGGTGTGATTAAAGACAACAGTAATAAAGAAATGACCGATGAGGCTCTAGAAGAGACTGAACTGCTCTTAAAGAAATACGACAAATCTGATGGTGAGGAGTAAAAGTCATGTCAGATATTTCAGCTTTAGCACAGGATGCTGTGTCTTTAAATGACAAGAATCTAGATAAAGAATACCGTAAGCTTGTAGATACACTAAATGCCTATTCAAAAGCTTACTATGTTGATGACAATCCTGTAGTTCCTGATGCTGAATATGACAGACTCTACCGCCAGTTAGAGTTAATTGAGCAAAGTAATCCTGACATTATTGCTGATGATTCACCTACCAAAAGAGTAGGTGGCGCTACCTTATCTCAATTTGAGCAAGTAACTCACCGTGTGCCACTGATGTCTATGGGTGACATCTTTAATAACGCAGAACTTATAGATTTTGATGCAAGAATGACTGAGGCCTCAGGGCAGAGTGTAGTTGAGTACTGTGCTGAGCCAAAATTAGATGGTCTTGCTGTTTCCTTAATCTATAAAGAGGGTAAGTTAGTACAGGCTGCAACCCGTGGTGATGGTAAGGTAGGAGAGAATGTCACCTCTAATGTCATGACCATTAAAGCTATTCCATTAAAGCTCACAGGTGAGCATGTGCCTTCATACATTGATGTAAGAGGCGAGGTAATTATGACTCGCTCAGGCTTTAATCAATGGAATGAAAGAGCAAGAGAGACTTGCGGTAAAGTCTTTGCCAATCCTCGTAATGCAGCAGCAGGCTCTTTAAGACAGTTAGATCCTAAAGTAACAGCTAAACGTCCTTTAGCTTTCTTTGCCTACTATGTAGGTGAATGTGAAGGTTATGATTTACCTCATGATCAGTATCACCGTCTTTTAGCTCTAAAAGAATTAGGTTTTCCTGTAAATCCAAATATCAAATGCGTAAAAGGCCTTAATGGCTTAAAGACTTTTTATGAGGATATCCTCTCAAGACGTGAGACTTTAAACTACGACATCGACGGTGTAGTTTTAAAGATTAACTCACTAGATACCCAGGAGGAGATGGGCTTTACTGCTAAAAATCCTCGCTGGGCTATAGCCTATAAGTTCCCACCTGAGGAGATGATGACCAAACTCTTAGATGTAGAGTTTCAGGTCGGAAGAACTGGAGCTATCACTCCTGTAGCTAAACTTGATCCTGTGTATGTAGGCGGAGCTACGGTATCTAGTGCAACACTACATAATGCCGATGAAATTGAGCGCTTGGGCTTAAAGATTGGCGATATGGTGATTGTGCGTAGAGCAGGAGACGTGATCCCTCAGGTCTCAGGTGTCGTAAAAGAAAAGCGTGATGGCACAGAAAAAGATATTGTCTTTCCAAAATACTGCCCTGAATGCGGAAGCTTAATTGAAAAAGTTGAAGGTGAAGCGGTTGCCCGCTGCACCGGTGGTTTGGTCTGCTCAGCTCAGTTACGTCAGTCAATCATCCACTTTGTATCTCGTGATGCTATGGATATCGAAGGTTTTGGTGACAGAATCATTGAGCAGTTGGTTGCTACTAAAAAAATAGCTTCTGTAGCTGAGCTTTACACCTTATCAGAGAATGATTTGGCTACAACCATTTTGGATGGTGGTAATGAGGAGAAGAAAGTAAGATTCTTAGGTCATGTAGTAGCAAAGAAACTGATTGCTGCGATTGATAAATCTAGAGTAACTCCTTTAAACAGATTTATCTATGCTTTAGGTATTCGTGAGGTAGGATCTTCAACTGCCAGAACTTTAGCTTCAAACTTTAAGACTATCGACGATTTAATTAAAGCTACCTATTCACAGCTTTTAAACCTGCCTGATGTAGGTCCTGTGGTTGCCCGTCATATCGCTGATTTCTTTGCTGAAAAGCATAATCTTGAGATCATAGACAGATTAGTTAAAAGAGAAGACGGTTTCCTCTTTAGCGCCGGTATTGAATTAACCCCACTTCCTCAACAAAGTGAACTTAACTCTGACAATCAGCCTTTCTTAGGTAAGACCTTTGTGATCACCGGTACTTTAGATTCAATGGATAGAAATGAAGCTAAAGCTAAGCTATTATCCTTAGGCGCTAAAGTTTCAGGCTCAGTTTCTAAAAAGACTTTCGCTGTTGTCTGCGGTAGTGAGCCTGGCTCTAAATTTACAAAAGCAACCGAGCTTGATGTAAGGATCATCTACGAAGAAGAGTTCTTACGTATCTTAAAAGAACACGGCATCTCTTAGCTTTAAATAGGTATCAGGTTATTTCTTAATCTAACTTTTGAAACATAAAAGTTTCTGGTTTTAAGATTTGACTTGGTATTGATTGAAAGTGGTTCTGCAGAGCTTTCGCTCTGCAGTCCATAGGAGGTGTATTATGTTAGAAATACAGGAGTTATTCTATAGTTGTTTATCAAACAAGACTTGTTTTTAGATCTCAGTTATTTGATCACAACTAAAGTTGAATCTGTAACCTTAGTGTTAGATGCTACAGAATCCTTATCAGAAATTGCCTTTTCTAAGACCTCAGCATGTTCAACTGGCATATATAAGCCATGACTGTCATCGATCTTATCTCCTGTATAACCAGAATTTAGTTTTCTGATAACTTCAATTCTAGCGCCTGATAATCTTGCAGCTTCATTTAAGCTGTTTAATCTGCCGGCAATCTCTACTCTTCTAAAAGCAGGACGGTTCTTAATCTTAGGGAGTTTTACACCGTATAACTCAGGGTTCTTTAAAACATCTGAATAAGCTTTAAATCTCATCAAGTATGCTTTAGTAGAACGAGATAAACGGATGTTCTCAGCATTAGGGTTCTTTACACCAGCACTGGCTGCTCTCTGTAAAGCCTTCTTAACGCCATATTCACCCTGATTGTAAGCTACTGCTACTAATTCCCAGTCGCCTAAATCTCTATATAATCTTTGCAGATACTTGATACCAGCATCAGTTGAAGCAAAGAAATCATAAATACCGTCGTAGTTCTGTGTCTTGTGTAAACCTAATGATTTACCGGTTGCACGAACATACTGCCAAGCACCGTGTGCGCCACCATGATGTACTTTAGCATTTAAGCCACTCTCTAATAGAGGAATAGCTGCTAACTCAAGTGGAACATCGTGCTCTTTGAATTTAGTTAAAAGATAATGTACATATACATCATTTCTCTGCAGATTATGTGTAATAGTACGTGCAAATTTGCGTGCTAAGGCCTTTTCCTGAGCATTTAACTTAAGATTTAAGGTAAATCTAGACTCATCAGCTAAATCTGTTTCCCAAACAGATTTCTGCTCTCTTTCAGCCTCAAGCTCTCTTTCGTGAGCGATACGCTCTAATTCAGTCTCATTAGTATTTGCCTGAACATTCGATGAGCACGCATTGATTGACATCAGTGCAGCCGCAACTACACCAACGCAAAGATATAAAGTTTTTCTAATCATCCTACCTAACTTCTTGAATACTGAGGTACAAAGAATTGTTCGTCTGTACCATTTTCATCCATATTGTTACTTACGATAATTAGGAGCAAAAACCTTCATCGAGGATTTTGTTATCTCCTAAAGCGGCCGTTCTTGCAAGTTCATCGCAACGCTCGTTTTCAGCATGTCCAGCATGTCCTTTCACCCATTTAAAGGTGATCTGATGTCTAGAACATTCCTTATCGAGTCTTTGCCAGAGATCCTTGTTTTTCACAGGCGCCTTTGTGCTAGAAATCCAGTTACGGCGTTTCCAGCCTTCAAGCCATGAGGTCATACCGTTTTTTACATACTGACTGTCAGTAGTAATGGTGACATGACATGGCTCTTTAAGAGATGAAAGCCCTACAATTACTGCCATGAGTTCCATACGATTGTTAGTCGTACGGATGAAACCTTGGGCAAGTTCTCTTATATGTCCCTTATAACTTAGAATAACACCATAACCACCAGGTCCGGGGTTACCTAGACAGGAACCATCGGTATAGATTAGAACTTCTTTCATAGTCATTAAAAATTTCGATGGAAGAAGCTAACCTTCCGAAAAAAACAAAAATGCAGTGTAAAGAAACACTACTGACATTATAACAGATAATTAGCTAAAATAATTTTACTTATAAATCAACAAGAAAATCTTAAAAACAGCCTTTTACAAATACTTATTAATCTAATTATTAATACGTTTTTCTGAAAATTGCCATTAATCTTGTGAATTTAGCTTCATCTTACTTAACCTTGAATTAATCTTGCTTTAAAACAGAAAGTTAAAAATGCATTTTTTTTAACTATGTATGTAAAAAGCATGTAAGACAAAGCATGTAAAACGACGCTACTTCTTTTAGCTTTTATCCTCTGTTAAGTGTCACTAAAACGGTACGCTACAAAACTTAGCGTTGACTTAGTAAAGACTTAGTTTCAATTTGCAATATCTAAATATGTGCTCATTTAGGGTAAAAACTTAAGCTGATTTAAGCTAAAATAAATGCATTGTTTTCGGAGATTTTAGCTTGAAAAGACAAGTAGCACTGGATACAGAAACCACCGGTAAATCAGATGATGGTACTCCTGGCGAGCACAGAATTATCGAAGTAGGTTGTGTAGAAATCATTGATAGAAAGTTAACTGGCAGAACACTTCAGTTATACGTAAATCCTGAAAGACCAGTTGATGAAGAAGCATTTCAGGTTCATGGCATTTCAAATGAGTTTTTGGCAGATAAACCTAAGTTTGCTGAGGTTGCCAATCAGTTAATCGATTTTATTAGAGGTTCAGAACTTCTGATCCATAACGCTAAGTTCGACGTAGGCTTTATGGATAAAGAATGGCAGTTGTTAGGACTTAGTGAAACTACCACTGATATGGCAACTGTTGTCGATACTGTGGCTTTAGCAATGCAGCTGTGCCCAGGACATCAGGTTAACCTTGATAACTTATGTAATCTTTTCGATGTTGACAGATCTGCTCGTACTGTCCACGGAGCTTTGTTAGATGCTCAGATCTTAGCTGAAGTTTATCTGGCTATGACAGGAGGTCAGCGTGATCTTGAGTTCTCTGAGGTCAGTGCTCATGGTAGTGCCAGATGGAAAAGACCTGAAGGAGCAAAACTGCCTTTAATGCAGGTAGAGCCTGACAGACTAGCTGTTCATATCGATAAAATGATATCTTTATCTCAGTCTCGTCCTTTAAAATGCGAAGAGGGTAAACCTAAGATGGCAGGTTCTAACTGGTCATCTGATTATGATATGGTTTTCCTTGAAAAAGGCGAAGAAGAGAAAAAGTCTGATTATAAAGCAAGATTAAAAGCTCAGAAGGATGAGATGATCCAGAAGTTATTAAATCCTGAGCAGCAAGCCTTATTAAAAGAATATATGCAAAAAGATCATGAAGCCTACATGGAGTGGGAAGATCGTGTAATGGGCAGAGTAAAAAAGAAGTAGGATAAAGAGTAGGTAGAATAGATATGTCTAAATTAACCTTTAATGTTCTAGACGACTTAAATCAGTCTTTGAAGGTCTTAAGTGATTTTATTGCAAAACCTGATACTAAAGAGGTAATCGAAAAGGCTATCTCCATTATGGCCGATTCTATTAAGCAGGGTGGCAAGATCATGTCAGCAGGTAACGGTGGCAGCATGTGCGATGCTATGCACTTTGCTGAGGAGTTAACCGGTCGTTACAGAGATAACCGTCCTTCATATCCTGCTATTGCTATTGCTGATCCTAGCCATTTGACCTGTGTGGGTAATGACTATGGCTTTGATTATGTCTTTTCACGCTTCCTAGAAGGTATGGGCTTTAAAGGTGATGTCTTCTTGGGTATTTCTACCTCAGGTAACTCAAAAAACATCATTGAAGCTTGTAAGGTATGTAAAGAAAAAGGTCTTACAAGTATTGTTCTTTTAGGTAAAGACGGTGGTAAGTTAAAAGATCTTTGTGATCTTCCAATTATCGTACCTCATGAAGGCTACGCTGATAGAATTCAGGAAGTTCATACCATGATCATTCATATCATGATAAGAGGTATCGAAGAGCTTTTAAAATAAGCTCAAAACTTACCTAAGTTATAAGACAAGTTATAAAACAAAGCCTGACTCCTGTCAGGCTTTGTATTTAAGAGGCAAAGATTTTGCTTCCTTGTTCTTAATTTTTACGTCATAATCTCTAGTCTTTCTTTTCAAGCTTTACCGGCATGGTAGCCTGCAGATAGTAAAGCTGAGCTTCAAGTTTCTTTAAGGCTACTTCCTTAGTGCAGTTAGCATCATCTGCTTTAGATGAAACTAAAAGTCTTTTAGCATCAGTTATCTTATAAGACACACCATAGTTATCTGTCTGTAGAGCACAGGCATAATCTTTACCATAACCTATAGCTACAGACTGATTGTATGCATATGGGAAGTTACATTTATCATTAGATAACATGTCACAGCCAAATGAGTAGAAAGTGTAATCTGATACAGCATGTGAGACTAAGGTTGTAATGATGTCCTTATGAGAACCAAGTCGTTTAGGATCATATCTTACAGCTGTATTTCTAATGTACTTTTCTGGCATATATAAGTAGAAAGGTACTTCATGACCAAAGACTAACTCCTCAGGGTAGTCTGAATAGCCAATGCCTCTCATGTTGTGGTCACCAGTTGCTGCAATAAAGATATTGTCTTTTAGTGTCTCATCATCTTTTACGGCATCAATGAACTTACCTAGCTCATCATTTGCATATCTGAAGGTTGCAAAGATAGTTTCGGTATTGTCATAAGGGAATCTGTCTAATGTCTTTTCATCTAACTTTATCTTTTGGATCTCAACATCCTTAGGTAATCTGAATGGAGGATGATTGGTGATGGATAAAGTCATGACAAAACGAGGCTTTTTGTGCTCCTCCTTTAAGATCTTATAGGTCTCTTTAAAGAGGTATTCATCATCAATACCCCAGGCGCTGGCGGTAGCATTAGGGAAGTCTTTTAAAACATTACTTCTCTCTACAACTCTGTCAAAACCTAACTCTCTTAAGAAATTGTCATAATTTCTCCAGGATGAGGTTGAGGCTGTGACAAAGATGGTCTCATATCCAGCCTTTTTAAATAAATCTACAATATTGCAGATATAAGGCTTTGCTGAATGTGCTGAGGTAGAAAGATTTAAATCAGGTACTGAGACAAATAATCTAGTTAAGCTGTCAGAGGTACCATCACCTTCTGAGACAAAGTTTGTAAAGAACATGTCTTCTTTGATGTTCTTACGCAGAGCACCTAAAAGATCACGTGTATCCTTATCGTCATAGGTCAGAAGGTGAGTACTCATACTCTCCATTACATTAAAGACGATATCAGGTCTGTGCTCTTCTAAGAATTCATTTTTACGGGTAGTCTTCTTTAAAGGTCTAAAGAGATCTTCAAAATCATTTTTATCTACCTTAAAGCCTAGTTTCTTATAGGTGGCTACAATCTCATCTGTAGTAACTGTCGGTAACTTTGCAGAGATCTGGTTCCACTTGTATGCCCAGTAAAAAGCGATAATACCGTTTGGAATATTGTTGTTTACAGCAGGCTTATCACAAATCTGTGCATTTAGCTGTCTTAATGGGAAAGTACCAAAAGAACCACGAATGAATCCAGCAAAGGCTAAAACAAGCACTAAAAAGAATAAAGATAAGGTTAGTTTAAATGATGGTACAAAATTAAACCTAGCTAAATAGTTTAAAAGTTTTTTGTGTATAAACTTATAAACAAAGCAGGCAATGATGATGCAGATTAAACCTGTAAAGACAGGATAGTCGTTAATTACAGTCTTTAAAACAGCCAGAGGATCTTCTTTTGAGATGGCAAAGATAAAAGTATCAATGCACTTTTCATAGGTCTTAAAGTAGAAATAGTTAATTACTGCAAAGATAAAAATTACAAAAATTACAAAATGACTGTAAATTTGCATGAATTTCTTAATATATTTAAAGAAATTGAATGAAAAACAGCAAATTGTGAGTAATAAAGGCAGTAAATAGGCAATAGTTACGATCTTTAAGTCAAATCTTAAAGAGAGGATGAAAAAGCCTAGCTGTTCTTTAAAGGAAATTTCAGTAAAAGGATTAAGCGCAAACTGAAAGAGCATGATAAGGCGAGCTAAGGTCATGATAGCAAGCATAAAGATCATGCCTGTAAAGATGAGATTAAATGCGTCTTTTAAATTTTCTTTATTGCTGTTTGAAATCGGGCAAAATAGCTTCATTTTGCATTCCTGCGCTAAAAATAAACTTAGAAAAATTCTCTATGAACTAAAGAGCAGAGACATAATTTTGAAAGCTAGTGATTCTAGCATAAACATGATCAAAATCACGATTTTTAAGTGCTAAGCATACCAAAATTCACAACTAATTTCATACGAAAACACGCATGAAAGCGCCATTATTAGACAGAATTATCTTTACTGTATGTAATTGTCTTTGAAGTCTTGTAAAGAAGCTGTCTTATAAATGCAATCTTTATTCAGCCTGTATCAGCCCTCTAAAAGTTTCAGATTGTAGAAACTTTTTATTTAATGATATTCAGCTTTATTTTTAATTTTTCAATTGTGTAAAACTTGATATACATCAAAGCTAACGTATTTTGTGTTATAAAAACAACAATAAATGCAATAATTTATTTTAACAGGTTTAATATTGTGTAAAAATTGGTTAATTTTGATAAATTTTAATTAGTGTTTTATTCATATAATTAGAACATCATTTGGGGAAATGATATGGTGAATAAAATGCAAAAAACTACAATTGAAAAGAAATGGTGGCATGGCAAAATTGCCTACCAGATTTATCCAAAATCATTTAAAGATAGCAATGGCGATGGCATTGGTGATATTCAGGGTATTATCTCAAAACTACCTTATCTGCATGATTTAGGGGTTGAGATTGTATGGATTTCACCTATGTATGTCTCACCTTTAGTTGATCAGGGCTATGACATCGCTGACTATGAGCATATCGATCCTGTCTTTGGTACTGATGCTGATTTTGATGAATTAGTAAAAAAGGCAAAAGCCTTAGGCATCTCCATTATCATGGATCTTGTGGTAAATCACTGCTCTTCTGAGCATATCTGGTTTAAAAAGGCTCTAGCTGATAAGAATTCATCTTATAGAGACTATTTCTATTTCAGACAGGGCAAAGCTGACGGTACTCCTCCAGATAATCTTCGTTCTTACTTTGGAGGATCTGTATGGGAGAAGGTTCCTAATGAGGATAATACCTACTACCTGCACTACTTTGCCAAAGAACAACCTGATCTTAACTGGTACAACCCAAAGGTCCGTGAAGAGATCTTTGCCATGATGAACCGCTGGTTTGCGCGTGGCATTGATGGCTTTAGAGTTGATGCCATTATGAATATTGAAAAGGATTTGTCTTTCCCAGGTCTTCCTGCTGATTCTGATGATGGTATGGCCTCAAGTGCCACCATGTCACACAAGCTCTCAGGCAAGATCGGTCATTTCTTAAATGAAATGAATGAAAAGACTGTAGCACTGCATGACAAGTTCTCAGTAGGTGAGGCTTTTGGTGTAGATACTGCTCTTTATCCAAACTTTATCGGTGATAAAGGCTGTTTTGGAACCATCTTTGATTTCAAGCCTCGTGAATTAGTAGAAAAGAGCGTTAAGGTATATCAAAGACGTCCAGTAACTTTCACTATGTTCCGCGATGCAACCTTCAAGTCACAGGCAGCTGCTAATAATGTAGGTTTTTTAGCTCCTGTTATGGAGAACCATGACGAACCCCGTGGTATTAGCTACTACATTCCCAAAGAGTGGGAAAACGAGCATGGAGCTAAGGCTTTTGGTACCTTCTTAATGATGCTTCGTGGTATTCCATTTATTTATCAGGGACAGGAGTTAGGTCTTAAAAATCCTACTTTTAACTCTATCGATGAGATTGACGATTTAGCAACCATCGACATGTATAAGACCTGTTTAAAGGACGGTTTAGAAAAAGACCGAGCTTTAGCTTTATGCAGTCATGAAACCAGAGACAACGCCCGTTGTCCAATGCCATGGGATAACAGTGAGTATGCTGGTTTCTCTACTGTAAAACCTTGGCTTAAGACTTATTCATACAAAGATGAGTTGAATGTTGAATCTCAAATTCATGATGAGAACTCAACTTTGAGCTACTACAAAAAGTTAATTGCACTAAGACGTGATGAGAACTATCAGAAGATCTTTACAGATGGTGATTTTGTAGGATTGCTATCACCTGATTTGACAGCCATCTATAAGATTCAAACTGATAATAAGGCAATCTTAGTGATGACTAATCTTTCAGACAAAGAATTAAGATGCTCTGATGCATACGATTCATCAGTACAGAATTGCACTCTTTTGCTGGAAACTCATAAGGGAGCGGTAGCTCATAATGGTAATGAGATTTCCTTAGCAAAAGGTGAGAGCGCAGTATTTCTATTGGCAAATAGATAATTAAGCAGATAAGACTGCTGTTGGTGTTTATTTCTTCCATAAGGTATTGGTTATGGCAGGTTTGAGAAAAGAACTCAAAGAAACAATTCGACATGGCTCGAATGTGTATCCTTTAGCAGGATACATCTGTCGAGGCAAGAGGTTTAATATTAACATCGGTATGCACTGGCATCCTGAGGTTGAGATTAACCGTTTTGAAAGTGGCGATTTTGTCTATAACTACGCTATGAAGGAATACAAGATCCAAGGCCCTTGTATTGCTATCTGTCCTGGTAACGTACTTCATAACTTAATGATCAAAAGAGGAGCCAACCAATCATCTGTAGTGTTTAATCTCTCTATGATTGAGTTTAGTTACTTTGATGAAGTTCAAGGTCAGCTCTATAAGTTTTTAACCGAAGGTGGTAAACAGATGCCTCCTTTGATCACTAAAGACATGGAGTGCTTTGAGCGCGCTGATAAGCTTTTGGCTTTTATCATTGAAAATGCCAATAAGACTGGCGGTGCGATTAGATTACGTATCAAAGCTCATTTGATAGAACTTTTAGCTATCATGTATGAGAATGGTATCTTTTTATCTGAATCTCTATCTAAGAATGATGAGTTCGAGCATAAGCAGCAAAAGATTAAAGATCTATTGACCTTTATCAATGAGCATTATGCTGAAAAGATCACCATGAATGATGCAGCTAATTACCTGAAGGTTTCAAGACAGTATTTTTGCAGGTACTTTAAAAAGAGTACTGGTATGAGTTTCGTTGATTTTATCAACGATCTGCGTTTACGCAGAGCAAGTCAGGAAATCGTTTTAACCTCAAAGTCTATTACAGATATTGCTCTTGATCATGGCTTTGACAATATTGGCTATTTCTTTAAGCTCTTTAAGTTAAAGTTCGGTCAGACTCCTTTGAGCTACCGTAAGAATAAAGGTGGTCAGGACTTTGAAGAGGATGATGATACCTATTAACAGCTTGCATCATCTTAATAGAAGAACTTTATTTTAAGAGAAGTTAAAAGCGTAATTGCTACATATCATGAGCAATTACGCTTGTCGTATTTTAATTTATGCTTTCAAAGCTAGCGCTTTGAAGCTTCCATATAGAGCATCTCAAGTGCAATGGTAGCTGCTGCTAATGCGGTGATTTCACTATGATCATAGGCAGGGGAGACCTCTACAAGATCATAACCTACAATCTCAAGATCCTTTAATCCTCTTAAGATCTTTAAAATCTTATCAGATGACATACCACCCATTACAGGAGTGCCTGTACCTGGAGCATAAGCAGGATCAAGACAATCAATATCAAAGGTAAGATAACACTTGTTGTTACCTACTCTTTGTTTAATCGCATCTACAATCTCGTTTATACTCATGTCATTAGCACGAGCTGCATCTAAGACTAAAAAGCCATCTTTTTCACTGTACTCGGTACGAATGCCAATCTGTACTGACTTATCGGGGGCGATTAAACCTTCAATTGGGGCATGATAGAACATGGTGCCATGATCAAAGGCTGAGCCATTTGAGTAAGTATCTGAATGCGCATCAAAGTGGATGAGGGACAATTTGCCATAATGTTTAGCATGAGCGCGTAACAGTGGCAAAGTGATGAAATGATCACCTCCAAATGATAGTAGCTTCTTGCCGTTTTTAATAAGGTTATCAGCATGTGATGTAAGCTTATTGCACATATCCTGATTATCACCAAAGGCATATACAAGATCGCCACAGTCAGCTACTTTAAGTTTATCTTTTAGCGCAAATGACCATGGATAGCGCTTCTCTTCCCAGGCTAATTGGGTTGAGATTTGACGGATAGCATTAGGACCAAATCGTGTGCCTGCTCTGCCTGAGGTTGCCATATCAAAAGGCACACCAGTAATGATGACATCAGCATCAGAATGGTGTGGCTCAAAATTTAAAGGAAATCTTAAAAAGCCAAAAGCATTTGAGGTAAGTGATATGTCATGAGCATGATATAAAGTTTCCATCATTCTTCCTCCAAATAGGTATAACCGTAAAGACCTGCTTTAAACTCATCGATAAAAGCGCGTTGTGTCTTTTCATCAAGATTATTGTGATTTGAGATTACTTCAGCCGTAAATTCATGTAACAGTCTTGAAGGATCAAGTAGCACATATCGTAACATATCATCTACGGTACTACCTTCATCGGATAAAGATACGGTGACTTTACCTTCAGCGTCTACGGTAACATCAAGAGCTTCAGTGTTTCCAAAAAGATTGTGCATATTGCCTAAGATCTCCTGATAGGCACCCACCATAAAGACACCAATTAGAGGTGGCTTATGTGGATCGTATTCAGGAAAGGGCATGGTGCTCGTGATATCGTCATCATCAAGATACTGTTTGATGGCACCATCTGAGTCACAGGTTATATCAAGAATTACAGCTCTTCTTTGTAGTGGCTTATCAAGAGCTTCAATTGGCATTACAGGAAAGATCTGATTGATTCCCCAGGCATCAGGCAAGGACTGAAACAATGAGAAGTTTAAATAGATCTTATCTGCCATACGCTCTTGCAACTCATCAATAATCGCTCTGTGAGACTTGTTGGCAGGATCAAGTAGGGACTGGATCTTGTTACAGATACATAAATAGATCTGCTCAGCTTTGGCTCTTTGATTTAAAGAGACTGTACCCTGAGCATATCCTTCATGAACTTCCTGTAAGTCATATTGACTGTCATGAAGCCATTCACGCAATGATCTGCTGTTTTTATCTTTCTCTATTTCATCCCATGTCGCAAATAATCTAAATAAGGCATCACATGAGCCATCATCTGGTAGTTCTGGGAGATTAAATTCGTTTCTTTCAACTCCGATGGCTTTGGCAATTAAAACGGCATGATATACAGTAAGCGCTCTGCCTGATTCTGTAATAACAGTAGGCTCTTCAAGTCCGTTAGCTCTACACTCATCGCCTATAGTCCAAATGATGTTATTAGCATATTCTTTTAAAGAGTAATCAACAGAGCAGTCTGATTGTGAGCGTGTGCCTTCATAATCAACACCAAGTCCACCACCTACATCAAAGTATTTGATATGAACTCCTAGCTTTGATAACTCGGTGTAGAACTTAGCACTCTCTTTTACGCCTTTGGTAATATCTCTGATGTTTGACATCTGAGATCCTAAATGAAAGTGTAAAAGCTCTAACCAGTCTAATTTGTTATCAGCTCTTAAGGTTTCAACTAAGTTTAAGACCTGACTTGCATCAAGACCAAACTTTGAGCGCTCTCCACCTGAGGATTGCCATTTACCTGAGCCCTGTGAGGCAAGACGTGCTCTAACACCTAACTTTGGAGTTACATTCAGTCTTTGAGACTCTTCTAGTACTATCTTTAGCTCAGACATCTTTTCGATGACCAAAAAGACTGTATGACCCATCTTAAGACCGTCTAAGGCCAGTCTTATGTATTCTCTGTCCTTATAGCCATTACATACGATAATTGATCTGGTTCTGCCTGCATGAGCTAGAACGGCCATGAGTTCAGCTTTTGAGCCAGCCTCTAAGCCTATAGGTTCATTAGAGCTGGTTAAAGCATCAAGCACACGTTTGTGCTGATTTACTTTAACAGGGTAGACTAAAAAATAGTCTTTAGAGTAGCCATACTCTTCACGAGCATCTTTGAAGGCTTTGTTAATATCATGAAGCCTGCTTTGCAGAATTTGAGGAAAGCAGAACAGCGCGGGGAGCTTCTGACCTTTTTCTAATCTCTCATTTACAAGTTCACTAAGATCGATAGTTTGAGTGTATGAAGTCTGTTCTGAGTTTGTAGGATTTACGGTTACATGTCCTTTTTCATTTACTGAAAAATAACCATTGCCCCACCAGTCAATATTGTATGCGTTCACAAGATACACCTCTCATATAGCTGTGAAAACAGCTTGTTTAATAAAAAACAGGTGCACTGTAGTGATTTTTACAGGCAATGACAACCAATTATTTTTGCCTTAAGTAAAGTGAATTTAAAGCTAAAAAGAAAAAGGCTTTGATAGGCTGATTATGATTTTTGCCTATAGTCTACTTAAGATATTATTTTTAGTTTGCACTAAAAATAAACAGAGAATTGAGCGTTTTATAAGGCTTAAAAACAAAAGAACCTCCACAAGGGAGGTTCTTTTGAAAATCTAATGTGATTAGAAGTTCTCGTAGTTCTTGATGGTTACCTGCTTGCCATCAGCACCAACAGGAGCAATCTCACCTAGAACCCAAGCCTTTTCACCTGTTGCATTTAATACGTCAACAGCTTTTGAAGCTTCTTCCTTTGATACAACTGCAATCATACCAACACCGCAGTTGAAGGTACGGAACATTTCGTATGCATCAACGTTACCGTTCTTCTGTAAGTATTTGAATACTTCAGGACGAGTCCATGAATCACCATCACAAGCTGCACAGGTACCTTCTGGTAATACACGAGGGATGTTCTCCCAGAAACCGCCACCAGTGATGTGAGCTAATGCATGAACATCAACTTCTTTGATTAACTTTAAGATCTGCTTTACGTAGATGCGGGTTGGAGCCATTAAAGCATCTGCTAATAAAGTACCGTCTGATAACTTGTCCTCAAGAGGCTTTGCACCAACTTTCTTTAAGATGTGACGTATTAAAGAATAGCCGTTTGAGTGTGGACCTGATGAAGCAATACCGATTAGAGCATCACCAACTTTAACCTTTGAACCGTCGATGATCTTATCCTCATCAACAACACCAACAGCAAAACCTGCTAAGTCGTAATCACCAACTTCGTACATGCCAGGCATTTCTGCAGTCTCACCACCAACTAGAGCGCAACCTGCTAGCTCACAGCCGTGTGCAATACCGGTAACTACAGTAGTAGCTGTATCAACATCTAACTTACCAGTGCCGTAGTAGTCTAAGAATAAGAAAGGTTCTGCACCCTGTACTACGATATCATTAACACTCATTGCAACTAAGTCCTGACCTACGGTTGAGTGCTTATGAAGATCGATTGCTAAACGTAACTTGGTGCCAACACCATCTGTACCAGTAACTAATACTGGGTTGGTGTAACCCTTAGGAATTCTGGTTAATGCGCCAAATCCACCTAGGCCACCGATAACTTCAGGACGTGTAGTTTTCTTTACAGGAGCCTTAATACGCTGAACTAATTCATCACCAGCGGTGATATCAACGCCAGCTTCTTTATAGGTTAAATTTGATGCCATGATGATCTCCAGACAATAAAAACAATTCTGTGCGCAATTTTACTAGAAACATGAGAGAATTTCATCACAAATATGAAAAATCGGTCGTCTTTGGTGTGTTAAAATTGCACCAGTTGATTCGTAGGAGTAATTATGAAATTACAGGCTTTATTGATAGCGATGCTGATGTCATCGCAAGCTATGGCTGTACAGGTTTTTGAAAAACCTGTTTCAGATGGAATGGATAAGGCAATTTTAGATTCATTCCGTGAGGCTACAGCATCTAGTGCTATTGATGATACAAGTAAGTTAACACTTGATGAGATTAAGACTGCTGTAAGTTCTCTTAAGATCAATAATGACAACTTTGAAATTTCATTTGATGATGGAAAGTTAAAGAACCTTTTATCTTCACAGGGTATTGCCTCATGGAGCGGTTTATCAGATCCTGTTCTAGTATGGTTAGCTGATGTTGAAGAAAGTGGTATCAACGTTATTAACGGCGATTCAGATAACGAGTTTGCAGTAGCCCTAAATCAGGCTTCAAATAAGAATAACTACAATCTAATGTTCCCAGTAATGGACTTAGATGATGTTGAAAAAGTAAATGCTCAGACCATCCTATCTCATTCAGATAAGATCTTAGCTTCAGCCTCAAAAAGATATGATGCAAAGTACTTTGTAGCAGGTGCCATTGAAAAGAACAGTGGTGATAACACCTACACTGTAAAGTGGAATGCATATGATGACGAGGGTAAGAGCTTAGGCAACGGACAGACTCAGGGCACATTAGAAGAAACATCAACAGCTATGTCTCGTGATGTAGCTAAAGTTTTAATGCAGAACATCAGCTCTGATACAGCTACAGCTCAAAATACTAGCTCTGATGAGGTAGAGTCAATGACCACTACTGATTCTGAAGGTGGCATCGTTTTAGGCCCTGTAAAAGGTGGCGTAAGAGTGATGTTTACTGGTATTGATAATGTATCTGATTATCCAAAGATCAATAAGATCTTAATTTCTTATGGTTATGAATCAGATATCTCTGTATTAGGCTACAATTCACAGGGCGTAATTTTCTTAATTCCAACAGGTTCATCTCCATCTATTCTTGATGGTACTTTAGCTCACGCAGGTGAATTTACTAAGGTTGGTGATTGGATTTATAAGTTCAATAAGAGCTCTGGTGCTGCTTCTGCTGGCAATGGTGTAGGCACTGTTACAAGAACTACAACTAACAGAGTAACTTCAAATATGAATGGTTACGGTGGTGAGGCTTATACCAAGAAGACCGTAAAGAGAACCGTTGAAGTTACTACTAAAGTAGAGCAACCAGCTCAGGACGGAGCTCCTGTAATTAACCTTACAGATGACTCTGAAGGCTCAGACGCTCTAGAAGATGGTGGCATTAACATTACTCAGTAAGCATTAACGTAGAAGTAATTGACTCAGAAAGGATGACTGATGGCAGAAGAAAAGGTAAAAGAACCTTATCAGCAGGCATTAGCTATAAAGATTAACGACAAGAACGACTTTTCAACATTTGAGTTAGGCTCAAACGCTGCAACTGTCGAACTCTTGAAAAAGGCTGTGTTAAGTTTTAACAATGAGTTCTATTTTGTATTTGGACCTCATGGCTCTGGCAAAACACACCTTTTAGAAGCTTTATACCAATTAGATAACTCTGTTAAAGAGAATAGTTTCTTTTTGGATATGAATACTGCTAAAAATCTAGGTTCTTTTGTCTTAGATATCAACTTACCTAAGCTTACTATCTTAGATAACGTTGATGCTATCGCAGGTGACGATGAATTTGAGTTGGGGTTGTTTTCCCTCTTTAATCGTTGGTACGACAGAAGAGAGGGAACACTGATTGTTACCAGTTCAGAGTCCTTTGATAAGATCCCTTTTAACAAGGTAGATCTCAATACCAGAATGTCATCTGGTATTGCTTTGAGCTTAAATTACTTAAGTGAGAATGATTGCATTAGCGCATTAAAAAAGCGTGCAGCTCAAAGAGCACTAAACTTCCCTGATAAGACTATTTCTTTCTTAGTTCGTCACTGCAACCATGATATGAGATCATTAGTAGCTCTATTAGATAGACTAGAAAAGGCTCAACTAGAGCAGAATCGTGAGCTTACCATTCCATTTGTAAAAATGGTTTTATCTATCGAGTAGTACTAAGCATAGTTGCTTAGGTCACATTAGCCCCTCTATATTTCAACAAAAAAGCCTGACGATGTCAGGCTTTCTATTAACTTATGATATCTTTACTTTAGTTCTGATCTTTAGCAACTTCCATCTGCACAGTTTCATCTGATGCACTGCCATGCTTGCAGAAGCCCGCAAAGATAGATCCGATGATATTCTGTACCACACTAAAGATTGCACCGACGACAGCTGCAAAAGCTGTTAGATGCTGTAATGAAAGGATGATACCTAAACCTGAGTTTTGAGTACCAACTTCAATAGCTAAAGTACGGCTGTCCTGTTTGTTGAACTTACATAGTCTTGAGATGATGTAAGTTACAGCAATACCTAAGATATTGTGCATGCAAACAATTACGAATAAGAGAATGCTTGATGAACCAATCTTTTCAGCTGATAGTGCACAAACAATTGCAACAATTACCATGATGGTAACTGAGGAAATGAAAGGCATAAATATAAAGATCTTTTTAGCTACAGTATTTAACAGAGCATTGATTAGAACACCGATAAATACAGGAGCTACCACCATCTTTAAGATATCCAGAACAATTGCCCAGAAGTTAATCTCAATACTGTTATGAGCAATTAAGTAGAAAATTGCAGGGGTAACAATAGGTGAGAGTAGGGTAGTGCAGATTGTGATAGATACAGATAAGGCTACATTACCTTTAGCTAGATAAGTTAATACGTTAGATGCTGTACCACCAGGGCAACAACCTACTAACAGCATACCTACAGCAAACTCAGGTGGAATATGGATTGCCTGAGTAAGAATAACCGCAATTAAAGGCATCATTACAAACTGCATTAAGATACCGAAAATTACAGTTTTAGGGTTAGTTACTACATTGAAGAAGTCATGAAAGGACAGACCTAAGCCCATACCGAACATCACGAACCCTAAGAGGTAAGGAGTGATTGCTTTAAATGTAGTGAAAAAATCTGGACAGAAAACGCCCAATATGCCTGCTAAAAGCACACCGACTGCCATGTAGTCGGTGATGAATTTTAAGATTTTCATTAAACGGTGTGTCCAGCTTTCTCTTTAAAGTTTTTAACAATGTGGTTATGCTCATCAAGTAAAACCACACTAGGAACAAGAGCTTTAGCTTCTTTCTCATCCATTTGAGCATAAGCAATGATGATGACAATATCGCCTTCTAGAGCGCATCGTGCTGCAGCACCATTTAGGCAAATTACACCTGAACCTCTTTTACCTGGAATGGTATAGGTCTCAAGTCTTGCACCATTGTTATTGTTTACAATCTGAACTTTTTCGCCAGGCAGAATCCCTGCTGCATCTAGTAGATCCTCATCAATGGTGATGGAACCTACATAGTTTAGGTTTGCCTCAGTTACTGTGGCACGGTGAATTTTGCCGTGCATCATGGTATAAATCATGATTACTCCAGAATAATATTGTCGATAAGACGAGTTTTACCAAACCTTACGGCTAAAGCTAACAGAGATGGTGCTTTAACTTCTTTATCTAACTCGTATAAGCCTGGCAATCCATAGCACTCTACGTATTCGATATCAGATAATGGCTCTTTCTTGATGATATCGGTTACTAATGCCTTTAAAGACTCAACATCTTTGTTACCGTCTTTAAATGCCTTTAAAGCTTCTTTTAATGACTTAGATAGAACTACAGCAGCAGCTTTCTCTTCAGCGCTTAAGTAAGTATTTCTTGAGCTTCTAGCAAGACCAGAATCTTCGCGGTTAATTGGAACTACTCTTAACTCTAAATCAAAGAACAGATCCTTTACCATTCTCTTTAGAACTTCAACCTGCTGAGCATCTTTCTGACCAAAGTAAGCTCTAGTAGGTCCTACGATGTTAAATAGTTTTGATACAACAGTTGCTACACCACGGAAGTGGATTGGTCTGGTTTTACCACATAAAACTTTAGTGATATTGCCTGTTACCTCAACCCAAGTCATATCCTCAGATGGGTACATCTCTTTAGGTGATGGAGCAAAAACGATGTCACCACCTGCGTTTTCTACAACTTTCAGATCGCTGTCTAAAGTTCTTGGATATGCATCAAAGTCTTCACTTGGACCAAACTGAGTAGGATTTACAAAGACACTAACTACAGTGATGTCATTTTCTTTAGCACTTGTAGAAATTAAAGAGGCATGACCTTGATGTAATGCTCCCATGGTAGGAACAAGACCTACAGTTTTTCCCTGAGCTTTTAAAGGTTTGATGATTTCTCTTAATTCTTTTACAGAATGAACACACTGTACCATTTTTATCTCTCTTATTAACTTTTCTAAGCCCTTATACACATAAGAGTTCTAGTTAAAACTGTGTGTAGTTTACTACAATAATCAAAAAAGTGACAAAAATCGCATTAAATGCATAATTTTTGCAAAGACGATAGGCTATACACAAACTACAAGCTATGTGTAGCTTGTAGTTTGTGAGCTAATTGTGTGAGCTCTAAAAGGTGGTTTGGTTCTTGATTAACTTTTGAGGTTAATTTTATAGTCGTTATTTGAACTATTGCTTCTTTTCAAATTGGGCGTCGAAATCTCTTAGATAGTTATAGTTCTTAAACTTTGCTCTGACAATTTCTCTGTCATTGCCTGTACATACATGCAAGGCGTCAGTTAAAAAGCCATTAGCTTGGTTATAGTTGCTGCTCAAGACACTGTTCCAGGCAGCTGTCTGGAAACCGTTGCATTTATCTTTCTTTTGGAAATAGGCTTTAACTAAAAGATCGGTTGCCAGAGCATGATTTGGTCGTTTTCTTGTAAAGGCTGTTAAAACTTTTATCGCGCCATCAGGCTGTTTTCCTTCTACATAAGCATTTGCAAGATTTAAAGCTATCGCACCGTCATTAGGTTTTCTGTCATAGACAGGTTTTAGTCTTGAGATTGCAGATTGATATTTACCTTGAGCAATATCAATATCAGTATAGACATCTAGCACAAAATCGTTAGTTGGAAGATTGAGCTTAGACAGGTAACCTGATGCTTCATCAAATTTCTTATTCTCAAGAGAGATCAAGGCTAAAGCATAGTTCTTATAAACAGAGTTTACGGTTCTTGAGTTTAGAAGTCTTTCTCTTAATGAATTAAGGTCATACTTCATATAGCGTACATCTACACGAGCTTTTGCCATCATGAAGTTAGGATTTTTAGAATTCTGTCTTTTAGGCATGTTTTTAGCAAGATTATAAGCCTCAGCTACACGAACCTCAGATAAAGGGTGATCTACTAACATGCTAAAAGCAGGATTGATATTACCCTGTTGAGCTAGGAGCTTTTTAAATAAATCGCTCATAGCCATTGGGTTGTAACCTGCTCGGTTTAATACTGCAAGTCCTACTCTATCTGCCTCTGACTCATTATCACGGGTAAAGTTAATACCAGCCTGAGCTAAAAGACCGGTACTTGAAGATAGTGCTGCCATACCTACGGTTGGGTTAATCAGAGCAACTACAATTGAACCTATGATACTAGCTACACTTACAGGTGTTCTGTCTGTTTGAGCTTCAATAAGCCTTGCAATATGTCTTTGAGTTACGTGAGAGACTTCGTGTGCTAAAACAGAGGCAAACTCATCTTCATTATCGGTGTAATGGAATAGACCAGCGTTTACCTGAACTTTACCGCCTAAAAAAGCTGAAGCATTCAAGCTCTTATCAGATGAGAGGAAAAACTCAAATGGAAAGTAAACATTGCTTGCATTCATGATGAGTTTTGAACCTACAGTATCAATGTACTCGTTCAAAACCGGATCAGCTGTTACAGCACCAGCGCCATTAGCTTTACGCATAAAGAACTCACCGTAATTTTTTTCAGCCTGAACGGTCATTCCACGGATACCGGCAGGACCTAAATCAGGAATTACAATGTTATCTTCAGCATGAGCTACAGATGATATTGAAAAAGGTACTGTCAAAAATACAGCTGTACAAATTGAGGCACTTACTAAAGCTCTCAATTTATTCAATCTCAATTGGTTTAGTTTGAATTTAAGCATAACTCTTTCCTTAGTTTGTTTTATCTTAGCTCATTAAGGAAAAATATTTTTATAAAGTCGCAAATATTCTATCTTAGGAAAATTATACTTAGATTAGCTTTTGAATGTTTGTTTTTGATGAATTTAGTCAGATTTATATAAGGATTGAAATGATTTTAAGATCTTTGTCTTTGCTAAAATCAGCTTTAGCAATCTTTGCCTATTTGCTTGCTATGGCTCTTAGCGTTAATAGTGCTTATGCTTCTAATCTTTCCTCCTGCTCATATAACGGCATTCCTTTATATGGCAAAGTAAAAGTGGTTAACTCCTTTCCTGATATTAAAGTAAAGATAGTTTCCTCTTTTGAAGATCTTGATGTGCAAAAGGTTAATGCATTTGCTGATAAGTGCGGTAAATGGCAATTTGTAGACTCATTTCCTGATTTTAAAATTCAGTTTGTAGATTCTTTTCCTGATATCACTATTAAGTTTGTACAGAGCTTTCCTGGTCAAAGATAGAAAAATAGGGCTTTTCTTACCAAGTTTAAGACTAGGCTTCATCTCTTCTGTCCTTATACGGTAGAAAAGCTCAAAGATCCTAAAAAAATCTGCTCAAAAAGCTTTTTGTTTTTATATACTAGAACAATCTGATTTTTACTAAAGAGACATTATGATTAAGCTATTGCATAACTGGTATTTACGCCATTTTTCAGCACCAGGTACTATTGAGTTTGCTATTGTTCTAGTTTGCTCTTTTCTTACTGTTTACTATCTAATGTGGCTTGTAGGTCCATTAGTAGTGGCATTGTGTATTGCTTACTGTTTAGATTGGTTGGTAAGACTTTTAAATCATAAGTGCAAACTCTCAAGAATGTGCTCTTCAGTTATCACCATGGCTTTATTCGTGGGTGTGTCTGTAGGTATCTTGGTGTTTGTGGTACCTAAGGTTTTACAGCAGGGAAATCAGTTTTATTTAAACTTACAAAAGATTAGTACTGAGACTGTAAATTCAGATAATGGCGATGACTTTGATTCAAATGTAGCTGCAAGGATCAATGAATTTGTTGCTACCATGCCAGAGCCAATTCCATCAATGGTTACTGAGGATGAGTTAAAAAATATGGTAGTAAATGCTCGTTCTGTAATCATTGCTAATACTACCAATATCATTAAAAATCAGGTAATGCCATCAGTAGTGAACACCGTATCATGGCTTATGTATATGATCATCGTGCCTATTTTAGTGTTCTTAATGTTAGCTAATAAGCCTGTACTGCAAAAACGTATCAGAACTTATATTCTCCCGAATAACCAAGCTCTAATTCATGAGTTCTGGCCTCAAATAAATGCTCAGATTGAAGGTTATATCAGAGGCAAACTTCTGCACATAACCATCATAGCTTGTGTAAACTCATTAGCCTTTATGTTCTTAGGATTAAACTATGCTTTATTGCTAGGTGTAGGTGTGGGCTTATCTGTTGTCATCCCATATGTAGGTGCAGTTATTATCACTATTCCAGTACTTTTAGTTTCAATCTTCCAGTTTGGAATGAGCTCAACTCTAATTTGGGTATGCGTCGTTTACATTATTATTCAGCTGTTAGATAGTAATGTCTTAACTCCATTACTCTTCTCAAAAGCTATGAATCTTGATGCTTTCTCAATTCTGTCTGCTATCTTAATCTTTGGCGGACTGTGGGGATTCTGGGGCGTGTTCTTCTCAATTCCTCTTGCTACCTTTATCAGAACTTTAATTGTTAACTGGCCAAGTACTGATGAACAGGGTAACAGAATAGAACCTCAAAGCTAGAATACTTTGAGCAAGTTTAAGACAAACTAAAAGGCCTGCAAGTACATCGTTTCTTGCAGGCCTTTTACATAACCTTATAAATTGATTTTCTTTACATTAGTACAGATTAGTACATTAAGGTATATAACTTTCTTCTGTACTCTTTTTGCAGAGGATCACCTGACATGGTGTTTAAAAGATCTAAGAAGGTCTTTTTAGCATTAGCATCAGACAGATCTTTCTTTAAGATATTAAATAAGATCTCTAAAGCTTTAGCTTTCTTACCAGCTTCAGCTAAAGCTGCAGCATAGTTAGATGCAACCTCAGAATTGTCAGGATCTGCATTGAATTTTGCTTCTAACTCTTTAATCTCAGGACTGTCAGCTGCCTGCTCAGCTAAGGTCAGTGCTGACACAAGATCTTTATAATCCTGCATTGATTGCTCTTCACGACCAGCGTTATCAAGCAGAGTATGAGCTAATTCAAGTTCTTTATTCCTAATGCACAGACGAGCATAAATAAGCTTAATCTCAACGTTCTTTTCATCAAGGTTGTAAGCTTGTTTTGCTTTAGCTACAGCCTGTTGTAGATCGCCTTTTTGCTCTAAATCATTAGCTTCTTTAATTAAAAGTTCAGCTTCAGATGGCATGAATTTTTTAATTGTCTCAGGTAACTTTGCAACAATATCATCGCCTTGAAGAGCATCAACAGGGCGACCGTTTTGCATTACGATAAGAGCAGGAACAGTCTGTAAACCTAACTGCATTGCTACAGCTTGAGAAACCTGTTCTTGAACATCAGCTTCAACTAGAGAAATGTACTCATTGTTATCAGTAATAGCAGCTGTAACAGCTTTAGTTGCAGCTTCACACTCAGGTGCATTCATGAAAAAGTAGACAAATACTGCCTTTTTCATTGAGGCATCGACAATTACTTCTTTTACATTCTGTTCAGTTAAACGCATCGTAAATCCTTATTTCTAACCTTTAAAACGGTTCAATTCTCTCATGGCTCTAATTAAGTTCTCAAGGTTTGGCTTGGCGTCTTTAATCTTACCGTCCTCGTCAATATGAACCTTGCCGTTACGTTTATAGACAGTTACGGCTTTGTTAGAAATTAACAATAAAGAACGGCCTTGAGTTGTTAATAAATAGTCTCTGTTAGTGATCTTTAAAAGACTATTTCCTATGGAGTAATTAACACATGGGGTCGTTACCCCTAAAATTTCAAGACCTATGGTAGGCGCAATATCAAAATTAGAAGTTAAATTGTTGTATGAGATGCCCTTTAGAGAGTCCTGTGGCCACAGCGCAATCATAGGTACATGCTGCTGACGCATAGAATAGTCTGTTGTATTACCTAATAAAAGTGGATTACCAATATCAGAGGTGATGAGCACTAGTGACTGCTTTAAGATATCTCTTCTGGATAACTCATGAATGAAGTTTTTAAGCTCCTCATCAAGATCTTTTAATGCTTTTGTGTGAGCTGTTTTATTTCTGTTTGCATACAGCAGAGAGTTGGTATTTAAAGATACCAAAAAGTGCTGATTGCTATTTAAGGTATCAACAAAGTCTAAAGTCTTTTCAAAAACTAAATGATCGTTCTTGAGAGCCGTAACTCTGTTTATAGGCAGACCTAATAAGAAAGTTACATTAGCAATATCTTTCTTTAAATAGCTGTTGGTGAATACTCTTACGATGTATTCCTGTTTTTGCATCTCAGTTACTAATACAGGTTCAACCTTATGTTTTATAAAGCTCTCTTTGTATTGAACAGGCAGACCAAATGAGCTTGCAAAGAGGTTGTCCTCGTAGTTCTGATATGGCAGATAATGCTTTTCAAAACTGGTGTTAGACATTTTTAATGACATTAAAAATGGAGTATCAGCCTGATTTAGATCCGAATAAGACATGCCGTTTAAGAGCACAATGATGACATTCTTTGGGTTATTAGAAGGATTTGATTTAATCTCAGCTAATGGGTAGACAAAGCTTGAGGTTGAACTCTTATCCTCACTGTCAGCTTCTGTAAAATCTTCATCATCAATCCAGCCGTGGTTAGACAAAAATGACTTGGCAGTCATTGGGTAGTGAGCTGGGAAAACGGTTCTTAAATTAGTGATCTTTTCATAGTTAGTAGCATCGGCCCAAATGTAGATACCGTGAGATGCTACAAAGCACATAAAGATAGCTGATAAAACAATATCTGGGAAGAGGTTGTGTCTTAGGCTCTTTTTGTAAACTTCTCTTGTAGCTAATTTTGCAAATAAAAGCTCTAAGAGAATTAACACAATCACCGCAATATACATGAACCTGAAGTTAAGACCGGTGTTGAAGTCTAAATCTCTTAAAATTAGAGAAGTTACCATCCAGGTAATATGTACCTTTACGGTTAAAAAGATCTTGGCATCAATTAAAAGTAAGCAGTGTAATAAAAAGGCAAAGATAACACTTACTACTCTATAAACCTTAAAGTTACCAATAAAGGTAAGTGGGAAGAACAGAATTAAGAAGGCTAAAAAGGCTAAGAAACAGGACTGACCTAACCAGGTAGCCAGTAAATAGATAAAAGCAGACAGACTCTCTGTATGAGGAGCAGCATAAACATATGCAAAGCTAATGACGATAGCTAAGATCGCATTTAAAAAGAAGAAGTGGTGGCCCCATGTGCTAGAGCGGAGGATTTGTTCCTTTCTTAGAGGACTGTAGCTAAATAATGTCATAACTTACTGAATTCTTGCCTAAAATACGTTCTGTATAATTCTATATTCTTTTTATGTAACTTTTTCATGTAAGACTCAATTTTATTGAGAATACATACAATTTTTTTCACCTTATCTCTAAAAGTCGCTGTTTTACTGTGGATTGATACCTGAATTTTACGCATAAAAAAGCCTACTTAAGATAAAGTAGGCCCTTTTATGATAACGAATTACTTACGGTTGAAACGGGAGATCATCTCAACTACATCATCAGCTTCATCCTTTAAGTACTGCATATCCTGCTGTGTCTTAGAGGTGATATCAACAGACTCGTCTGTAAGTGAGAAGATCTGCTTTACCTGTTCTGCTACACCCTGAACAGTTTCACTGTGCATGTTGATCTCATTGAGCATCTTATCAGCGTTCTCTTTAATTACAGAAATAGCTTCAACTACCTTTTCAACATTGTCATTGTTGCGACCTACCTCAACTACACCGTTTTGAGCTGCTGTAAGTCCGTGTTCAGCCATAACCTTGGCTTCTTCAGCTTTTTCTTTGAAGTCATCAATTAAGTTATGAATATTCTGAGTTGACTTGTGGGTACTCAAAGACAGGGAACGCACCTCATCTGCTACCACAGCAAAGCCTTTACCTGCTTCACCAGCACGAGCAGCCTCAATAGATGCATTGAGGGCTAATAAGTTTGTCTGATCTGATACCTTATCAATAAGCTCTGAAGCCTGAGCAATCTCCTCGACTTTAGCTGATAAGTTCTCAATTGAGGTTGCGATATTCTTAACCTGATTGTCTAATGTGGTAATAGCATTTAGAGTTCTCTCAGAAATATCTTTACCAGCCTGCATCAAAGAAGAGGTCTGCTCTGAACTTTCGTTGGTAGTAGCAACACTGTCGGTAAGATCCTTCATCATAGTGAGCATAGTCTGAGTAACAGCGTTCATGTTCTTAGCAACCTTCTTGGTATGCTTTGATTTTTCAATCATATCTTTGTTGCTATCAGATGCATTATCAAGATTCTGCTCTGCTAACTGATTTAATCTAGATGATGCTTCTTTAACTCTGGTTAAAATTGCATCAACATATTTCTCACGGCACTTTATAGCAAAGGAAGCTCTGTCTGTATCAGTGCCACCTGGAGCATAGATTGCCAGGGATACAGGATCTGCCTGCATCTCATTCTTTTCAATAAGTCTTGTGATAAAGCGGTTCTTTTTAGAAAGCATGCTGTAAGCAGTAAAGGCACCGATTACACCTGTAAGGATGATAGAGATAATAGACTGGTCGTACAAAGCGTAGATAAAGGCAATTAAAGTTAAGATGCCATAGTAGATGTCATAAGAATTAAATACAGAATAGGTACTTAACTTGGAGCCAGAGTTCATCTTGGCATAGGTTGCCTTAGCGTTAGCAATCTCCTCATCTGTAGCTCTGGTTCTTACAGACTCATAACCTACAATCTTGCCACCGTTGGTAATTGGAATAATAAAGGCATTAACCCAATAGTAACGACCGTCTTTATGGCGGTTTTTGATGATGCCCATGAAAGGTTTACCTTTCTTTAAGGTATCCCACATAAGCTTGAATACAGCAGAAGGCATATCTGGGTGTCTGATGATATTGTGAGGCTGACCTATAAGTTCTTCTCTTGAAAAACCACACATATCAATAAAAGTCTGATTAACATCAGTAATGATGCCGTGAGTATCGGTTACAGAGATGATCTTCGCATTAGGATCATCAGGAAATTTAATTTCTACATCCACTACAGGCTGATTATTTCTCATATTTAATGCCTTTTATATAGTTATAACGAGAAGAGCACGAGATATAAGTTCTCAAAATCTGTTGCTCGCTAAAGACAAAGCGCTCTTAGGTGATAATTATGGATCGAATAGAGATTAAGATCTTCATAAAAAGATTTTCTTTATCAAAAATGATGAAGGAAGAGTGATCATTGTCATTCTTTTTCTAGTACAAAATTCATAAATGAGCGCGCTATTTTATAAAGAAAAGCCTTTTCTTATCTAAAAATAGCTAGTTACTCAAAACTCAAGTTCTGCTTTTATATTCTTCTAAAAGTAAGCAAAAACGCTCTAAAAATTGCTAAATTTAGAAAAATTATCAAGATAATGCTTAAAAATTGCATATTTTGTCAGTAATTTTATAAGCTACAAAAATCTCTCAGAGATAATACCTGCCAAAAGACGACAAACATAGTTTTCATTAAAAACTCAGTCTTAATCAAACTAGACTCCAAAAAACAATAGCTACAGGCAGGATCTTTATGAATAACCACATCAGTAATGCTCTACCCATTATGGTTAATAACTACTCTAAGATGTTTGGTGTATCGGTAAGAATGCAGGGTACCTCTGCTTACACCAATGGCGAGACTATTACCATACCAAGACTTGATATTAACAATCCCGCTAAGGCAAGACTTGCCTATGGTTATTTAGCTCATGAGTCAGCTCATGTGCGCTACACTGACTTTAAGCTGATAAAAAGTGAATTTGTAAGAGATGATCTATTACGATTTTCTTTATTTAATATCTTAGAAGATAGCCGTATTGAAGCTTTGATCTCTCGAGAATACATCGGTGTGTATGAGAATCTGTCATTATTAAATGACTATTATGAAAATGACTGGCAGACCTTTTGTCAGAACGTTTCAAAGATAAACGTTCTAAATGTGGTCTTATCTTTCATCCAAGCTTATTCTCAAGTTCACTGTCAGCACTTTTTCTCCTCAAGAAAAAGAGCACTTACTCTTTATATTCATTTAAAAAAGAGAATAAAAGAGCGTCTCGTAAAAAGAATAGCCAAGCTTACAAAAGAATGCTCAAAGGCAAAATCCTCAAAAGAAGTGCTGTACTTTGTAGATAAGATTTATGCAATCTTAGCTTCAGATGAGATTGAATTTAAAAATGAAAGATTGAAGTTCATGTCTGAAGAGAAACTTAATGATGAACTTCGCGAGTATGAAGATAAGCATGGAACGATTAAAGATGAACATCAGAAGCAATTTATAAAAGAGTTACTCAAATTAAAGCTTGCAACCAAAGGTGATCCTAGCAATGCAACTCCAAGTCAGAGCGCAGCTAAGATTGTCGAAGAAAATGGTACTGGACAATCAAGCTCCTCTCGTGAGGATTTAGGTTTATTCAATGAAAAAGAGTGCCTGCCAGGACGACAAGACTACATAAGACAAGTTGATAGCTCATATTCACTACGTCGAGCTTTGAACATGAAAGTAAGAAGTTATGTTGAAGCTTTTGGTTTTACCACGGATAAGGGCACCAGAGTTGATCCTTTAAAGGCACAAAAGGTATGTGTTGGGGAACAGAATATTTTTAAAGACAGAGTCTCAAACAGTGGTTTTTCAACTTCTGTACATATCTTAGTTGATGTCTCAAGTTCAATGTTAACCTCAGACGGACTTGAGTTTACAAGATGTGAAGAGGCCTGTAAGGTTGCTCTTATGATCTGTATGGCTTTAGAAGGTATTGATGGTATTAAGACTATGGCAACTTATTTTCCTGGTCAGACCTCAGAGTACGAGATTGCACTTCGAGATAACGAAAAGGTCTCACGTGTAGCCTCAAGATTTGATCAGAGACCGAGAGGCTCTACACCTTTGGCACAAGGTCTTTGGTATGCATTTGAGAAAATTGAAAAGTTAGAATGCAGACGTAACATCATCTTGGTGATTACAGACGGTATGCCAGACAGTGTCAACAACGTCGATTCCTGTTTTAAGTATGCTAAAAAAAGAAATATTGAAATCTATGGTCTGTCTATTCGCTCAAGTCTTATCTTAAAGCTGTTTGAAAAAGCTCAGGTATTAGAAAACGCCTCAGAGCTTGAGAAAGTATCTTTTGCTCTGTTTAACAAACTCTTTGATAGCAAAGAGTATTCCCAGGAATTTGAAAAGCTAGGATAAAACTATTACTAAATCTAGGTAGATTGAATGTAAAAAACTGCTGCATAAATGCTAAAATACGCCCCGTTGTAAAGAGGTCAGTAAATTTTAGCCATAGAAATTTGAGACTAGATATTTAGGACAGAATAACTAGATAATTAGGACAGGACAAATTGTTACGCAGTGATTTTAATTTCGATCTGCCATTAGAGCTGATTGCAGAATATCCTAGTAAAGAAAGAACCGCATGCAGAATGCTGTGCTTAGACGGTAAAGATGGTTCTTTAATGGATAAGCACTTTTATGATTTAAAAGAATTCTTAAAACCTGGTGATTTATTAGTTTTTAATGACACCAAGGTTATTCCTGCCCGTCTGTACGGTAAAAAAGACACCGGTGGTGCTTGTGAATTCTTAATTGAAAGAATGACCGGTGATAGTACAGCTTTAAGCCATATCAAGGCAAGTAAGGCTCCTAAGGCTGGTACTGTAATTCACATCGATGGCGGTTATGATGTAACTGTAACCGGACGAGACGGTGATCTTTTCAAGATTGAAACCGTAGGGGATAAATCATTATTAGATATCCTCTATGAAGTAGGTCATATTCCACTTCCTCCATATATTGAAAGACCTGATGAGTCTTTAGACAGAGAGCGTTATCAGACTGTTTACTCAAAAGTTCCAGGTGCGGTTGCAGCTCCTACAGCTGGTCTGCATTTTGATGAAAAGCAGTTAGCAGAGTTAAAGACAATGGGCATTAACATGGCCTTTGTAACTTTACATGTAGGTGCAGGTACTTTCCAGCCTGTACGTGAAGATGACATCCTAAAGCATCATATGCACAAAGAATTTGTGCATTTGTCTGAGGATGTAGCAAAAGCTGTTATTGATACCCACAAGTCAGGTCATAGAGTAATTGCTGTAGGTACTACAGCTGTAAGATCACTAGAGTCTGCTGCTACCTATGCTAAGAGCATTGGAGCAAAAGACGAGATTGTGCCTTTTGCAAACGACACTTCAATCTTTATTTATCCTGGCTATAAATATCAAGTAATCGACTGCCTGATCACTAATTTCCATTTGCCAGAATCAACTCTAATTATGTTAGTAAGTGCTTTTGCAGGTTACAAACATACTATGAATGCTTATAAGCACGCTGTAGATGAGAAATATAAGTTCTTTAGCTACGGTGACTGTATGTTTATTCAGAAGAATGAAGATGCTTTAAATGATCTTCCACCATCTGCTTAAATAAGCTAACAATTTGATATAAACAATTTGATAGAAACAGCTTTATAGAAAAGATCATAGATTACTTTTAAAGGAAAACTTAATGAAGTTAAAGTTTGAACTGAAAAAACGTTGTGGCAAGGCAAGATTAGGCCAGATGGTTTTTGAAAGAGGAGTGGTAAGAACTCCTGCTTTCATGCCAGTAGGTACTTTAGGTACTGTAAAGGGTGTAAGACCTGAAGATGTTGAAGAGTTAGGTGCTGACATTCTTTTAGGTAATACCTTCCATCTGTGGTTAAGACCTGGTTGCGATGTGATTAAAGCTCATGGTGATCTTCATGATTTTATGAACTGGCACAAGCCAATTCTTACCGACTCAGGTGGCTTCCAGGTATTTTCATTATCAGATATTAGAAAAGTAACCGAAGAAGGTGTGCATTTTAGAAATCCTATTAACGGTTCTAAGCTTTTTTTGTCTCCTGAAGTTTCAATGCAGATTCAGTATGCTTTAGGTTCAGACATTGTGATGCAGTTTGATGAGTGCATAGGACTTCCTGCTACCCGTGAAGAAATGGCTCGTGCCATGAGATTATCTTTACGTTGGGCAAAGCGTTCAAAGGATGAATTTGTGCGTTTGGGTAATCAGAACTCTCTGTTTGGTATTATTCAGGGCGGTTCAGATGAAGCTTTAAGAGAAGAGTCTCTAAATGGCTTAACTTCAATTGGTTTTGAAGGCTATGCCATAGGTGGTTTGGCTGTAGGCGAACCAAAGCCTGTAATGTATAAAGCTCTATCTCATATTGCACCAAACATGCCTGAGGATAAACCAAGATATCTAATGGGCGTAGGTACTCCTGCTGATATTCTGCAAGGTGTCCTAAACGGCGTTGATATGTTTGACTGTGTAATGCCTTCACGTAACGCCAGAAATGCTCACCTGTTTACATCAAAAGGTGTAGTAAGAATTCGTAACAGTAAGTATGCAATGGATACTTCTCCATTAGATGAGAATTGTTCTTGCTATACATGCCGTCATTACTCTAAGGCATATCTACATCATTTGGATAAATGTCATGAGATCTTAGGCGCTCAGCTCAATACCATCCATAATCTGCATTTCTATGAGCACTTTATGGCAGATATCAGAAAGGCTATTGAAGAAGATCGTCTAGAGCAGTTTGCCGAAGAGTTTTATAAAGTTTACGGATATCCAGAGCTTGTATAAGTGACAATTTTGCGCATGAATAGATTTGTGCATAAACTGTGATATACTTTTGTGATGTCTGTTTGAAAGCTAGTGATATAAGATTAATCTTTAAGATTAAATTTAGCTTCTAACAACCAATTTATGTCAGTGCAGATCTTTATTTTTAAGACAGTTTAAATTTAAAAATCTGCATGATTTCAAAGAATTATCTTTGATATTTTTATTAACTACAGGAAAAAAATATGAGCATTATTCCAACCGCATTTGCAGCTGATGCTGCTGCAAATCCAGCACAGCAGGGTGATTTCAGTATGATCATTGTGCTGACCATCTGTATGATCGCTGTTTACTTCTTCTTTATGCGTCCAAACAACAAGAAGCGTAAAGAGATGCAGAAGTTATTAGATAACTTAGCAGTAGGCGATGAGGTTTTAACTAACGGCGGTATCGCTGGCCGTATTGTTAAGCTACCAGACAACAAGGAATATGTTTTAGTTTCTGTTTCTAGTGGTGTTGTAATGCAGATCAAGCGCAACTATGTTGTAGCAGTTCTGCCAAAGGGAACTTTAGAGGCTGTTGCTGTAGACAAGTCTGTAAGTGCTCCTAAAAATTCAAAATAATTTTTAATCCATAAATGAAGCTACCTTAACCGGTAGCTTTGTGTTTTTTTACTTTGAGGGTAGCTAACAGTGTTAAACAAATTCCCTTTGTGGAAAAACATAATGGTATTTTTAATTATTGCCATTGGTTTTTTCTATTCCCTCCCAAATCTATACGGTGAAGATCCTGCTCTGCAGATTTCAGGAAGCCACGGCACCGAACTCGATCAGAAAACAGTAGATTCAATCAAAGCTTCATTAGATGCAAAGAACCTTGAAGGTAACTACGAGTTTGAGAACAGCCAGCTTCTAATCCGTTTTAACAATACCGATTCACAGTTAACTGCAAGAGAAATTGTAACCAAGCAGTTAGGTGAGAATTATGTGGTTGCATTAAACTTAGCTCCTGCAACTCCAGCTTGGATGAGAGCAATTGGTATGCATCCATTAAAGTTAGGTCTTGATCTTCGTGGTGGTGTTCACTTCTTAATGGAAGTTGACATGGAAGAAGCTATGAAGAAGATGAGAACTCAGCTTACAAACGACTTTAGAACTGAGCTACGTAATCGTGGTATCCGTTTGACAGGAGTTAAGGCTGAAAACGACTACGTATTAGTTGAGTTCAAAGACGAAGAGACTCGTGACAATGCTAAAAAAGTTCTTGAGACCAACCACAAGGACTTTACAGTGGTATCACAGGATATCGGTGACAAGTATTTTGTAAGAGCAACAATGACTCCTGCAAAACTGTCAGAAGTTCGTACTAATGCTGTTGATCAGAACATCAATATTATCCGTAACCGTGTTAACGAGTTAGGTGTAGCAGAACCTTTAGTTCAAAGACAGGGTGCTGACAGATTAGTAGTTGAGCTACCTGGTGTTCAGGATACTGCAAGAGCAAAAGAAATCTTAGGTGCAACTGCAACCCTAGAATTCAGACTTGTTGATTCAAATGCTGATGTTCAGGCAGCAGCTGCAGGTCACGTACCAGCTGGTACTGAGGTTATCAACGATGCTAAGGGCTATCCTGTAGTAGTTCAAAAGCAGGTTGTTTTAACTGGTGATCATATTGTTGATGCAAGCTCAAGCGCTGATGAAAACGGTCGTCCACAGGTTAATATTAGCTTAGATTCTCGTGGCGGTACCATTATGTCTAACTTCACTAAAGACAATATTGGTAAGCCAATGGGTACCAACTTCATTGAATATGTAGTTGTTCCATCAACCGATCCTAATGCTCCAAAACCTGGTGAGCCTAACTACAAGCCTAAGTTCAAGAAGATTGAAAGAATGATTAACGTGGCAACCATTCAGTCACGTTTAGGTTCAAACTTCAGAATCACTGGTTTGGATTCACCTAAAGAAGCTCATAACCTAGCTCTGTTATTAAGAGCTGGTGCTCTGATTGCTCCTATTCAGATTGTTGAAGAAAGAACCATCGGTCCTTCATTAGGTCAGCAGAATATTGAAAACGGCTTAAAGGCTATGCTCTACGGCGTGGCTTTCCTGTTCGTCTTCATGATTATCTACTACAAGTCATTCGGTTTAATTGCAAACTTAGCTCTGCTCTTTAACTTAGTACTGCTAGTAGGTGTGATGTCTTTAATTCCTGGTGCAACCATGACCTTACCTGGTATTGCAGGTATCGTGTTAACACTGGGTATGGCAGTTGATGCTAACGTGCTGATTTACGAGCGTATCCGTGAGGAAATCAGACATGGTAGACCGATTCAGCAGGCTATCAATGAAGGTTATGCTAGAGCATTCGTAACCATTGCCGATTCTAACATTACCTCATTCATCACAGCTTTGATCCTGTTCATGGTAGGTACAGGTGCTGTTAAGGGCTTCGCTTTAGTACTGATGATTGGTCTTGCAAGCTCAATGTTTACTGCTGTTACAGCTTGCCGTGCTGTAGTTAATATCATCTACGGCGGACGTAACATTAAGAAGCTGTACATTTAGGAGACAAGTTCATGTTACAGTTTATTAAAGACGGTACAGTTATTCCGTTTATGAAGATCAAGGGCACTGTAGAGTTAATCTGCATTGCCTTGGTAATCGGAAGCATTGTCGCTATGTGTACAAAAGGCCTTAACTGGGGTCTTGATTTCACCGGCGGTATTGTGGTTGAAACTGAATACACAGATGGTGTTGATCTTAATCAGGTAAAAGATGCCTATGCTAAAGAAGGCATCGTAGGTACCACACAGCACTTTGGTTCTCAAAAAGATGTGATGGTTAGAGTTGCTCCTAAAGAGGGCTTAGACCAGCAGACTGTTACTAACAAAGTAATGGCAGCCTCAAGAACTATCGATGCGAACGTAAAATTAAGCCGTTCTGAGTACGTAGGTCCTGCTGTAGGTGAGGAACTTGTTGAAAGCGGTATCTTAGCTATCGTTGTATCTTTAATTGCAATTCTAGCTTACGTTGCCTTCCGTTTCGAGTGGCGTATGGCAACTGGTGCGGTTATTTCTCTGGCATACGATGTTATCGTGGTTTTAGGTGTGTTCTCTGTAATGCAGATTGAATACGACTTAACTGTATTAGCTGCGGTTTTAACCGTTGTAGGTTACTCACTAAACGATAAGATCGTGGTGTTCGATCGTATCCGTGAAAATGCAGTTAACTTACCTCGTAATACCTCTATGTATGATGTGTTCAATATTTCTATTACAGAAACTTTATCAAGAACCATCATCACCTCAGGCACAACCCTTATCACCGTTATATCTTTAATGATATTTGGTGGTGAAATGATTTATGGTTTCGCCTTAGCATTGTTTGTTGGTATTGTATTTGGTACTATTTCATCAATCTATGTGGCTTCAACTTGGGCTTTAATCTTAGGAATTAAGAGAGAAAACTTAGTTCCTGTAAAGGTCGAAAAGAAAGAGTCAGATGGTTATGAAACCATGGACTGATACAGAAAATAAGATAAATAATGTTTAGATTTTTAAAGACCCATTCCCTAGCAACAGGTATGGGTCTTGTTGCCTTAATGGCCTTAACAGGTTGCCAAAACTTCACTTCATCATCTAAATTAGATCTTGAAGGGGCGATTACTGTTCCTTCTGAATATGTCTACACTGCATCTATTTCTGAAAAAAGCTTAACTCGTGAACAGAATATTCTGACTAATCTGTTAATGATCTTAGAATCAGACGCAAAGTCAGCTGAGGATAAGGCTGAGCTATTTTATGAGGTCGGCTCCGTTTATGACGATTTAGGACTTGAGGCAATGGCAAGATTCATGCTCATGAATTCTATTGTCAATAAGCCTGGCTTTGCCCGTCCATATGAGCTCTTAGGTATCTATTTCTTTAAAGAAGGTCGAATTGCTGAGGCTTGCGATGCCTTTGATTCAGCCATTGAGTTAGATAAGAAAAAGGCCAGCACCTATCCATATTTAAATCGTGCTTTTGTAATGTACTACACCCGTCACTACAAGATGGCTGTAGATGATATGAAGGTATTCTTTAACACAGATCCTACTGATCCTTACAGAATGCTCTCTATGTACTTTGTTGAAGAGAAAGTTATCGGTAAAGAAAAGGCTTTAAAAAATCTTGAACAAAACTATATCAAAGGCCAGACTGCTAAAAGAAAAGACTCTTGGGGAGATGCTTTAGTTCTTTACTATTTAGGTAGAATGTCACAAAAAGAGCTCTTCAAAGATATGCTTTTAGTTAAAGACGATGAAGATCTTTTCCAGGAACATCTTTGCGAAGCTTATTATTATGTTGGCAAAAAAGCCTTAGAAAATGGTAATGATAAGCTTGCTTATGATTACTTTAAGTTATGCAGATCTACACGTAAGTATGGCTTTTTAGAATATAGAAATGCTTATATTGAAATGCAGGCTTTAGAGAGAAAGTATAATCTCTTAAAAGTAGCTCCACTAGAAGATACCGAGAACGAGTAAGAGGTTAACAATGGCAGAGAATAAAAAGAAAATCTCAGGTTGTCCTGTATGCAACTGTGGCGCTGACCATTCAGTTGACTTAAGCCATGAAAAGGCTGTTGAATTAGATGATGTTCAAAAAGATAACATCAAATCACAAATGATAGCTTCAGATGATGCTTTGGTGATGAGTGAATTCTTCAAAGCTTTATCTGATCCTACAAGATTAAATATGGTTCATGCCATGCTCTTACACAAATGGCTGTGCGTAAGCGATATAGCTACTCTTGTTGGTTTGAGCAAATCTGCTGTATCACATCAATTAGCTTATATGAGAATTAACAAACTTGTAAGAGTTAAAAGAGATGGAAGAAAGGTATTCTATGCTCTAAATGACTCTCATGTTGAATCAGTTTTTGCTTTAGCTTTATCTCATATTAAAGAATAGTAGTGTTTTGATTTATAAAACATTATTACAACTGTTCACATTATTACATTAAATAAATCACTATCAAAAATCATTATGACAAAACCAGTTTATTTTGATTATGCAGCTGCAACTCCAACTGATAAAAGAGTAATAGATACCATGGTTTCATGTATGTCTATTGAGGGGCATTTTGCAAACCCTCATGCAAAAGATCATGTCTACGGTTGGGAAGCTGCTGAATCTGTGGAGACCGCAAGGGAGCAGGTAGCTTCTTTAATTGGAGCATCTCCTTTGGAGATTACTTTTACCTCAGGTGCTACTGAGAGTAACAATTTAGCTATCTTTGGTTTAGCCAAAGGCTTGGCTAAAAAAGGTGATACAAGACGTCACATTATCACCTCAAAAATTGAGCATAAGGCTATTTTAGAGGCATGTGAACTTTTAGAAGAAGATGGTTATAAGGTAACCTATTTAACCCCAACTAAAGAAGGCATCATCACTCCTGAAATGGTTGAAGATGCAATTGACGATGACACTTTTTTAGTCTCAATTGCTCAGGCAAACTCTGTTTTAGGGGCTATTAGCGATGTCCATGCAATCGCTACTGTATGTAAAAAGCATAATGTTTTCTTCCACACAGATACCGCTCAGAGTATTGGTTATTTGAAGATGGACTATGATCACAGCGACATTGACATGGTTTCTTTAACAGCTGAAAAGGTTTGCGGACCAAAAGGTGTTGGTGCTCTATACGTAAGAAGGGCTTCAAATGTACCTTTATTTGCACAAATCTATGGTGGCGGTCAGGAGAAAGGTTTACGTGGTGGTACTGTTCCTACCCATGAGGTCGCTGGCTTAGGTAAAGCTTTTGAGATCTTAAAAAGCGAAGCTAAAACAGACAAAGCTCGTTTTGAAAAATTAAGACAGAAGATCTTAGATGGTATAAAAGATGTACCAGGTCTGATTGTAAACGGCTCAAAGGAGCATAACTTACCTAATATTCTATCCATAAGCTTTGATGGTGTAGATGGTCATATGCTCTTACCTACCTTATCCAATATTGCTGCATCTACAGGATCAGCTTGCTCTTCAAGCGACTTAAAGCCTTCTTATATTCTAAAAGCTATAGGTCTTAGTGATGATGAAGCTCGAGCTTCCTTAAGACTGTCTTTTGGTAGATTTACCAAAGATGAGGATATAGATGTTTTAATTAATGAAATTACTACAAAAGTTCCAAAACTTGTTGCAGCAGGTTCAATGTGGAATGTGAGGTAAACATGTTTAAGCTATTTACTTGTAATAATCAAAACGCAAGCGCTAATGAGAAATTAGTAGCTGTTACCTTAAAAGAAGGAACTGCTAAAGTTCCATTTTCAAAAGACAGCGCTTTTGCTCCAAATGCAAATGGTGGTTATGACGTTTTTGTAAATGCAACAGACTTTAAATGGTATCAGGTTGCAGCTAAGACTATCGCTTCTTTAAAGCTCTATAACTTTGCTTTAAAGTCAGATGTTGCTCTGTCAGAACTAGATCTTTACTGGTTTCTAACCGCTTTATATGACGGTAAACATGATTACACCGTATCATATGATTTAGCTCAGGCTGTCCTAGATAAAGTAGCCTTGACTGTTAATACTGTAAGTATCTTTAGAAAAATCGCTGACAGTGATTCAAAGATCTCAACTCCAGAAAAAGTTATCAATGTCTTATTTGATTTAGTAAAGGAAGCTGCTGATGCGCAAGGAGATAGCGCTTCATTAAAGCTAATTAAGCGTGGTGCTCTTGAGTTTGAAAAATATGCAGGTCTGAATGCCGTAGGCTTTGCTTCAGATGAAGAGCCATGCATGGGCATCATCGATTATGTTCCAAAGTGCTGTAAGAAAGATTCTCCTGTACAAGTTGCATTAGTAGGTAAGGGAATTACATTTGATACAGGTGGATATTCATTAAAGCCTGATAAGTACATGGAGACTATGCGTACTGATAAGACAGCGGTAGTTTACCTGTGTGGTGCTGTAACTCTAGCAGCTAAACTTGGTATTAAAAAGCATGTAAGACTATACCTGTGTTGCTCAGAGAATATGGTCTCAGGCCGTGGTATGCTGCCAGGCGACATCGTAACTTATCCTAATGGTATTACTGTAGAAATTAACAACACTGATGCTGAAGGCAGATTGGTTCTAGCTGATGGCCTTTTACAGGCAAGCGAAGATAAAGCTCAATATATCCTTGATATGGCAACTCTAACCGGTGCTGCAAAAATAGCTGTAGGCCGTGATATGTTCTCGGTTTTAACCAAAGAGAAGGAACTTGATAAGAGCTTGGTATCAGCATTTGAGAAGACTGGTGAAATGTACTGGCAGTTGCCTTTAGCCCCATATCACAGACGTTTCTTATCCTCTAGAAGAGCTACAGTTACCAATTCAGGTCACGGTGAAGGTGCTCCAGGATCATCAGTAGCTGCTTCCTTCTTAGAGCAATTTGTCGATAAAAACACACCTTGGGTACATATCGATCTTTCATCTGCTTACTTACCAGATGGTTCTCCTTTCTTAGCTGCAGGTCCTACCGGTAGCACCATCCTAGGTTTGGCTACCTGGCTTTGTGAGTAATAATAAAGAGGATCTGCACTGTCAGATCCTTTTTTAACTAACCTTTCTTAGATAACTTACAGTCTTGTTTTCTTTACAGATATAGAACTACATCAAATATAGAACAACCTGTATAGAGATTCTTCATTTTTGCTGTTTATATTTACGCTGATGCAGTTTAATTGCATATAATTGTGAAACAAAGTCGAAGAAGGCTAAAGGCTTTTATAAGGAGCTTAATATGTATCAGAATATCGTCATTCTTACAGGTGCTGGTATTTCAGCAGAGTCTGGTATCCCTGTTTTCAGATCAGAAACAGGTTTGTGGGAACAGGAAAGAGTTGAAGATGTGGCAACCTATGACGGTTTTTTAAGAGATAAAACTAAAGTTCATGAGTTTTATAACAAGATGCGTCGCTCTTTGTTAGATAAAAAGCCAAATCCAGCTCATTTAGCTTTAGCAAGACTAGAAAAAGAGTATTCAGAAAAGTATGGTGCTAATGTAAATCTGGTGACACAGAATATTGATGATCTGCATGAAAAGGCTGGTTCTCAAAAGATCATTCACATGCACGGCAAGTTAAAGAGTATTCTCTGTGAGCATTGCAATAAGAGATATCCATTCGATGAGGATTCTAGTGTTGAGTCAGAGTGTAAATTCTGCCACCACAAGTCACTGCGTCCTGATATTGTCTGGTTTGGTGAAATGCCTTATCAGATGGATGAAATTGAAACTCTGCTTTCAAAATGTGATTTGTTTTTATCTATAGGTACATCTGGCGTGGTATACCCTGCTGCTGGATTCTGTCAGGTTGCAAGAGCCTCTGGTGCTGCTTGCATCGAATTTAATCTGTCACAATCAGCTGTAGGCTCTCAATTTAATTGTGGAATTTACGGAAAAGCATCTAAGACCTTGCCTGAGTTTGTATCAGCTCTAATTGATACCGGAAATTTACCTGACAACGTCAAACTTTAGCATGCAGGAGCACTGAATAGTGTTTATTCTGATGCTGTGATTGAGCATAGACCCTCTTGTAAATTCTTAACATGATTTCATCCTGCCTTTCTTCGGGCAGGTTGTGAAACTGGGTTAAAACTTCGTTCCAAAGGTTATTCTCATTACAGCTGTTCTTTTGCGATGAAGCTTTATATTTATAAGGTGATTTAAACATACAGCCAGCCCCTCCTTTTTTATTCTTATATATTGAGAGTAGTTTTGATTTTTCTACTGTCAAAGAAATGAGAATAAACATCAAATCTATGTCATAGTTTTAAAATAATTGGCTTTAGAAGAACTCTTTTTACTTGAAAATTGCTTTTTTTGCACTTTGTAATTTTTCTTTAACTATGATTTTTAAAGATACATGATTTTACTATGAAGCTCAGTTATGGCTTACTAAGATATTCTACTTGTAGAGGTTATTATGACTAAGACTGTGAATGTAAGTTTTAAGCTAGATAGCTCATTAAAAAGCAGTTTAAAGCTGTTTGTAAAGCTCAGGGACTCTCAATAAAATCTGCTTTTATAAGCTTTGCAAAGAAAGTTTGTAATGAAAAGAAAATACCATTTGAGATTTCTTTAGACCCATTTTATTCAAAAGAAAATATGGAAAGACTTAGAAAGTCCATTGCACAAATGGAATCATCTAGTGACAACTTTAAAGACAATAACTCTTTAAGGGCTAAATAGCATCATAAATGGATAATAATTACTACGTCATTTTGCGAAAAATCGTGTCTATACTGATATAATTATGAGATTTGAAAAAAGAAAACGAGATATAAAAGAACATGGCAACAGATAAGATTAATTTAATGAACCTCTCACCTGAAGAATTAAAGGAATTCTTTGAGTCTATAGGTGAGAAGTCCTTTAGAGCGCAACAAATCATGCGTTGGATATACCAGTTCGGTGTAACTGACTTTGAGCAGATGACTAATCTTAGAAAAGATCTGCGTGCCAAATTAAAGGAAATGTGCGTAATTACTGCACCTGAGATCGTAACTGAACAAAAAGCAGCTGATGGTACCACTAAATGGGCTTTAGATATTGGTGATGGTCAGTTAGTTGAAACCGTGTTAATTCCTGAAGAGGATAGAAATACCTTATGTATTTCAACTCAGGTAGGCTGTCCTGTGAAATGCTCATTCTGCAGAACCGGTGCTCAAGGCTTTAATCGTAATCTTACCGTAAATGAGATCATCGGTCAGGTCTTTAGAGCTTCTACTCGTGTAGGTTTTAGTAACAACCAGGAGCAAAAGCCAATTTCTAACGTTGTAATGATGGGAATGGGTGAGCCTTTACTAAATCTTGCAAATGTAACTAAGACCTGTGAGTTATTACTCTCAGATTATGGCTTTGCTTTATCAAAGAGAAGAGTAACCGTGTCTACATCAGGTGTTGCTCCTGTGTTAAATAAAGTTGCAGGCAAACTTGATGTTGCTTTAGCTTTATCTTTACATGCACCAAATGACAAGTTAAGAGATGAATTAGTACCAATCAATACTAAGTATCCAATTGCTGAAGTATTAGATGCTGTAAGAAACTACTTAGATAAGTCAAATGCTAACTGTGGCAGAGTGACTATTGAGTATGTTTTGCTTGATCATGTAAATGACAGCACTGAACAAGCTCATGAGCTTGTAAATTTATTAAGAACTATTCCATGTAAAGTTAACTTAATTCCATTTAATGAGCATGAGAATTCAGAATACAAGAAACCTTCAAATAGCAGAATCGACAGATTCTACAAAGTACTTTTTGATGCAGGTTTTACTGTAATCAAGCGTACTACCAGAGGTGATGAGATTTCAGCTGCCTGCGGACAACTTGCAGGTCAGGTAAAAGATAAACTGGCAAAACAAAAAATTCAGGCCAAAGAAATATAAATAGAACAAGGCGATAACTAAAAATGAGTTCAAAAAGGTTGAGAGCAATTAGAAACAGAGATAGATCCAAAGTACAAGCCCAGCTTCAAAAAGAGGCAAGCGAGCCAATTATGGACGATTTAAAAAATGATGTAGCTCAGGATACAGCAAAAGTTGAACCTGAACTTAACATTCAAGAGAACTTAACTAATGACAATTCATCAGAAAATAACATTCCTGATGAAAAGATTGAAGTTGAGTCAAATGCAGCTTTTAAGAGTGCGCAGGATTTAGAGTCTATTATGTCAGTGTCTCCTCTAGAGCAAGCAAAATCGGCTTTAAAAGAGAATCCATCTTCACCATTGAATGCTCAGGTTGATGCTCCAGCAGCTGAGAATGTTACAACTAATATTCAGACTCCTGATTTAGGATCTGCAACAGATACGGTTGATGCTGATTCAATCCAAAAAGCACCTGATTTTAGCTCTGAGAAAAAGATTGTTTCAAATGTTGATGACGATCCTGACAAGATCCCTGTAGCACCATCACTTGCAGACAATGAAGTTCCAAATTGTCCCGGTGCAATCTTAATGCATGCAAGAGAGATGTTAGGTCTATCTTTAAGCGAAGTATCAAGACGCTTAAATCTTAGAATCAACACTGTAAGTGATCTTGAGCATGACAGATTGAATCAGCCTACAGCTGTACCATTTGCTTCAGTTCATATTGCTAATTACGCAAAGCTAGTTAATATCGATCCTGACTACCTTGTAAAGTTATATAAAGACAAGGTAATGCAGACAGTACAGACTCAGGCTTTAAATGCTAGAGTTTTACAAAAATCATCCAACTCTGGCATGATTTCAAAGAAATTCTTGTTTGCTGTTTTAGGTCTAGCAGTAGTAGCAATTATCGCTGTTGGCGTGATCGCCTTTGAGATGGGCTCATCTAAAGCTAAGAGCACAGGTTCATTAGTAATTGAAGACAACGTTCAGGCTCAAGAGGATACTGACGGTAGCTTAACCTTAGATACAGAAAATTCAAAGGTAAAGACCAACGTTCTAGAAGAAACTCCAGCTCCAGCTGTTGATATCAATACTCAGATGGCGCAGGCTCAGGCAAATGATCTTGATACAAACGAGATCATAAGTTTGCAGAACCAGTCAAAGCAGACTGTAACCTCAGCTAATACCAGTGAATCTTTACAGGTTAAAGGTGAAGCTGCTAAAAAGATGATGGGCAACAAGAGTGAAAGCACTATCATCGAAGAAGCACCTCCTGCACAGGAAAATTCATTAAAGCCTGTACAGCTAGGTACACAGAGCGCTCAGTCAACTAAGAAGCAGTCAAGCAATGACAAGTTAGCTTTAAAGACTCTACCTGCTGTAGAAACTGACAGAAAGCCTGTTGTAACTGAGGCTCCTAAAGCTCAGGTTAAGACAGAGCCTAAGGTTGAAAACACAACAGCTCAGGCTGTAAAACTATCAGCTAATTTAAGAGATGTATCATCATCTGTAAGATTATCAGGCAGGGTTGATCCATTAGAGAGTCTTAACAGCGTAACTGTTAAAGTTCTATCTGATGTGTCTTTAAAGATCACAGGTTCTGGCAAAGTTCTAAAAGAAGGTTCATTTAAGGCAGGACAGACCATCAAGGTTATGGGTATTCCTCCTTTAAGAGTAAGCGTAGCTGATTCTTCAAAGATTAGAGTTACCTATAGAGGCGCTTCAGTATCAGTTCCTCATTCATCACAGGTAACCTATACTCTGCCACAGCGTTAAGGTAAAACCTCATGGAATGGAAAGCTAGTGAGATTGTAAGACGTAAAAGTCGTCAGATTAAAGTTGGCTCTGTCTTAGTTGGAGGCGGAGCTCCTATTTCTGTACAGTCTATGACCTCAACCGATACCATGGATGTCGCTGCAACTGTAGCTCAGATTAAAGCTTTAGAGAGTGCTGGTGCTGATATAGTAAGAGTAACAGTGCCAACCCTAAAGGCAGTTGATGCTTTCGAGCAAATCGTAAAAAGCGTTGATGTGCCAATCGTATCTGACATTCATTTTGATTACAGAATTGCGATTGAATGTGCTAAAAAGGGCGCAGCTGCTTTGAGAATTAACCCTGGCAACATCGGTTCTCATGAGAAAATTGAAGCTGTGTGTCAGGCTGCTAAAGACTATGGTTTGCCAATTAGAGTTGGTGTAAACGCAGGCTCTTTAGATAAAGATTTGATTGAAAAATACGGTGCTCCATGTCCTGATGCTATGGTAGAGGCTGCTCTAAGAGCTGCTGCTACTTTAGATGAGCACAACTTTGAAGACTATGCTTTCTCTGTAAAAGCATCTGAATTAAACCTGTGTGTCAGTGCTTATGAGCAGTTAGCTAAAAAGACTGATGCTCCACTGCATTTAGGTATTACTGAGGCAGGTGGTCTTACAGGCGGTACTGTATTATCCTCAATCGGTATCTCCTGGTTACTAAAGCAGGGTATAGGCGATACTCTAAGAGTGTCACTTGCAGCTGATCCTGTCGAAGAGATTAAAGTAGGTTGGGCAATTTTAAAGAGTATGCATCTACGTACTCGCGGGGTTGAAATTGTCGCATGTCCTACCTGTGGCCGTAGAGGTATTGATGTAGTCTCAACTGTTGCTGAGCTTGAAAAGCGTTTGAGTGACATCAAAGAGACTTTAAAAATTGCAGTTATGGGCTGTGTAGTTAATGGTCCAGGTGAAGCCCTGCATGCAGATATTGCTGTATGTGGTGCAGCAAACGATCGCTGTCTTGTTTATGAAGATGGTCAGATGATGGGCAAGATCCCTTGCGCAGAAGCAGTAGATTTAATTGAAAAGCGTGTGAGAGCGCGCCTTAATAAGTAAAGGAAAATATAATTTTATGGCACTTATGGTTCAAGCTATCAGAGGTATGAACGATCTTCTACCTGAAGATACCTCTGTATGGCAGCAGGTTGAAAAAGTTTTACGTGAAACTGTATCTTCATATGGCTATAGCGAAGTACGTATGCCAATTGTTGAAAAGACCAAACTTTTCTGCAGAGCAATTGGTGAGGTAACTGATGTTGTAGAAAAGGAGATGTACTCTTTTGAGGACAGATCAGGCGATCATTTATCATTACGTCCTGAAGGTACCGCAGGATGCGTAAGAGCCTGCATTGAGCATAATCTTGTATACAATCAGGAACAGCGTTTATGGTACATGGGACCTATGTTCCGCCACGAGAGACCTCAAAAGGGCAGATACCGTCAGTTCCACCAGATGGGCGTTGAGGTATTTGGTTTAGACGGTCCTGATATTGATGCAGAGTTAATCGCACTAACCTACTCAATCTGGAAAAAATTAGGTATCGAGAATGAGTTAGAGTTACAGCTAAACTCTTTAGGCTCAGCTGAGGAAAGAGCAGCTTACAGAGAAGCATTAGTTAAATTCTTAGAAGCTCATTTTGATGATCTTGATGAGGACAGCAAGCGAAGAACTCATACCAATCCTTTACGTGTTTTAGATACTAAAGACGAAAAGGTCATTGAGATCTTAAAAGATGCTCCAAAGTTATCAGACTATTTTGGTGAAGAGACCAAAGCTCATTTTGACGGACTACGCAAGTTCCTAGATAATTTAGGTATTAAGTACGTTCTCAATGATAGACTAGTACGTGGTCTTGATTATTACAATCTAACTGTTTTTGAGTGGGTAACCACAGCTCTAGGCGCTCAGGGTACCGTTTGTGGCGGTGGCCGTTATGATGGTCTAGTTGAGCAGTTAGGTGGTGCACCTACTAAAGCTGTAGGCTTTGGTTTAGGTTTAGAGAGATTGATCCTACTGTTATTAACCTTAGGAAAGGTAGCTCCAAAGCCAAATGTAGATGTATACGTAGTAGGCTCAGGTGATGGTTCTGAAATGAGAATGTTAGAAGTTTCTAACTTCTTAAGACAGTCTTTACCAAGTGTTGCTGTAATGAATCACTGCGGTGGCGGTAATTTCAAGAAACAGTTTAAGAAAGCTGACAAATTCTGTGCTAAGGTTGCAGTTATCATTGGCGAGAGTGAAATTGCTAATAATTCTGTTACTATTAAGAACATGACAGATAAAGATGCTGTGCAGCAGGAATATCCTTTAGATAAGGCTCCTGACGCAATTAAGGCAATCTTAGGCTAAAGATAACTCAGTCTAATAGTTAACTAAGATTTATAAATTACGATTCATACTTAAAAAGGAATAGAAGATGGATGTTTTAACAGACGATCATGAGAGAGAGGAAGTCGTCCGTAAATGGTGGCATGAGAACTGGCTTTCATTAACTGTTGGTGTAGTTATTGCCATTGGTGCAATGGTAGGTTACAGACAGTACCAGTCATACCAGAATGACACTTCAGCAAAGTATGCTTATGAGATGTCAACTCTACAGACTAAGCTAGTTTTAAATCCAGCTAATGCTACTGCTGATGCACAGAAGTTCATCAAAGAACACGAGGATATCTACGGTTCTTTATTAGCTTTAGATTTATCATCAATCGAAGCTAAACAGGGCAACTATGACAAGGCTTTAGAGAATGCTCAGTTTGCTAAAAAGAACGGTGGTGATTTAGTTTCTCCAAACGCAACTTTAGTAGCAGCTCAGATCTTAACTGAACAGAAGAAATATGATGAGGCTGTAAAAGAGCTGGATTCTGTAAAGTCAGAAGCTTATGAGATCGAAAAACAGGAGCTTTTAGGTGATATCTACTTTGAGCAGAATTCACTTGATAAGGCTCATGATGCTTATAAGAAAGCTTTAGATTTAAGCGAGAGCAAAAAGATCGCAATTAGCCCTCTGTTGCAGATGAAGTTTGATAATCTTATAAAAGATGGTGATGAGCCTGCTTTTAAGAGAGCTCAGAAACTAGAAGAAGTGATTGCAGCTTCTGCTTCAGAAATTAAAAAATAAGAGTTAACTGTTAATACAGTTAAGAAATAGCCGTCGGCAAATAATAAGGTGACATATATGTTGAAAAAGAAGCTGTTGTGCGTGCTTGCTTTATCAGCTCTGGCTTTAGTGAATACAGGCTGTAATTCCAATAAGGATTTGTTCGCTCCTGTTGAATCTCCTGAAGTCAAAAATCAGTTTGAGCCAGAATATGTTTGGTCTCAGTCTACACAAGGTGTAGATAAGTTCTATTCACAGTTAGTACCATGTATCAATGGTAAGACTTTGTTTATTGCAGGACGTGACGGTAAGGTTTATGCCTTTAACGTTCGTAACGGTGATGAACAGTGGCAGATAGACTTGTCAGATGAAGAAGAGAATGATACCAAGCGTTCAGCAAGACTAAACGGTGGAATGACAGCTTCAGATGCCTTTGTTGCCGTAGGTTCAGAGAACGGTTATATCTATGTTTTAAATAGAAAAGACGGTTCTATTTACTTTAAATATTATTTAGGCTCAGAGATTGTAACACGTCCAGCTTTTTCAGCTAGCGGTGACAAGCTCTTTGTCTTAGATGCTGTAGGTAAACTTTCGGCTTTTGACCTTGTAAAGAAGACTCGCTTATGGGTATCTGGTGATTCTGATAATGCTCTGCATTTAAGATCACAGGCAACCCCTGTAGCAATCGGTGATGAGTTAGTTATCTTAGGTACTCCATCAGGTCGAGTACTGATGATTAGCCAGAACGATGGTTACTTATTAAATCAGGTTGTAGTAGGCGAGAATAACGGAAGCTCAGATCTTGATAGAATGTCTGATGTTTCCTCAACTCCACTGTTACTTGGCAATTATATGTACACAACAGCATATAATTCAGGTTTCGTGAAGTATTCTTTAGAAAAGGAAACAGTTGAAGGTAAACTTGCATACCACTCTTCAAAAGATATTGCCTATGATGACAATTTCTTTGTTTTAACAGGCGACAACGGTCATGTATACTGTGTTCGCCGTTCAGACAATGTTGAGGTTTGGGAAAATCCACAATTGAGCTATCGTAATGTAACAGCTCCTGCTATTTACGGTAACTATGCTGTGGTAGGTGATCTTGAAGGTTATCTGTATTTTATGAATCTTAACAACGGTGTGATTGAGTCTAAGATTCAGATTTCAAGTTCTCCAATTTATGTAGCTCCTCTTGTAGCAGGAAACTGCTTGGTTGTTTACTCATCATCAGGTGCTGTTGAAGTTTTATATTACGATCCAATTGATATCGTAATTCCTAAGAAACGTTATACAGATCTTGAGATGGTAACCGGCAATACTGCAGCTTTAATTGCAGCTCAGGCAATGTCTCCTAATGCTGTAGGTTCAGGAGTAACTCAAGAAGCTCTTGAGAAGCGTCGTGCTGAAGCTCGTAAGATCGTAGCTCAGATTGAAGCTCAACAGCGTGCAGCTGAAGCTCAGTATCGTGAGTACCAGAGACAGAAAGCTGAGTACGAGAGAAGAGTTGCTGAGTACGAGAAGAAGAAACGTGAAGCTTTATCAGGTTACGGTTTAATGCCTGACAGTGGTATTAAGTCTGACTCAGATGAAGAATATGTAGAGGACGACTCTGAATAATACTGTTGTGAAACAGCATGATTCGTCCATTGTGTAAAAAAGGGGGGGATGCCCCCTTTTGACGTTATAGTAAGCCACCCTTACAAGGATGTTTAATGAAAGTAGTTGCTTTAGTAGGTTGCCCTAATGTTGGTAAATCTACATTTTTCAACAGACTTACTAAGACTAGAGATGCTCTAGTTGCAGATTTTCCGGGATTAACCCGTGATAGAAAGTACGGTCGTGCTTTATATGAAGGCCGTGAGTACGTGATTATTGATACAGGTGGCATTGCAGAGGATGCCACCAATCAACCTGAAGAAGTTACATCTCGCATGACCAATCAGGCTTTATTGGCCATTGATGAGTGCGATTTAGTACTGTTCATGTTAGATGCAAGAGCAGGTCTTTTACCTGGTGACTATAAGGTTGCTGATTACATTCGCCGTTCTGGTAAAAAGTGCGCCATCATCGCAAACAAGGTTGATGGTCTTGATCCAGAAACTGCAGGTGCTGAGTTCTATGCTTTAGGCTTAGGTGAAGTTTATCCTACAGCTGTAGTGCATGGTCGTGGTGTAGCCAACGTTCTAGAAGATGTAATTGCTCCTTTATTAAGAGAAGAAGGTCCTCTAGATTGCGATTTAACTCCTGAAGAGTTAGAAGAGCGCGAAAGAAAGGCTCATGAAGAAGAATTAGCTCAATGGGAAGAAGGTTATCAGTTCTTAGATAACGTTCCTGTTGATATGGTCGGTGGCGGTTTTGACTGGCACGAGCATAAAGAGAAATTCCGCGCCAGAATGAAAGGCGAGGATATCGACGGTCAAAACGGTGACAGTAGCAAAGATACTCCTTTTGCTGATCTGCCTATTAAGATTGCAATTGTAGGTAAGCCAAACGTAGGTAAGTCAACTTTAACTAACCGTATGTTAGGTGAAGAGCGTGTGATTGTAGCTGACCATCCTGGTACTACCCGTGACTCTATTTATATTCCTCTAGAGCGTGATGATAAGAAATATATTGTTATTGATACTGCTGGTGTGAGAAAGCGTCGTAAGGTATCAGAGGCAATTGAGAAGTTCTCTATTGTTAAGACTCTAAAGGCAATTGAGGATTGTAACGTTGCTTTATTAGTTATCGATGCAAGATCTCATGTTACCGATCAGGATCTGTCATTACTAGGCTTTATTCTAGAATCAGGTCGTTCTTTAGTAATTGCTGTAAATAAGTGGGATGGTCTTGATGTATCTGTAAAAGATGAGATTAAGCTTGAGTTAAACGCACGCTTAGGCTTTGTGGACTTTGCTAGAGTTCACTTCATTTCAGCTTTACATGGTACTGGTGTAGGTAACTTATTTGATTCTATAGATGAAGCTTATATTGGTGCTACAACCCGTCATTCAGCTTCTATGTTAAATAGAATTCTAAGAGCTGCAATTGAAGAGCACGAGCCACCTATTTCTGGTGGTCGCAGAATTAAGCTTAAATTTGCTCATGCTGGTGGTTATAACCCTCCTAGAATCATTATTCATGGTAATAAGGTATCAAAGGTACCTGATGCTTATAAGCGTTACATCATTAACTGCTATCGTAAGGCTTTAAACATCATGGGTTCACCTGTGATCATCGACTTTAAAGAAGGCGAAAACCCATTTGCTAATGAGAAGCCTGCTCAAAAGCGTCAAACCCAGTCTCAGATGAGAGCTGAAAAGCGTAAGCTAGCTAACGAGAGAATGTGGGCAAGAGCAGATGCTAAGCAGGATAAGGAAGAGCGTAAAGCTATTGCTAAGGCAAAGCGTGAAGGTACAGGTTTAGTTCTTGCTAAACGTCCAAGAAAGAAGGCTGATCCTAAGACTCAAGTTAAGAAATCTAAATAAAATACGAGGGGGCGAAAGCCCCCTTTGAATTCGAGAATTTATTGGTTTTCTTTGTTGCTGTTCTGGTATAAATCCCAAATTAACCATTCTGAAGTCATTTTAGCGTGTATGCAGAAACGCTTATCTAAAGCCCAAATACTCTTTTCTTGTTGATAGGCATTAAAAGGACATCCTCCACCACAAATTCCAAGTGCAGGACAATTCTGGCATTCTTCCATATTTACAGGGGATCTTTTTGACCACTCGAGGAAGTCTTGATTTTTCTCTGGAGAAAAGTCAGGATCAAAAATTGAACCTGAAAAGTAATTTTTTGTGCCTAAAAATCCGTGGCATATGCCAATAGAACCATCAGGTGCGAATACAAGCTGATTTCCGCCACAAGCAGCACAGTCAAACAGATGAACTTTTCCATCTACAAAAGATTTAACTTTGCGCATTATTCTATCTTCGTAAATTCCTTTTTTTCTGAAGATCTCAAATGATTTAATAATGAATTTTGATGCAGCAATAGCGTACTCTTCGCTTTCCTTTTCATCTCCATCTAAATTCATCAATATGTTGTAACCAATATTGTTGCTTTCAACTTTGTTTACTAAGAAATCAATAGTGTTTCCAAAGTTCTCTAAGCAACTTTTTGAGATAGTGACTGATAATGAAAAATCATCGCAACCATTTCTTTTGCATGTATCGATAGCCTGCATAATTTTGTCAAATGTAGGCTCTCCATTTACAAAAACTCTTGAAGAGTTTGTAACTAAAGAATCTCCATCAATTGATATACCTATTCCTATCTTATGTTCTTTCATGAAGACTGCAATTTCGTCTGTTAACAGTGAGCCATTAGTAACGATAGCAAATTTTGTATCCTTTGCTAATTTATCCTCTTCCTTTAACTTCTCAGCGTCTAAAACGATCTGCCTTATGATAGGAAAGTTTAATAAAGGTTCTCCTCCATAGAAAATGATCATTCTATCGTCTTCATCATTGGTATAAGACCATTTAGCAAAGGTATTTAAAGCTAACTTAGCCACTTCAGGTTTCATTTTTCCAAGCCTCTTTAAATGTCCCTTTTCTTGCTCTTTCATCATAAAACAGTATGAGCAATTGAAATTGCATTTATCTGTCATAATAAAATATGTTACGCGAATTGCAGGTTTCCCTGTGATAGCTTTGAATCTATCAATAACCATGTCGTCATATTTTTCATCAGGAATTATGACTTTTTGCTTTTTTAATTCCTCAACCGTTGATTTAGCCAATGACAGATCTGTTTCAGATAAATTGTTATTTCCTTCATTGATATAACTCTTAACAAGATCATACAAACGTTGTGAAATGAAAACAGGTCTTAAGCGAAGGCTATTAAATAATGCAACTTTTCCTTCTTTTGCATATTCATGTGTATATCTAGAAAAAACAGGTTTGTTATTCATTTATCAAATCTCGCAAAAAAAAACTGATACAACGAATAAAACGTCATATCAGTTGTCTTATCTATTGCAGAACTAGCTAGTAAGCTGGTTCATTTGGAAAAGAGCTACAACTAAATTCATACAATGCACGTCTTCATGCTAATGTGTTAGAAACTTGTCTATTTGTGTTGTTGCAGCATTCACAAGAAAAAAATTAAGCCCAAACAGCATCAAGCTCTTCAAAGAAATCTCTTCCAACTCTGCAATCGCATCTGCATGAATTGCAAGATGTACAATTGCAAGGACAACCTCCAGTGATGTGCATTGGAGTAGAATTATCAGGATCTAAAATAGACTTGAACTGATCTTCTGTTGGTGCGTATAGAAACTCTTCTTCAAAGATATCTTCACTGTTAAAAGGATTTACGCGACACTGACAGCCTCTGCAAGAGCCCATACATGTAACCATAGCGTGGCTTTCGTTATTAAAGATTGCACTAAAGTTGTCTGTATTTGGTATTAGTAATTCTGAATTCATAAAAAACACCATTACAATTTCATGAAATAAAAAACAAATAGGTCCAAGTAACATAATGTGTTTGTACCAGTCAGACAGTAATTAACTATACGTAACAATTAGATAGTGGCTGTGTACAATTTAAATGAATTGCTACCGTTCATCCCTTATGTGATAACGACAATCCCTCACATCGCTCTTTGTTTAAATTTTAGTATATTGTTTTTTTTTGCAATAGTAATGTTTTTGTATTGATGTATTGCTCATAATAAAAATTATAGAAAGGTTAAAATAAGATAAAGTGATAACTGGTGAGCTATTTAAAAAGAAATTTTAGAGACTTTGAGCAAAGAAGAGAACAAGAAAAAAACTCTAACCGTGAATTAGTATTTTTAGCTAATCACGTTTAGAATCATGGAATTTTTTATAACTAAGAATTAGCAACTATTCTTGGAAGTCTTAAGATAAGATCTAAAACAATAGCCAAGAAGACTACTGTGATTCCCAATAAAGTATCATCGTAACTTATATCAAAGAAATCCTCTCCATTGAACTTTGCAAAAGCACAATCGACAATCCACATGATTGTGGCTGAAGAGAACATTACAGTAAGTCTGTTTAAATCAAAGTAAAACTGTTTTTGAAGGTAAAAACATACAATAGCAGCTAAGGCTGTAATTAAAAGGCACATTAATCTAGTACCTCTTTATGTGTAAATTTAGGTACTAGAATATAAGCTACAAACCATACGGCAGTTACAGCTAAATCCATAGATACGCCAACAGTTAAGATCTCATGCAACATCACTCTGGTACTTTCAGGATCATTTGCTGCCGTAAAGAATGGGTAGAAAGGCACAATCTCACCATGCCAAACATGCTCAATTAACAGTAAGAATGAACCTGACAGCAGTAGGTTAATCAGTTTCTGTAATTTAGGTGCAAAACTATTTACCTTTGTATTTTTACTGCTAGCAACTACTTTCTTGACACCGTAAGCTACAATTGCCTCTGCAACACAAGCTGTAAAACAAGCCATAACAACCTCTTATAAATTCTGAAACTTTAAATAGTATAGAGAGGAATTAAAGCCACTTTTTCAATTGCTCCTGTAAGTGGCAAATTGACTTTAAAATGAACTTAATGGGGCAAAATTGAGAAATGATGGTGCAGTCTTAAATGGTAGGATTTGCCTATACACAAAGAGCCAGCATATGTGCCAGCTCTTTTTGCTGTAAATAGCTTTAACTATTCATAACGCTTTTCAAAGACCTTCTGAGGATCATCATATTGGGCTTTTCTCAAATGAATTTCAGGAGGCAGAACAGGAGCCTTGCAAAGAGGGTAATCAATACCAACCTTGCCATCAGGATAGAACTTGCGATGCTCTCCGATAACAAAGTCAGGCATGTGCTTGAAGATAGTCTTAGTTTCTTCTAAGAACTCAGAGATAACCTCGAACATCTTGTAACACTGCTCTAGACATTCATTTTCATCAGAGCTGTTGTAAAGAACTCGTGAAGCTACGATAAAGAAGGTCTGCATTGAACCTTGCAGTGAGCTGCCGTAGAAGTAAAGCTGAGGTTGTAACTCAATACCACATAAGAACTCAGAGATGTCCTGCATCATTAAGATGGTCTCTAAACGAGTCTTAGGACGAGCCTTTAACTTATCAATAACCTTGTTTACGATTTCATTGAAGACGTCGGAATTAAAGATATCCTCAAGCTCTTTACGTGTAACCTTTACAGGAGCAGTCTTAACTTCGTTGATATATTTATGGAATGTTTCCTTGTCAATGTTCTTGAACTTCTTAAAATCAAGATCATAAGAATGCATTGGAGTGGTGTTTTCAACATAAAGACCATCAGAGCAGTTAATGCAGTTTAATTTGCCACGTTCTTCTTCAAGGTTACGAATTACATAACCCATGTTACGAGCTGAGAGGGCAAAGAAGTAACCTGTTTCTACAAGTCCACCAAAGTTGCCTTTACCCTGCTGTTTAGTAGTGTAACTGCCACCATGATCTGAACAGCCATGCTCGTTATACAAAGTAGTGTACTTTGAGTGCATAGCACTTGAGTCAATCTTTTTACCATTATCAAGACCGAACATATAAATGTTTTTAAAGCCTAAGAATAGAGCTCCAGATACGCCCATGTTACCTACAAGAGGATTCATCAGCTGTACGAAGCCCACTTTTCTAGTCTCTTTAATGGTTGCTAGCGCATACTTATAGAATGGCTCATCAATTTTTCCAAAGATAGCTGTATGTTTAAATAAAGCTGTAGTGTAAGGATGAATTACATCACCTGTAAGCAAAATCACATCATCTAAAAAATGCTCATCAGGAATTACACTTAAAGCTTCCTTAATTTCAGGTGTTCTTTCAGTACATGCATAAAAATCAGGTTTAATACCAGCATGGTACAGAGTATCAATTGCAGTACCGCAGGCTACAATAATAGCTTTATCCTGATTTTTTCTGATAAATGGAATGTCATTATCAAGTGATGGACCTGAGCCTATAACAAATACAGGTAATTTTGAATATTTCTTATCTAAAGTCTGATGTCTTAAAACAAAGTTCTTTTTGTCTAAGAGCGCATGACAGGCATGGCTTGCGCCAAACAAATGGTCATCAAAGAAGCCCATTGCCGCATGTACAGAATCTAAATCACGCATTGCAACATCGGCAATTGCTTTAATCTCAGGTGAGGCATAGTGCACGATACCTAACCATGAGGATGACAGGAAACGACCATGCTTTGAATAGAAGTTTGACAGATCTTGAGTAAACTGGAATGGAGTCTGTCCTAACATAATGTTGATAGCATACTTGTTCTCAAACAAGAACTTTAATAAGTTCTGCCAGTCAAAGGCATGTAATGAGGCAAAGAACACATCAAGATCAGGTTCTACAATGATAAGGTTAGCTACTTCAACTCTTTCATAAAGATAAGCTAATGAGTAACCTAAACCTATGCCAAAGAACATACAGTTAGGTACTGATCCAATCTTTAAAGGAGAAAGAGTTTTATCTCTTTCAATTTCTTCTTCTAAAGTAACTAAAGTATTTAAATACTTAAAATGTAACTGACCAAAAGGATCAGATTCATGACCATAACGGGTTTGCAGGATCTTTGATCTTTCTAAGATCTGCACAATCTGCTGTTCACATAATTTAAATGGATCAGCTGTTTTGTAGAAAAACTCATTGGTATCAGGAAAATAAAGATTTGGAATGCCATTTGGCATGCAGAAGAATTCAATTGTTCTCTTTGGCTTATAGTGCTCAAAGAACTTGCCAATATCAGGCATATACTTTTTGAAAGCTTCAATATTGGTAGCAAAACGGTCGATGAGAAAATCGTTCATCTGCTGTTGGAGCTTGGCTAGATCCTGAATCTTTTCAAGATCATTGATATCAATATTGTCAAAACTTTTGGCAAGCTCTTCTAAAGACAGATCGTCATCCAAAAGAGAATTCTTTTTCTGATCTTCCATATCTCATCCTGATTATTGTTATATGCTACCTTACTTTTATAGGTCTTCTATTTTAGGTTTTCTGCAAACTTCTTAAATGAAACATACTTGTTACTGATGTTGTGTCGAGCTTTTACCTTACGGTACTCGTCTCCAACTTTAGCTCTTTCAACAGCAAGCTCTTTTACCTGAGACTTAATGTGCTCAGCATAAGCTTTAGCAAACTCTTTAGCTGTTTCTAATTCTTCAGGACTTAAAGTTGGCTTAATCTTTTCAAGTTCCTGTAAAAGCTCTTGAGTATAGCTAAGATAATCAGCAGAAAAACCTAAGTCATCTTTTTTTAGTTCATTACAAAGCGAATTCTCAGCTTCTGTAATTCGCCTTATGATTTCTTGTAAAGTCATGTAGTGCCTTTATACGCTGCCTTTAGCCATATTATCAGCATGGTTGAGATCAACATTTAACTGCTCTTGAGTTCTCTTTGAAGCAGCTTCCTGTTGTGCTGCTACAGGGATAGAATCCCATGCTTTTTTAATAGGCATTAAAGCTCTAATTGCATTATCAATAGGCTGTGTCATCAAATTTAATGACGCTTCAGCAACCTGATCAATCATGTATGAGTATATGTCATAAAGGCCTTGTGCAATAGACTTGCTTTGAGAAAAGTCGAGGGTGCTTCTCAAATTTTCTAAAATTGCAGTAGCAGTAGATAGTTTTTTTGCCTTTAAAGCCAGATCTCCACGCTCAATTGCTCCTTTTGCCTGAGCTAGTCGCTCAAAGAGTCCCTGATAGAGCAGTTTAGTTACATAATAAGGATCAGCAACTGAAATTTCTGCGTTGACGGTGGTCTTCTGATAGGCTCTTAAGTTACGGCCGTACATAGATCTCTCCTTGCATAAATTAATTTGAGATGGCAGTTATTTGCCACGTAAACATACTTTTTTAGTATTTATGCAAGAAAAGTGCCTAAAATTTTGAAGATTAATTCGAAGGGGATACAGGAGCAACTTTGAATTTTGCATTTCAAATTTAGCTGAAATGCAAAACATTATTGAGATAGTGTCAGTTGCTGACACTATTAGAAGGTTTTTACTTACTAAAACTATGATGAAGATTTTTCCTGAATAAAGAAAACTTCCTGACGAGCCTGACGACGAGCTCTAGCATCTTTGATAAACATTTGACGCTGACGTGAACGTCTTGCAGCAGTGTTGTTATGAAGTAAACGACTTGATTTTTTCATTTTGAACCTCCGTCGGCACCTATTATACCTAACAGAAAAACAATTTTTAGCCGAATATTATTTTTTTATCCAAATATTGCGCATTCTGCTTCAAGGAAAAGTAGCAATTTTCGATAGGCACAGAAAATAACTACTTTTGATCTTTTTTGCCTTAGAACTATTTAAAGTTCATAAAGTGCTTATGAACATATTCTGGTGAAGAGTCGACTGAAATATGATTAGCTATATAGATTAAAAAAATGAGCCAAGTATAACAAAATGTTGAGCTGATTGAGATAAATAAAATTATTAAGTCACCTATTGTCAAGTTGATCAACAGAATACGTTGTTAAAAAGAAAATAAACATCTACAATTAGAGGTGATCGAGCCCTTTAGCGCTTCAGGCGACTTCTGTCGTACAGCGGACCAGTAAAGGGCCTTTTTTATTTTTAATAGGCATTTTAATGTGGAACTAAAGAATCCTCTAATTATCAAGAGCAGATTGAACGGCTTAAGTCTTTTCATAAGTTGGCTCTACTTTCCACGGTTAGAA
>DKDL01000133.1 GCA_002449335.1 Succinatimonas sp. UBA6849 | reverse complement strand
CAGGAAAGGAGTTCACTGCAAAAATCAGAATTAAACCTGTTGATGATGCCTCTTGTCCTTACAAGATCCCTGCAAGTGGTGAAAGCTCAGTTATCTTTAATCAAAAAGACTCTAATATGCCTGTAATTGCATCTAGAGATTTTTCTAAAGAAGAGCAGGCAACACAGGATTTAATTAAAGCTGTAACTAAACTCAATGACTTCTATGATGAAGGCGAATATGTATATTCAACTGATTCTGTTGAAGACATGTTAGCTTTATTAGAGCAGATTAACACTCACAAAGACTTGTGTCAGATGGAGTGGAATGAAGGCAAGAAGATGTATGTTACAGGATCTATCAGTCCTTCAAGCTTCTCATTAAACGGTGACATCACTGCTCAGGATTACCTCTCTATTTCAGGTAACGTAACTTTAAGTGAAGATAAGTACATCTCCTTAAAGTCACTCTTACGCTCTTTAGATGATTCTAAAGGCAACTACATCAAGATTGATGATGAGCACTTTGTTGCCATTACAAGTGAACTTAAAAAGAAATTAGAAAAACTAAATGCTCTTACAGTAGCTGGTAAAAAGGATGAACTGTTAGTTCACCCTCTGGCAGGTAAGATGGTTGAAGACTTAGTTGATGATTTAGATTGTAAGTTCACCGATAAAGTTACCTCTTTAATTACCAAGCGAGATGAAGCTTTAAACATGGAGTTTAAGGTTCCTAAAACCTTAAAAGCTCAGTTACGTTCTTACCAGGAAGAAGGTTATGAATGGCTATGCCGTCTAGCTCATTGGGGCGTTGGTGCATGTTTAGCTGATGACATGGGTTTAGGTAAGACTGTACAGACCATTGCTGCGATGCTTAAGATTGCAGTAAAAGGGCCTTCAATCATTATTGCTCCTACCTCTGTTTGTCCTAACTGGGAGCGAGAGTTAAACAAGTTTGCTCCAAATCTTAAGGTATCAAGACTTAAAGAAGCTGATGACAGAGCCAAAACTGTTGAATCTTTAGGTGCAGGTGAAGTTTTAATTGTAAGTTATGGTCTGTTCTCAATCGAGTCTGAAATTCTTTCAAAAGTAAAATGGCACATGGCTGTATTTGATGAAGCTCAAGCTTTAAAGAACTCTTTAACTCAAAGAGCTAAGACTGCTACCATGATCAACGCTAAGATGAGACTTGCGCTTACCGGTACTCCTATTGAAAACAACTTAGATGACTTATGGAGTATCTTTAACATCATCAATCCAGGTCTTTTAGGCACCAAGCAGTCATTCCATACCCGCTTTGCTGATGCTCATAAGAACAAGGTTGCAAACAGAATGTTAAAGCTCTTAATCAGTCCATTTATTTTAAGAAGATTAAAGGGCGATGTTCTAGATGACTTACCTCCTAGAACCGAGCAGGTAATCACTGTTGAACCTACACAGCGTGAGCAGGAACTGTATGAAGCTTTAAGACTTTCTACCCTAGAAGAGTTAGAAAAGAACAAGCTTGCACCTAACAAAGCAGGTCAAAGAAGATTACAAATTCTGTCATCTTTAACCAAGTTAAGACAGTTCTGCTGTGATCCTGCCCTGTTAGGTAAAGAGTTAAAAGCAGGCGACAGCTCCAAGACTAAAGCATTTGAAGACTTACTAGATGAGGCTTTAAGTGGGGGTCACAGACTGTTAGTGTTCAGTCAGTTCGTATCTTACTTACAAAGAATTAAGGCTGTTTTAGATAAAAAGAAGATTAGCTATCAGTACTTAGATGGTTCTACTACAGAAAAGAACCGTGCTAAGGCTATAAGCGAGTTCCAGGCAGGTGAAGGAGATGTCTTCTTAATCAGTCTAAAAGCAGGTGGTCAGGGCTTGAACTTAACCGGCGCTGATTATGTAGTGCACCTAGATCCTTGGTGGAACCCTGCTGTTGAAGATCAGGCAACAGACCGTGCTTACAGAATTGGTCAAACCAGACCTGTTAACGTCATTAGACTGGTAGTTAAAGACTCTTTAGAAGAGAAGATCTTAGAGTTGCATGCTAAAAAACGTGAGATTGCAGCTGACTTCTTAGAGGGAACCTCAAGCGTAGCTGCTGAAGCTATGAAGCTCTCTGAGCAGGAACTTTTAGACTTATTAAATTAAGCTAAACTTTCTTGAAATTAATCTTGATCCAAAGGCTGCTTTTGCAGCCTTTGTTTTTAGTAGATAGTTTAAGCTGATGAGTAAAGAAGACACTTTATAATTGGCTCTAGATAGGTTAAGGCTTAGCATGAACCTTACAGCTTAATGAAGTAACTGTAATCTTATAGACTGCAACAGCTTTCATCATGATCTTTGGAAATGAAAAGTCATCTCTGTGAGCGTATTTTTTCATGATGAGTTTAAAGGCATTAACTTTATCCTCATATGAATCTAGAGCAACAACCTCTCCCTTTCCCATCACACATTCATAATAATAGCTGTAAGAGCTAGGATTATCATTACCTACTTTGAGCTCATGACCTGTATCCATTTCAAAGGACACTTTCTGTGTTGCCTTTAAAATATCTGCTTTTTTACCTGACTTTGAACCGTGGAAGAACAGAGAGATAACTCCATCTGTAACTTCATAAGCAAAGTTCAAAGGCACAATGTATGGCAGATTATCATCATCAATTAAACCTAGTCTAAAACAGTCACAGGAGTCGATAACTTTAACGATTTTGTCAAAATCTGTTATTTCTCTGTCTTTTCTTCGCATATTGCTTACCTAAATGAAAACGTTTTCATATAATATGACATATGATACAAACTCAGAAAAATTTTGCATTAGTTCAAGATAAAATACACAAGGATGTGATCTCTTTAAAATTACTGTATCACAACATAATATATGCTTGAAAAAGATTTGGTTGTAAATCTAATTAGTCAGATTTTCTTGACTGACTTTACAAAGATCACTTGTTAATTACACCTGATCGATTAAAAAAAGCATAAGTTAATACAAAAACAATAAACACATTCAGATTTATATGTCAGAGAGTATTTCTTTTAAAAAGGCTGAAATTATCCCCTTTTTAAAACAGTTATCAAAGATCTTCACCTACGTGAGTCTTTTAGATGTTGCTGCTAATAAAAAGTTTGTCATCTCAGAAAATGGTGAATTAAAGACTGTTCCTGTAAGTGAAGAGGCAAATAACCCAGACAGCATCACCAAAAGAGCATTAACTGAAAAAACTCAGATTAACAAGTTTGAGTTTTTAAAACAGAACATCTTTTTTGTAACAGCAAAGTACATCCTGATTGAAGGTAAAGAGTATGTACTAGAGTCTGTTTCAATGATTAACAATGACTCTCTGTTTAAAGATTTTGGTAAGAACGATTTTATTCGTCTGTTTAATGAGTACAGTGATGAGAACTACCGTGATCCTCTTACTACCTGTTACAACCGCCGTTATTATGACGATCAAAAACAGTCTCTTCAAAAAGCGACTGCTATAGCCAGAGTAGATTTAGATCTGTTCAGACAGATTAAAGAGACCTACGGTCCAATGGTTGCTGATGCTGCATTAAAGACGCTTGGCATTACCATGCAAAAGTGTGTCAGAAAAACAGATTCAATTATTTATTTAGAAGGCGAGAAATTTCTTATCTTTTTCTACGGCATGAAACAGCCTGTTTTAAAAGGTAAGCTAGAGGAAATCAGAGCTGAAATACAAAGAACTGTAATACCTCAACATCCTGCCGTTAAACTAAGTATTAGCATAGGAGGATATTTTGCCGAAAAAATTAGCATCAACGATATACCCAAAGCCCAAAAGCTTCTTGATGAAGCTAGAATGCATTTAAATTACGTTGTTGTAAACTAAAGAAACCAATTATTAGCATTTGATATGTAAGACTTTTAAACTCGATTTAGTTAGATTTTTTAGTCTATTATTTAGTAAAGTATTTAGTAATATTTTTTTAAATCGTTTTTTAAAGTTGAAGCGTATAATGTCGATAATTTTTTTGAATTAAATTTTTATTCACCTTACATAGGAAACTAAAAATGTCATCAAATCTAAACGTGAGAGCAAAGATGTTGCTCTCTTTTGCAGTCGTCATCGTATTTATTATCCTTGTCGGCTTAGTGGGTATTAAAGTTATTTTCTCAAACCACTCAGTTATCTCCTCAATTCACTACATGGTAGGCACCAGCTACTCAAAGGTAGATGATACTTACAATGCAATGCAGAAGTTAGATGATGCAATCTTCCCTCTATCTGAGGATAAGAGCCTGTTTAATGATGCAAAGGTAGCAGAAATTAGTGCATTAGCTACAGACTTAGTTACCAAAGCTAACAAATTAAATCGTGATTTATATCCAAAAGAGATCACTCAGATCCAAGAAAAATCAAAAGAATTTGTTGATGCAATTCCTGGTTTCTATGAAGTTTTAAAGAAAGGTAATGAAGAAGAAATTACTGTTTACTTTAAACATAATTTAACCTCAAACTTTATTGCTGTAAGCCGTGTTTCATATGCTTTAGGTAGCCACATTATTGATAAGTCTACTGCAGAGTTAAATGAGATTGCTGATGACACTCCTTTATATGTTTCAATCATCATCACTCTAATTGCTATCGTTGTAGCAGTTGGAATTGCAATGAAGTTCTCAGCATATATCGTAAATTCATTAAATTATGCTGTAAAACACACCAGCATTATTGCTCAGGGTAACTTAGCTGAAAGATTAGAGACTAATAGCACTGATGAGTTTGGTACTTTAATCCGCTCATTAGAAGATATGAGAAAGACCTGGCAGAAGCTTGTTGCTGAGATTAAAGACACTGTTTACGCTGTTGAAGATAACATCAATGATATCAGCTCAGCTACTAATCACATCAATGAGTCTGCTCAGGAATCACAGAACAGATCATTAACCGTTGCAGCTGCTGCTAACGAGATGGTTTCAACTACTCACGATATTGCTAAGAACTGTGAGAACGCTGCTAAATCTGCTGCTGAATCAAATGACACCACCAACAACGGTGTAAGTCAGGTTGAAGAGACCATCAGCGGTATTCAGGATCAGGTAGTTAAATCAAAGAGCGATGCTGAGTTAATTCAGGCTTTAGTAAATCAGGCTGAGAGCATCGGTGCTATTGTTAACACCATTGATGACATTGCTTCTCAGACCAACCTGTTAGCTCTAAATGCTGCTATTGAGGCAGCTCGTGCAGGTGAAGCTGGTAAGGGATTCGCAGTTGTTGCAGATGAAGTTCGTGCATTAGCTTCAAGAACCTCAAGCTCAACTCAGGAAATCACCAAGATGGTTACCCAGATTCAGGCTGACGCTAACAGCGCTAACAACTCAATGTCTGCAAGCTTAGAGAATATGAACTCATTAGCCGATAAGGCATCTTCTGTTCATGACCTACTACAGTCAATTCTTGATCAGGTAGGCGGTGTAACCGGTCAGATCACTCAGATTGCAACTGCTGCTGAACAGCAGACCACAGCAACTTCAGAAATCTCTTCAAATATGCAGGGTATTACTGATATTGCTAAGACCTTCGCTGAAAAGGTTCAGGATACCAACAGCGATGTTGCAAAGAGTGTTGATTTATTAGATAGCCTATTAGAGCACATCAAACACTTAAAGGTATAAGCTAAAGCTTAATACCATCTTAAAAGGAGCCTTATGGCTCCTTTTTTGTTTTACATCATTAATAAACAGCCCCTTCAAATCCCACTGTGCGCCTTTGTAGAAGCTAAGAGCTAGCTTATTTTAATTTTGTAAAATTCACTTTACTTTTATCAAGACAAAATTCACTCTATTCCATTTTTTTGACAGTAACTAAAAGCAATATAATCAAAATAATTTATGTATACTATATTATCCGCATATTACGTAACACAGCGAAATATATGCGATTTTTAAGGCACTGTATAAGTAAGAACACAACATCTGTCACAAATTTATTTTAAGTTTTAAGAAAATATCGTTAAATATTGTCAAAATTTTGTCGATACCCTTTGTATGTAGTATGATACTAGTAATCATGTTTAATAATTAAAGTAGGCTACCCCAAAATAAGTGCTCCTACTTTTATTTGTGGTAAATCATTCGGTGTAATTATGAAATTTTCTGGAAATCTGCTGATCTTAGAAAAAGACGGCCAGAAAAGACAATCTCTAGAAACTATCTTTTCATTTCTAGGACTCGTCTGTCAGAGTGGTGATGTAGCTGACTGCTTATCCTACTTTGAAGCAGAGGATTCTAATGTAGATTTTTGTGTTCTAGGTGATGTTGACTCTTTAGAGTATAAAAAGTTATTAAAAGACCACAAAGATACTGCTTTTCTTTTATGTACCACCAACTGCAAAGAGGATTTAAGCACCTGCTCAAATCTTATGGGTACTATCAGCAATGATCCTAACTATGATGAGATCATTTCACTTCTGCATTACTGCCAGTCATTTAGAACTATGCGTAAATATTCTAAGAAATCTGGTGACGGTGCAGCTGCTCTCATCAAGATGCTAGTAGGACAAGGCAAAGCGATTACTAATGTTCGCCGTTTAATCGAGCAGGTAGCTTCAACTGATGCTTCTGTATTGATTTTAGGTGAATCAGGTACTGGTAAAGAAGTGGTAGCTCGTGCTATTCATGAGCTGTCAAACCGTAAGAATAAAGCTTTCGTTCCTGTAAACTGTGGTGCAATTCCAGGTGAATTACTAGAATCTGAACTCTTCGGCCATGAGAAAGGCGCTTTTACTGGTGCTATCAGTGCTCATGAAGGCCGTTTTGAGTTAGCTGAAGGCGGTACCATTTTCTTAGATGAAATTGGTGATATGCCTCTGCAGATGCAGGTAAAATTACTGCGTGTACTGCAGGAAAGACAATTTGAAAGAATAGGTTCAAATAAACCTATCAAAGCTGATGTAAGAGTGATTGCTGCTACTCATCAGAATCTTGAGAAGATGGTTGAAGAAAAGACCTTCAGACAGGATCTTTTCTACAGATTAAACGTATTCCCAATCGATACTCCTCCACTTAGAGACAGAACTGATGATATTCCGCTCTTAGTTCAGGAGCTTGTAAATCGTCATGGTAAAGAGCAGAAAGCATCAATCAGATTTACCCAAAGAGCTATGTTGCAGCTCATGTCATGCCCATGGCCTGGCAATGTTAGAGAGTTGTCTAACTTAGTTGAAAGACTACTTATTCTGCATCCAAACGAGATTGTGGATGTAGATGATCTACCTGTATCTTACAGAGGCGGTAAACTTGAGGATGATCCATATGCAGAGCGTATGGCTCTATTAGACAGTTTCTCTGTACCTCTGCCAGGTGACGAGGTACAGGAAGACTTTGATGTCGAGGAAGCTGACAGTAAGCCTATTGACTTACCTCCACTTCCTGTCATCGAAGGCGAAAACGACATGGCTCAAGCTTTCATGCCAACACTTTCACCTGAAGGTATTAACTTAAAAGATATGGTTTCAAACATCGAAATCAATATGATTAAGCAAGCTTTAGGACAAAGTAACGGTGTTGTTGCAAAAGCTTCTGAAATATTAGGCTTACGTCGCACAACTTTAGTTGAAAAAATGAAAAAATATGGCATCGTAGCCTCAAACTAAGGATTGGTCATGGATATTAAGCAGTCAATTTCAGAATTATTAAAAGATAAAACAATTCTGGTTACAGGTGGTACCGGCTCTTTTGGTAACAAATTCATCAAAACTGTCTTAGATGAGTACCCTGTAAAGAAGGTTATTGTCTATTCAAGAGACGAATTAAAACAGTATGAAATGCAGCAACGACTTGCTAAATACTCAAGTAAGATGCGCTATTTCATCGGTGACGTTCGTGATCTTACAAGACTAAACCTTGCAATGAAAGGTGTTGATATTGTTGTGCATGCAGCTGCTATCAAACAGGTTCCTGCTGCTGAATACAATCCAATGGAATGTATTAAGACCAATATCAACGGCGCTGAAAATGTTATTGAAGCCGCTATGGCCAATGACATTGAAAAAGTAGTTGCCCTTTCAACTGATAAAGCTGCCAATCCTATTAACCTCTATGGAGCTACCAAGCTGTGCTCAGACAAGTTATTCACAGCAGCAAATAACTTAGTAGGTCCAGGCAGAACCAGATTTGCCGTTGTACGCTACGGAAATGTTTCAGGTTCACGCGGTTCTGTAGTACCTTTCTTTAAGAAGTTATTAGCTGAAAACGCAGAGTTCATTCCTATTACTGATATGAAGATGACCCGTTTCTGGATCTCACTAGAACAGGGTGTTAACTTCGTATTAAAGACCTTAGTCAGAATGCACGGCGGTGAAGTTTTTGTACCTAAGATCCCTTCAATCAATATCGTGGATTTAGCTACAGCTATCGCACCTAATATTCCTCAAAAGGAAGTAGGCATTCGTCCTGGTGAAAAGATCCACGAACTGATGTGTCCTAAAGATGATTCAATGCATGTAATTGAGTTTAATGATTTCTTTATCATTCGCCCTTCAATTACCTTTAACAGCAGATCATCTGACTGCTATAAGACCACAGTGTTAGGCGAAACAGGAAAGACTGTTGAACTTGGCTTTGAATACAATTCAAAGAATAATCCTAACTTCCTAAACGTCGAACAAATTAAAGACTTCTTACAAAAGCAGGAAAAGTAAATGATACCTTACAGCACTCAGACAATTGAATATGATGATCTGGAGGCTGTAAGAGATGTTCTTACTTCTCCATTTCTCACTTGCGGTCCTAAAATTACCGAATTTGAAGACAAAGTTTGCACCTATACTGGTGCTAGCTTTGCTGTAGGGGTTAATTCCTGTACTTCAGCTCTGCATCTTGCGATGATTGCCTTAGGCGTTGGTAAAGGTGACAGGGTCTTTGTAAGTGCCATCAGCTTTGTAGCATCAGCTAACTGCGCCCGTTATCAGGGAGCCGATGTAGATTTTATCGATGTTGATAAATATACCGGTAATCTTGATGTAGATTGCTTAGAGCAGATGCTAATTGAAGCTGACAAAGAGCATAAACTTCCTAAAGTTGTTGTTGCAGTTCACCTCTCAGGTCGTGCTGTGGATTTAGAGAGAATAGCCGCGCTTAAAGCTAAATATGGTTTCTACCTCATCGAAGATGCAGCTCATGCCTTTGGCTCTATCTATCATGACACCATGATAGGCTCATGCAGGTTCTCTGATATCACGGTCTTAAGTTTCCATCCAGTTAAAATCATTACCACCGCAGAAGGTGGCATGTGTCTTACAAACAACGAAAAGTTTTATAAGACCATGCGTAAATTCTCAACTCATGGTATTGAGCATAATCTTGAGGCACTTGAGAACAAAGAAATGCCTGCATACTATTATGAAATGCAGGATTTAGGCTTTAACTACCGCTTATCTGATCTGCAGGCAGCCTTAGGTATTTCTCAATTAGCTAAAGTCGATGAGTTCTTAAGAAAACGCCGCGAGATAGCAAGAGACTATCAGGATCTCTTAGGTGACAATGAGAATTTAACCTTACCTGTGGCTGATTCTCCAGAATCTATTAGCTCCTGGCATCTGTATCAGGTAGGTATCAAAGGTGACTTTAGAGATACCGTCTATAAAACTTTAAGATCACGTGGTATCGGTGTGCAAATTCACTATTTACCAATTTATGATCATCCATACTACAAAAAGTTAAAAAATTACCCAACTCTTAATGGTGCAGAGTATTTCTTTAAACATACTCTATCAATTCCTTTATATCCAAATTTAAAGAAACTTGATATGCAGATGGTAGCAGCCACCCTTCAAAGCGTAGTCGATAACTTAAATGAGTAACGCTCTAATCAAATAAACGAGCGTTTACTACAGGTATATAGATAAAGTAAGGCATCATCAAATGAGTAAAATTGCAGTTATCCCAGCTCGTGGCGGATCTAAAAGAATTCCTTTAAAGAACATTAAAGAGTTCAATGGTGCTCCTTTAATCAGCTACTCCATAAAGGCAGCTGTTGACAGCAAACTCTTTGATAAAGTTGTAGTTTCAACTGATGACGAAAAGATTGCAACTGTTGCCAAAGAATATGGAGCAGAAGTTCCATTTTTAAGAGACAAGTCTCTAGCGGATGACTTTACTGGTACCTTTGCCGTCGTCAAAGATGCCTATTTAAGATTAAAAGACTCATTTACATCATTGGACACAGTCTGCTGTATCTATGCTACCGCTCCATTGCTAAAAGCAAAGCATTTACAGGAAGCTTATGCTTTAATGACTAAGACTCAGGCAAAGTCAGTTATCAGTATTTGTGAATTTCCTTTCCCTATCCAAAGAGCCTTTGTAAAAGATGACAATGGTGTTCTCTCATATAGAGAGCCTAAATATGCTCCTATGAGATCACAGGATCTGCAAAAGTGCTACCAGGACTGCGGTCTGTTCTATTTTTATGATCAATCCTGTTTTGAAGACTCTCATGGGTACCAGTCTCTAGGCTATGCTATGCCTCGCCACCGCGTGATCGATATCGATACTCCTGAGGATTGGGATTATGCTTGTGCTCTGGCTAAAGCTGTGGAAACCTTACATTTAGATTAGTTCTTAAAATAACTTTTAATACAAATATGACAGAGAATAGATCTACTATAGTGGCAGTTCTAAAGGCTGATGAAATCATTGGCACCGGTCACTTGATGAGAGTTAAAAGTATCTTAAATTACTTTAAAGATTACAATCTGTGCTTAGTTGCTGACTCACTATCTCGTGCACTCATCCCCCTCTGCACAGAGTTCTCTACCATTAAAGTTGCTCCAAAGGAAAATCTTGCAGAGTCTGTACTAATGTTATCTCCTGCTCTGTGTATCGTAGATCATTATTATCTAGACCGTTCTTTTGAAGAAAAGATCTACCCTTATACAAAGGTTGTAGTCATAGATGATCTGGTTAATAGAAAGCATCAATGCCATATGCTCGTAGATGCATGGGTATTAAGAGAACCTCAAGAGTACCAACATCTTGTAAACAAAGACTGTATTCTCTGTGTAGGCAAAGAATATAACTATGTAAAAGAAGCTTTTGGGAATCTCATTCATACTCCATCAATCTCAGGTCTTCCACGTGTTTTAGTAAACTTTGGAGGCTCAGATCCAGCCCATGCTTGTCTTAATACAGCCATAGCTATTAAAGCTGGACTTCTTTACAAATACTACGAATTTACAATTCTCTCAGGCATGTCCAATCCTGATCATGACAAAATAGTTGAGCTTCTAAAAAATTTACCCAACACAACAGTACAAAGACACTGCTCTGATATGCCAGATCTTTTCTCCAAAATTGACTACGCTATTGGGGCTGCAGGAGGTATGAACACCGAGCGTAATGTAGCAGGTATTCCTTCAATCGTAGTTGAGATTGCTGACAACCAAAAAGGAGTATGCGACCTTATCAGAAAATACAACCTAGGAGAGTGCCTTAAAGTCAGTGAATTAAAAGATCCCACCCTAGTAAACGCAACTTTGCAAAAATTATCCGCAAATAGATCAATTTACACACATAATTGCCAAAAGCTCTATTCTAAAAATGGCATTTTGAATGTTGTGAAAAGAATCAAAGAATTGTTAACAATAGATTAAACACACGTTAACAACAACAAACTCAAGAAAATACAAAACAGGAACAAAACTGTTTTATATATTATTCAATTAAATCAAAGGATTATTTGTAAGGAAGGATTTTTTAGAATAAGGCTGTGTGCGAAAAAGAAGTGCACACAGCTGTCAATTCACCTTTATGAAAGCTATCATCTTAATGGTTCATTTGGGGAATGAAAACCATCTAAACTACATAGCAACGTCATAATAGCAAAATCACCCTACGCAAAATGTGATATTTCTCACATTTTCTGTTTGCGGAATAAAATTATGTACAGATCACATTTTAAAAATAATATTTAAATTCATTGTAACCGGTTTCATATTATTTTACTTTTATCCCTAATACCCTCAAGATTGAATATATTACAAATATTATATTAAACATCTTTTTAAATAATGTCTGTAATAATCAAGCATTAAAGCTCTTCAGTACCATCCAAATGTAATGGTAACTGCCAGTCAATTGGCTTCTTGTGATGGGCAATTAGATACTTATTTGCAGCAGAAAAATGATGACAACCGAAGAAACCGCGACTTGCAGAAAGTGGACTTGGATGTGCAGCCTTTAAAACGCAATGTTTAAATAGATCAATTTGCGCACCTTTTTGCTGGGCAGGTTTACCCCAAAGTAAAAAGACTATATTCTCGCATCTATCATTTATAGCTCTTATCACTCCGTCAGTGAACTCTTCCCATCCTTGGTGTTGATGAGAATTGGACTCTCCACTGTCTACAGTTAAAACAGAGTTTAATAAAAGCACGCCCTGTCTTGCCCATGGGATTAAATTGCCATGATCTGGAGCCTGAAAGCCTGGAATATCTGTAGTAAGTTCTTTGTAGATATTCTGCAAAGAACGGGGGATCTCAATACCAACATTAACTGAGAATGACAGTCCCATAGCAAAACCAGGTGTCTGATAAGGATCCTGTCCTAGTATTACTACCTTTAACTTATCAAAAGGAGTATAGGCAAAGGCATTAAAGATATCCTTTTGAGGAGGAAAGACCTCTATTCCAGCTTCTCTTCTAGCTTTTTGAAAAGCATATGCATGTTTAAAGGTTTCTGTGTTTTTTAATGGTCCAATAATATCTTTCCAGCTTGCCATGTCTGCTCCAAATTAGGTTATTTCAATCACTTAATAATATATATCGAACTAAGTTTTATATAAGGATAATGTTGTATTGTATAATGACATTTAGAATGTGTGAAATAAATGCCAAGAATTCATGCATTACTGTCTGTGATCTGTAAGAATAACAAAATTTACGCAGATTATGCTTTCTTTTAAGGAGACTCAAATGCAATCATCAAATCCTGCCATCTCTGTCATCAGAAAAAATGCAGGTGTATACAACTTCGGTGGAACTGAAGCTGGTGCAACCATTTCTGGTACTACTACCAAGTCAATCGTGTTAGTAGCACTAACCCTGATCATTGGCTACTTTGCAATGAATTACACCATGAACTCTGTTTATGCTACAGGTCAGGTACCTAACGGCTTAATGCTAGGTTCAGTAATTCTAGGCTTTATCGTAGCTTTAGTAACTATCTTCAAGCCAACTACAGCACCTATCACAGCTCCAATCTATGCTGTTTTAGAAGGTGGTGCTTTAGGTTCTCTATCAGGCATTTTTGAGATTCAATACCACGGTATTGTTTCAACTGCTGTAATGTCTACCTTTGTTGTAGTAATGACTATGCTTGCTTTATGGAAGTTTAAGATCATTGTTCCTACACAGCGTTTCCGTTCAATTATCACTGGTGCTATCGGTGGAATCTGCGTTCTTTATATTGCAAACATGATTTTCTCTATCTTTGGAGCTCACTTAATTCCTCAGACAGGTCCTATCTCAATCATTGTTTCATTAGTAGTTTGCACTGTTGCAGCATTCAGCTTAGTTCTAGATTTTGAGAACATTCAGGTAAGCGTAGATGAAGGTTTACCAAAGTACTTTGAGTACTACAATGCATTCTCATTATTAGTAACCATTTGTTGGTTATATGTTGAGATCTTAAAATTATTATCAAAGAGAGATAACTAATCTTTTGGGATAATTTATCGAGTAGGGAGGTGTTT
>DKDL01000030.1 GCA_002449335.1 Succinatimonas sp. UBA6849 | reverse complement strand
TTCCTTGTCACCATATAGTGAGATTGTCGCTTTAGAGAAAGTTTAAAAATAGAGCAAAATTCTATGTGCTGAAATATACGGTGAATGAACATTCACCGTATTTAAGAAAGAATAGTTTCAATTATTACCACTTCTTCTTATCACCAAAGATCTCATCAAGATCACTCTTATCAGCTAAGCTCTGACCATCTGCGTCAGCTTTTTCTTTCTTGGCAGGATCTTTAATCTTAGTTTCAGCATTGATGCCATTTAGAAGGTTTGTTAAAAGATCTTCTTTTTCTGTAAGCCAACCGTCTTTTACACCTGAAGCTTTGATAACACTTAAGCCTTTATCAATAAGTTGTCTGCAAGAGCCAACCTGACGCAGTCTTTTCATTTCAAAAACTTTTTGAATTAAGTTAGAAATGTTAACTTTTAGCACAAGAATATAAAGACGGCGATCTTCTTTATTTAATTGAGAAGGATTTAAAGGAATACCAGAGGTCATTTCAGACTTTAGAATACTGCGTAATCTTCTGATAACACGAAGCTGAGCAATAGCCATAGCATCATTTTCAGGAGCTTTAAATGTGCTCATCTCCTGATAATTGGTTTTAAGCTCAGCAATGATCTTTTCTTCGTTGGCAATTCTGTCTTTTACTTCATCTCGAGCTTTAGGATCAATGGCTCTTTTTCTTAAAGCTCTGATAATTCTGTAGTGAAGTACTAAAACCAATGTCTTTGAGAAAGCAACCTGCGCTTGGTTTAAAAGCAGTTCTTCACATTCAGTGATGATGTTTCTTGCTCTTGTTGAGATAAGTCTAGCATCTTGCTCACGACGAGCTACATAATCACTGTACATATTTACAATGATTAAAAGGAAACTTGCCAGAAGAACAAAAATAACTGCTATTGTAATAAACATAATCGCTTCTCAAAACCGAAACATTCTCGTTATTATAACGGTATACAGCACAATTACTTAAGTTTATGGACAATTTTTTGAGCAAAATCGTAAACTCACTCAAATTTATATAAAACTTTACTCTAATGACATTACTTGTTTTGATTTTAAACTGAATTTTCAGGTTTAATTTTGCTTAAAAGAAAGTTGAATTAGGTAGGTTGAATTATGTATGTTGAACCTTTGTAAATCGTTTGCGCTATCACTTTAATAAATGCTATTTATGCTATAATTCTTAATGTTGTAAACAATACAACAGTGTTTTTAGCGGTAACGAACCGCCTCTGCTTTTGGCAGAAATTAAAATCGGCAGTTGCAGACAGCTGTAGCCACAATAAAAACTGACTACAACGGTTCACTGAACAAGGAAAGTACCATCTATGACAACATTGATTAAGACAGCTGACTTCATTGAGTCTGTCTGTGATGCGATTCAGTTCATTTCTTATTATCATCCAAAAGATTTCTTAAAGGCTATGAAGCACGCCTATGAAATTGAGCAGAATCCATCAGCAAAGAACGCAATCGCACAGATCTTAGTAAATTCAAAAATGTGTGCAATCGGACACCGTCCATTGTGCCAAGATACAGGTGCAGTAACCTGTTTCGTTAAGATCGGTATGGATGTTCGCTTTGAAGGCGACATGACCATTCAGGAAATGGTAGATGAGGGTACTAGAAGAGCTTATGCTTTCCCAACTAACCCTCTACGTAAGTCTATCTTGATGGACCCTTTAGGAAAGAGAATCAACACCAAAGACAATACTCCTACAGTAGTTCATATTGAGATGGTTCATGGCAACAAGGTTGAAGTTGCTATTGCCTCAAAGGGTGGTGGATCTGAGAATAAGACCCACATGAGAATGTTAAACCCATCAGACAGCGTAGTAGATTACGTTTTAAGTCAGATCCCTCTAATGGGTGCTGGTTGGTGCCCTCCAGGAATCATCGGTATCGGTGTTGGTGGTACTCCTGAAAAATCAGCGATCTTAGCTAAAGAAGCATTAAACGATCCTATTGATATCCAGGAGTTAATTGCTCGTGGGCCTAAGAATGCTGAAGAAGAGTTAAGACTTGAGCTTTATGACAAGATCAACAAGTTAGGTATCGGTGCTCAGGGCTTAGGTGGTATTACTACTGTTCTAGACGTTAAGGTAAAGACCTACCCATGCCATGCTGTATCAAAAGCAACTACTATTATTCCTAACTGTGCTGCAACTCGTCACATTGACTTTGAGTTAGATGGTACAGGTCCTGCAACCTTCACTCCTCCATCATTAGACGATTACCCAGATATCGAAATCGGTGGTGCAAGTGCTAATGTTAAGAGAGTAAATCTTGATACTATCACTAAAGAAGAGATTGCTTCATGGAAGATGGGTGAGACCTTATTACTATCAGGTACTATCTTAACTGGTCGTGATGCTGCTCATAAGAGAGTATGTGACTTAATCGCTCAGGGTAAGCCTCTACCTGAAGGCGTTGATTTCCACAAGAAGTTCATCTACTACGTAGGCCCAGTACCTGCTGTAGGTAACGAAGTTGTTGGTCCTGCAGGTCCTACCACTTCAACACGTATGGACAAGTTCGTTGAAACCATGCTTTCACAGACAGGTCTATACGGTATGATTGGTAAGTCAGAGCGTGGTCCTGAGGCTATTGCTTCAATTAAGAAGCACAAGGCTGCTTACTTAATGGCAACCGGTGGTGCTGCTTACTTGGTATCTAAGGCAATTAAGTCCGCTAAAGTTCTAGCATTCGAAGATCTTGGTATGGAAGCTATCCGTGAGTACAAGGTCGTTGATATGCCTGTAACAGTAGCTGTTGACAGTGAAGGTAACTCAATCCATAAGATTGGACCTGAGCAGTGGTCAAAGAAGATTGCTGAAATTAAGTTCAAGTACATCTAATTAAAGTACTTAAACTAAATTGAATATCCTCTAAACTTAGAATTAGGGGATATTTGTAAAATGACGCTTTCTTGAAATATAGAAAGCGTTTTGTTTTTTAGCAAAGATGAATCTTATTTATTACCGCCTAAAAGATTCTCAATCAGCTTATAAGCTTTGATAAAGGATACACTTTTAGGTGCATAATGCGCCATCAGTCTATATGAAATCAAATCGCTCTTTTTCAAGTTCTTATCAGTAATTACTCTATTAATATCAAATCTTGTGAGTTCTAAAGAGTTGCTATCATCGCTTGATGTTAGATATATATTGTCTTTTCTTTGAAATGCATTTAGAAGTTCTAAATGGTGAGTTGTAAAAATTAAGCTTGCTCCATAAGGATTAGTATTACTATTTGTAAATAGTTCTAAGATAAAAATTATAAATTGCTTATCAAGATGATCCTCAATATCATCAACAAGAAGATAATCACCTTTTTCTAAGGTTGTTACAGCTAAAGACAGTAATGAAATACCTTTGATTGTTCCAGATGAAATTAGATTTTCCAAAGTATGAATAGCTTCTTTTTCAGCTGAATTTCCTCTTTTGAATGAAGCTTTAGCAATATAGCCAGAGGCTTGTTTTTTAATAATAAGTGAATCAATGCTAGGATCAAAACAGTGTATAAAATCCTTTTTATTGTAGTCAGCAAGATCTGGAGTTCCTATATTGATTTTACTAAGATTTGACACATAATTGCATGACATTCTTTTTAAAGAAATAACAATGGACGTATCACTTAATAAGAAAGGATCATTATTTGAATAAAACTTTCACAAAATAGCGG
>DKDL01000038.1 GCA_002449335.1 Succinatimonas sp. UBA6849 | reverse complement strand
GTTTTGTGAAAGTTTTATTTAAGTTTACCTGTTAAAGTGCCGATAAGTACTAGAAGGTAGGAGGAAAAATCATGAGCGAAATTAGTTCAAACTTTGGAATGGAATCTTTAAACGTAGCCATGCTAAAGCGTTCTAGTGATAATCAGGGTCAGATGGCTCTTGCTCTTCTTGAAGGTGCTGTGCAGACTTCACAGCAGATTCAGGCTAATGCTCCAGCAGCTCCTCAAGTACAGCCAGTAGCTCACGCAGAAGGCTCCTTAGGTGCAAACATCGACACTACAGCTTAAGAGTTCTTAAGTTAAAAATAAAAAGAGCAGAATTCGTTTTGAACTCTGCTCTTTTTTTTATTCTTTATAGCTAATCTTCTACAAACGCAGGGAGCCTTGCGGCTCCCTAAATTGGCAAATAGACAGATTAGACTGCTGTCATCAGCTTCTCTTGTACACTCCGGTACGAGGGAATGCTTTACCATCAGCATCAAATAAGTGACATGCTGTTGATGGAATTCCTACTACAAAATCATCACCAGGACCTACATCAAGTTCTGAATCTGATTTAACTGTAAAGTCGCTACCAACCTCTGAAGCACCTGAGTTCATGTATAAGAAGAACTCAGCGCCCAAGTTTTCGGTAACCTCAACCTTACCCTGAACCTTACCGCCATCAGCTAACTCTGAGGTTGCACCTACTAAGTGCTCAGGACGAACACCTAAGATTACCTTAGCGCCAACTTCTGAACGTGAAGCATCAACTGCAGCTGTAATGCGCTCACCAGTAATTAACTTAACTACGCACTTGCCATCTTCAATTGACTGGATTTCACCCTTTAAGAAGTTCATCTTAGGTGAGCCAATGAAGCCTGCTACGAATAAGTTTACAGGGTGGTTATATAAATCTAATGGTGAACCAAACTGCTCTAAGTTAGACTCTGCGTTTGCCTTTAATGGGCTTAGAACGCAAATCTTGTCAGCTAAGGTCATAGCCTCAACCTGATCGTGGGTAACATAGATGATGGTTGCATTTAATTCTTTATGTAACTTAGCAATCTCAAGACGCATCTTTACACGTAATGCAGCATCAAGGTTTGATAAAGGCTCATCGAATAAGAACACTGATGGGTTCTGAACGATACAACGACCAATAGCAACACGCTGACGCTGACCACCTGATAGAGCCTTTGGCTTACGCTCTAAGAAAGCTTCTAGACCTAAAACATCAGCTGCCTGAACAACACGGCGGATAATTTCTTTCTTATCCATGTGCTTTAACTTCAGACCGAATGCCATGTTCTCAAAAACGGTCATGTGTGGATACAGAGCGTATGACTGGAACACCATACCGATGTTACGCTCTGATGGAGGAACGTCGTTCACTCTCTTGCCGTCAATCATTAAATCACCATCAGTGATATCCTCAAGACCTGCGATCATACGCAGAAGAGTTGATTTACCACATCCTGATGGACCAACGAAAACAATGAAGTCACCGTCTTTAATATCTAAGTTAATGTTACGTAAAGTATCCTTTAAGATTGCAGGATTGTAGTTCTTTCTAACTTTACTTAATAATACGTCTGCCATGATTTACTCTCTTTTAAAATTCGTTTATTAAAGCTATATGCTTATGATTAACCCTTTACACCACCAGCGGTCAAACCACCTACTAACCAACGCTGTGCTAATAAGAACACGATGGTAATTGGTAGACCTGATAGAACTGCAGCAGCTGCGAAATCACCCCACAGGTAATTCTGTGGATACAGATACTGCTGAGAACCTACAGCCAGTGTTAACTCGTTCATGTCTAAAAGTAGAACTGATGCTACTGGAACCTCAGTAATGGTACCGATGAATGCCAGAATGAATACCACAGCAAGAATAGGTACTGATAGAGGTAATAGAATCAATCTAAATGCCTGCCATGGTGTAGCACCGTCGATAGCAGCAGCTTCTTCTAGAGATGAATCGATGGTTTCGAAATAACCTTTAATTGTCCAAATGTGTAGTGCAATACCGCCCATGTAAGATAGGATCAAACCGCCATGGGTATTTAAACCTAACCATGGGATGTAATCACCAATCTTATCGAACAGAGCATAGATAGCAACTAAGGCTAGCACTGCAGGGAACATCTGGAAAATTAACATACCGTTTAAAAGAACTGTCTTACCTGCAAACTTCATACGAGCGAACGCATAAGCAGAAGTTGTTGAAAGACAGATAATTAAGAATGCAGTGATAAATGCAACCTTAATTGAGTTCCATAACCACAGTAGAACTGGGAATGGAGGAGGGATAATGCTCTCCTTGTAAACACCATAAGAGGTACCTGCGTTATCATTGCTGTCAATAACATACTTAACAGCATCAGCGCCTTCACCTAAGTTCATTACTAATTTCTTAGCAACGTTCTTGCAGATGTCTTTGGTGGCGCTCTCGTCTGCGTAGGTAACGTCTTCAGCATCTGAAGTATCAGCATAACCTTCAACAGCTAAAGTCTTGTCATCCTTTAAGTTCTGAACATCTGATACAGCAAAAGGTTCTGTTACGAAGTTATGGAATGAAGGATCCTCTTCTGAGGTAACATAGAACTTTACTTTACCGTCATCAGTATTGATTACGTTAACAGTAGCACCTGATACCTTATTTAACTTCACAACATCAAAACCTAAAGCTAAACGCCAGTGGTCTAAAGTTGAGGTTGATGCCTTTGGAATAATGTCACCGACAGAGAAGTTTCCCTGACGGAATGAAATTGCCACAATCATGAGTAAAGGAAACATGATTAGGCACAGGAAAGCTAGGATAAAAATATGAGCCAGAGCTTTTCTGTATACTAATGATTTTGGTTGAACAATTGCCATTTTCTATCAGTCTCCTCTTAACCTTGTACCTGACTGGTCTTAGTTAAACGTAACTGTACCAAGCTTAATAAGCCGACCATGATGAAGATCATTGCTGCAACAGCTGCTGCTAGACCGTAGTCGTTACCCTTACCACCTTCGAATGCGATACGGTAAGTGAAGCTTACTAATAAGTCAGTGTAACCTGCTGGAGCCTGAGTAGCGTTAATCATGTCAGGACCACCACCAGTTAATAACTGGATTAGTACGAAGTTGTTAAAGTTAAATGCAAATGATGCAATTAACAGTGGAGCCAATGGCTTAATCAATAATGGTAATGTGATGTGGCGTAAGTTTACCCAAGGTGAAGCACCTTCGATAGCTGTTGCCTCGTATAAATCATCTGGAATTGACTTTAATAAGCCCATGCACAGGATCATCATGTATGGATAACCCAACCATGCATTAACCATTAAAATCATACCTCTTGCTGCCCATAGGTCAGTGAACCACTCAATTGAAGACCACTGTGCGCCAAAAGCTGCATAGATAGGACCCATAATTGCATTTAAGAACACATTCAATTCACCGAAGTTCTGGTTGAATAAACCTTTGAACACCAAGATAGAAATGAATGATGGTACTGCATATGGAAGAATTAAGAATACTCTGTAAATGCCTCTAAAGCGTAAGAACTGCCACTGTACCAGACATGCTAAAACCATACCGATAGCAAGAGTACCTAAAACAGTAATTGCTGAGAAGCAAACGGTCCATACGAAGATCTGTAAGAATGGCATACGGATGCTTTCGTTTGATAGGAACTTGATATAGTTCTTTAAACCGATATTTACTTTAAAGCCAGGAGCGAACTCTTCACCTGATAATTCCCCCTTCTCATTAGCATACTGATAGAAACCAGTATCCATATTTGGCATGAATAATTGATGAGTTTCGTTATCCCATAATACGAAATCTGAGTCTACTAAATAACCGTTCTCAGCCTTTTCACCCTTTTTAAGAAGCTTGAACTTCTCACTTTGAGCTGAGAATGAGCGTAGACCACTCATTGATAGTTTTACTTCAGAATTTGGCACATGAAGAACGAATGTCTTTAAGGTATTTCTGTATGACATTAACTTCTTCATTGCAACTAACTTACCAGAAGTATCGCCTGATGCAACCAAGTTAATATCAGTTGTTACACCAGTCTTAGCTTTTTCAGCTAACTTCTTGTCAGCTAGGTTTAAAGGATTCTCATTCTTATAAACAGTTGAACCCTGTTGTAAAACAAGGTCATAAGTTCCGTCCTGTAACTCATAAAGTTTATAAGAATAATCACCACCTTCTGACTTGTAAGTCTTCTGCAGATGGAAAGCCATTGCAGAATCTACATTCATAACGTGGGCTCCTGAGTAGTTTGTAAAGGAGATCCACACTGTGTAGATTAGAGGGAAAATGATAAATGCAGTCATACCTGCAACGCTTGGGAAAGCGTAACGCTGTGCATACATTTTCTTACTTACGAAAACGTAAACACCCACACCGACGATCACAAGATCTAACAGAGGATAAGCAATATCTCCGTTAAGATACATGCAAATATCGGCATACAGATTGACTAACACAATTATTGCAACTACGGCCCATTTTATAAAAAACTTAGGACCTAGTTTCAAATTATGCATTGCTGACAGTTCCATGCCCAATTCCTAATTTGCCAAAATAAAAATAAAAAAAAACTCTCGGCACTTTCGTGCCGAGGGTTCGTGTTAAAAATTATTCACTTAAAATACGCTTTGCAGCAGTATCAGCAGCTTCGTTAACACCCTGACGACCTGATGTTACGTTCTTTAAAGCGGTCTCGAATGATGACCAGAACTTGCTCATCTCAGGTACTGAAGGCATTGGATCACCGTTAACTGCGTTTTCCTTGGTGGTTGCAATACGTGGATCCTTGTCTAACTTAGCCTGGAAGCTGTTTAAAGCAGCTACACCTAAAGCCTTATCGTTGTTAACAGCCTCTAAGCCCTCATCGGTTAATAAGTAGTTCTCGATGAACTCAGTTGCTAACTCTTTGTTAGGAGATGCAGCGTTGATTGCTAAACCAGTTACACCAACGAATGCCTTAGCTGGCTGACCGCCTAACTTAGGTAACTTGTAAACTGAGAAATCAACCTTTGCGCCATCATAGTTTGGCCAGCCCCATGGTCCGTTGATGATACATGCAGCTTTACCCTTGGTGAACTGTGCTTCCATAACACCGTAGTCAGCACCCTTCTCCATGTACCCCTTGGTGATTAAGTCAGAGATGAACTGTAAACCAGCCTTTGCACCAGCGTTGTTAACACCGGTATCCTTAACATCATAAGCACCGTTAACTTTCTTGAATGCGTAACCGCCCTGTGCAGCAATTAGAGGATAGCTGAAGTATGGAGTTGTGTATGCCCAAATGATTGGCTTAACACCGTCTTTCTTTAAGGTATCACCTAACTTCATTAAGTCTTCGAAGTTCTCAGGAGCGCTCTTAACTAACTTGTTGTTACATAGCAAGCTTACTGCTTCGATAGCTACTGGATAACCTACAATCTTGCCGTTAACAGTCATTGCATCCCAACCAACTTTAGCAAACTTTGCCTTCTCTTCATCTGAAGGATTGATAGGAGCGATAAGACCTGCTGCAGCCCACTCACCGAAACGGTCATGTGCCCACATCATGATATCAGGACCATTCTGTGTTGCTGCAGTCTGCTGGAACTTAACTTCTACCTGATCTGGGTGAGCTACGGTAACCTTAATACCAGTATCAGCTGTGAACTTCTCACCAACTTTTGCAATACCGTTATAGCCCTTATCACCGTTAACCCAAACTGTTAACTGATCTTTCTCAATTGCTGCATTTGCTGAAACTGAGAAGCCTAAAGTCATAGCGCATACAACAGTAGCTAAAATTGTTTTTTTCATCTTATGATTTCCTTTAGTTTTCACTTATGTTGTCTGATCAAAAGATCACCTTTTGACTTGAACGATTAAACCTTGTTAGGTTAGTTATGATTGTATAGAGTTAGCCTAAAATAAATCAATACAATATTGACCTATTACTGCACTCTATTATCTTTTTTAGATATTTTTGTGACACACTGCATATATTTTTAAAAGTTTGCCTTTTTTAACCAATCACCATATTTTTATACTTTGCAAAATTATACAAAGCCTTTATCTATCTATTTTTATCGTAATTTTAGCAATTTTCCGTAACGTTAAGATTATGAATATTCTTAAGCTATTTAGCTTATTTATGCGTTTTATCACACTTTCATTTTTCAGTTCTTTATAATTTAATCGTAACGATTTTTGTGATATTCATCACATTTAATAAAATTATACAGTTTTAAACTAAATTACACTTTATTAACCTTCAATTTTCTTCTTCAAACTAAATTTGAAATGAATCACATTATTGAATAAATGTTTTTCGTGGTATAGACAAAAAGTATTCTTATCTAATATTGATGTCTTGATGTGGTACTTATAAATTGTGAAGTAAATTGAATTTCTACTTTGATTGTTTGATTTTCAAAACTCAGGCTATGTTCTGTCGATTTGGAGAACCTTTAAGTTTGAAGTAATGACGTGGAATGAAAAGAGTTGGAATGAATGATTGGAATAAATCTATGAAGTAAGCGGTTAATTAAGTCTAATGCTAAAGCAGCGTACAGATGCATTGTCACTATTCAGCCACTCTCTCTATACAGACACTCTAATATAGAGCTATTAAAGCAATGAAGGTCCTGCAGGTATGATCGCTACTATTTAGATTTTTCTTTACGGTACTTTAATGGTGTAGTGCCATATTTCTTTTTAAAGAGCCTGAAGAAATATGAATCATTATCAAAGCCATGATCTGCTGCAATATCAGAGATAGATTTCTCTCCCCTCTGGATATCACCTGAGGCCTGCTCTAATCTGTAATCATTTACATATTCAGTAAAGCTCATGCCGGTTGCCTTTTTAAAGAATCTGCAAAAGTATTCCTGAGAAAAGTCCATTTTAGCTGCAGCATCCTCAATGGACAAAGGGCCTGAGTGATGATCCTGTATCCAGATTATGAGATCTTTTAGTTTTTGGGTACGCTCTTTTTCAAATGAAGTAGAGATCTCTACCTGATTAAAAATTCCCTGTCTGTAGAGATTAGTTAAAAGAATAGTGAGCTTTGCTTTAATTAAAAGTCTTACCGAGTCATCATTCTCTTTAAAGTTTTTATATATGTAGTCAAAGCACTCTTTACATTCTTTATAGTCATCAGTGTCATTGTTGCGTATGGGCAAAATGTTTAAATTAGTATCATACAGGTTATCAATAATAGTACCCATCATCTTGTCATAGTATGAAAGACGCAACATTGCAGGATTGAAGACCAGATAACGCTGTACAGATTTAGCGCCCTGAATAAGACCATGCACGACTTTACTTGGCACTATATAAAAACATGAAGAATCTAGTACTACCTGCTTTGAATGAATGGTGACAGTAAAGGGGCCTTTTTCTACACAAATGATCTCTACCTCATCATGCCAGTGCTGATGATAGTGAATAGGAAAGACTTCACTGTACTCATTCTGATAGCACTCTAAAGGAAATTTCTGACTGCCATGTTGAATGCCTTCTTTAGGCGCCATAGTACGAAGTGTTTCCATAGTCTTTCTTGCTTTAACTTTTGTATTACTTTCTTGCTGTAAGTTACTTACTGTAACAAACTTACTTAAAAGATGTAAGTCAGGTTCATTGAAGTAAGAGCTTGTTGTTCTAGGCACTTGCTCTTAAGATTTTTTTTCAATTGTAAAACATCAGATAAAAAAGATATATCCTATTTGCCGTTCATGACATTGAATTAGGAAAAAATATGATTACTCCAGCACAGAAATTTCTAAAAGATAACAAAGTGCCTTTCAAAGAATACGAATATGAATGCACTGTAGATCATGACTTTGGAAAGTTTGCAGCTCAGTCTTTAGGTGTAGAAGAACCTAGAGTATTTAAAACTATTCTTTTGGTTCACGATAAGACCTTTGTAACTGCTGTAACTCCTGTTGACAGCATGATTTCATTAAAGAATGCCGCAAGAATTATGAAATTAAAGTCATTAGATGTTGCTACACCTAATGATGCAACCAGAATTACAGGTTATGTCATCGGTGGTGTAAGCCCATTTGGACAGAAACGCAGAACTTTAATTCTCTTATCAGAGAGTGCAATGCAGTACGATGAGATCTTGGTATCAGGCGGTAGACGCGGTCTGTCAGTGGGCGTAAATCCTAAAGATCTTGTAAAGGTATTAAATGCTACAGTAGGTGACTTCTTAGAACACAAAGATAAGAAGTAACTGAGAATTGTTTTATTGAGCTTATTATTGAATTTAGCTTGATCAAATTATCGAGTAGGGAGGTGT
>DKDL01000074.1 GCA_002449335.1 Succinatimonas sp. UBA6849 | reverse complement strand
AAACTAACTGTACAATAACCGTCTGTCAGACTTAAAAGATAAGCCTGGCACCTTAACAGAACAAGTCTTCACAAGGTTCTTTGAAATTGCTCTAATTGCCAATTTTACAGATAAAGAGAAATCAGCTTATAAAGCAAGCCTCTTGAAAATGTGGAATAGCTATGCTTCTTTTGAGACTAGCTTTAATAAAGGTCTGAAAGAAGGGCGAGAAGACGGAAGAGCTGAAGTAAAAATATCTGTTGCAAGAAATTTAAAAGAGATTGGCATATCTTCTAAAGATATTTTTAAAGCTACAGGTCTTAAAGAAGGTGAGTACTAATAGAGATTACAAAAGCATCTGTTTTCAAATGTATAGAATTATTGACTAATATACTAATCTTTTCTAAAGATATCTCTTATTGTGTCGTTAAATGATTAAGAGTTTCTAAAACGGCCAATGAGCTGATATCAGGAGAGAAACAGGAGCAATTCCTGTAGTTGTCTCTGGGGAGTATTCCCCAGAGGTAACGCTCTTAATCCATATCTCAATTGAACAAAAATCCATCATATTTTATTGATAGATCTTACTTTCATCACAGCTTTGATCTTTTGATATACTGCTAGTTTGAATTTATCCGAATACAACAATAGTTGATTTACAACAGTTAAAAAGGTCGTAAGTCTATAAAGACCAGTCAAAAGAAAAGTATGAATAGCTCAAGCTTTAATCTCTTACAATATCTACGAAGAAATCCTGATCTTTACACCGCAGCCATATTAGCTTTTGTAACCTCGTTTTTTACTGAATTCTCATTTAAAAGCACAATTGATGCTTTAAACATCAAGATCCTGTTATTACTCTTATGCTTGATGCTGGTGGTAGCTTCATTTAAAAAGTTAGGTGTACTGTCTTTGGTTTATATGAAACTATGCTCAATGTCTAAAAATGCACGAGCTCTATCAAGACTGTTTATCTTTATTAACTTTTTCATCTCAATGTTAATTACCAATGATGTTTCATTGATAATCTTTATTCCAATTGCAATTGCAGCTTTTGTAAAAGTTAACAGGAAAGATCTTTTAATTAAAGTCTTATCTTTACAGACCATAGCTGCAAATGAGGGGTCTACGCTTACACCTATTGGAAATCCTCAAAACCTGTTTATCTATACAGTCTTTAACTATGACTTACTCTCATTTGTAAAAGTCACAATTCCTATAATCGTAGTGTCATTTGTGCTGTTGTTTTTAACCACACACTTTATTGACACCAAGCCTTTGAAGTATGAGAGTAACCTAACACTCACAATTAACTCTAAAAAATGTGCCATAACCTCTGTCTTGTTTGTGCTCTGCCTTTTAAGTGTACTAAGAGTGTTAGATGTTTATGTAATGGCCATCATGGTTCTTATTGCAATTCTATGTATGGACAGATCTCTGTTTAAACAGGCTGATTACAAACTGTTATTGCTGTTTGTATTCTTGTTTATTTTTGTGAACAATGTTTGTCAGATGCCAACAGTCAAAAACTTTGCAGAGACCTTTGTTGATAAATACGAGTATTTTATTTCTCTGACTCTTTCTCAAATCGTGTCAAACGTTCCTGCAACTGTAATGCTATCTAATTTTGTTAAAGATTCAGATATGCTCTTAATCGGCGTGAACGTAGGTGGTTTAGGAACTATCATTGCATCTATGGCAAGTTTGATTACCTTTAAGTTCTACATTAAAACCAATGACGCCAATCCTCTTTACTACATGAAGAAATTTACTAAATACAACATCGGATTTTTGCTGGTATTAGTAACTTTACACTTTGTTTTGCCTCAGTTCTTTTAGGGCACATTTAGATAAATTTATTCTAGATCAAGCCTGTTTAAAGCGTTTAAAGTATAAGCGCTATAAAGTATAATGAATGCCATAAATTTGGAGCTTAAAATTCATGGCATTATCATTCTTTGCAACCTGTCCTAAAGGTTTAGAAACTCTTTTATTAAACGAATTAAACGATCTTGGAGCACAAAACGCTAAAGAAACTGTAGCAGGTGTTTCTTTTAAAGGCGATTTTGCTTTTGGTATGAAAGCATGTCTTTGGTCTCGCTTTGCTTCAAGAATTTTGCTTGAGATGTCAGAGTTCTATTGTGAAACTGACACAGAACTGTACATAGGTGCTAATGGTGTAGCTTGGGAAAAGTATTTTGATAAGAGCAATACTATTGCCGTATCGTTTACAGGTACTAACGATGAAATCAGAAATACTCAATATGGTGCTTTAAAAGTAAAGGATGCCATCTGCGACAGATTGCAGACAACCTTAGGTGGAAGACCTGATGTTGACAGAGAAAATCCTGACGTTTTAATTAACTGCCATTTAGATAAAAAGGGCAGTGCCAACATTTTAATCGATCTCTCAGGTCGTGCTCTTCTAAAACGTGAGTATCACCGTGGTACTGGTGCTGCTCCTCTAAAAGAGAATTTAGCTGCTGCCATGATTAAAAGAGCAGGCTACACAGGGGATAACTTCATCGATCCTATGTGCGGTTCTGGTACTTTATTATTTGAAGCAGCCTGCGTGGCTACCGATACAGCTCCAGGTATCAGAAGAGAGCACTATGGCTTCTTTAACTTAAAGCAGTTTGATAAAGATGCTTGGAATAATCTCTTAGAAGACGCTAAAACCAGATCTCAAAACGGTATTGCAAAGTGCATTGAAAGAAAAGTTGAGATCGTAGGTTTCGATCTTGATGAAAGAATTGTTGAGATTGCTAATGAAAATGCTGCAAAGGCAGGCTTTGAGAACTTAGTAAAAGTTTATCACTGCCCTGTACAGAATCTGTATAACCCATTTACTTCAGATCTTAAAGTTACCATAGTAACTAACCCTCCATACGGAAAGAGAATGGGTAACTTTAACGAGTTAATCGCACTTTACACCGAGATTGGTGCAGGCTTTAAGAAGAACTTTAAAGGCGCAAGAGCTGCTGTTATCTCATCATCACCTGAATTGCTCTCATGCATGAGATTGCATTCAAATAAAGTTTACAAGCTGTATAACGGTGAGCTTTTATGTCAGTTAAGAGTCTTTGACATAAACGAGACTGAAGATTTAAGCGTAAAAGAAGAGCAGAACATTAAGATTGCAACAGACTTTGCTAACCGCTTAAAGAAGAACTTAACCTATATGCGCAAATGGGCAAAGAACGTAAATACCAACGCTTACCGTGTCTATGATGCAGATGTTCCTGAATACTCTGCTGCTATCGACTATTATGACGGTTACTATGTAATTCAGGCATATAAGGCCCCTGCTAAGGTAAATCCTCGTGTTGCAAAACGCCATGAACTGGATATGTTAAGTGCAACTGTTGAAATTGCAGGTGTTACAGGTGACAAGGTCATCTTAAAGAGCCGTGAAGTTCAAAAAGGCGATAATCAGTACGAAAAAGCCAAAGAACTTAAAAATGAGTTCATGACTGTAAATGAGAACAATGCTCTGTTTAGAGTAAATCTGTATGATTATTTAGATACAGGCCTGTTCTTAGATGGTCGACTCATTAGAGATTTAATTAGAAAAGAAGCAAAAGATAAAGACTTTTTAAATCTGTTCTCTTATACCTGCTCTGCATCAGTTGCAGCAGCTTTAGGTGGAGCAAAATCTACTGTATCAGTTGATATGAGCAGAACTTACCTTGAATGGGGTATGGAGAACTTTAAATTAAACCATTTATCAACAGATAAGGCTCAATTCATTCAGGCAGACTGCCTCTCCTGGTTATCTCAAGATCAGGGATTAGAATTTGATCTTATATATATTGATCCTCCAACCTTCTCAAACTCAAAGCGTATGGAAACAAGCTTTGATGTAAAGCGTGATCAGGTAGCATTACTGTCAAATCTTACAAGACACTTAAAAGATGGAGGTGAGGTTATCTTCTGCACCAACTTCAGAGGATTTGCAATTGACGAGTCTATCAAAGAATATGGCTTTGAAATTGAGAATATCTCTGATGCTACTTTACCTCGTGACTTTGCTCGAGATAAGAAAATACATACCTGTTACCGTTTGAAATTTAACAAGGCTAACATGGTAAAAACACCTGAGCCTATGACTACATTAAAAGCAGCTCCTAAGTGGCAGAAGGCTTTGGATGTAAAAGAAAATACTTACCATGAGTATTCTGAGTCTAACCACTATTCACAGGACAGAAACTCAAGAAATTCAGACAGAGGCTCTTATAGAAATTCAAGCTCTTACTCAACACGCTCTGTAAATAGCTCTGAGAACAGAGCTTATGGAACTAATGCTGGTGTAAGTACTGCAGGTGTAAATAAGGTCTGGGGAGAGGCAAAAGAGAGTCACTCAACTTATAGACACGTAAAACAGGATAAATTTACCAAGCAACCTGGCGAATTTGCACATAAAACATTTAGACGTGATGATGAGAATTCATCATTCAATGATAGACGCTCATATGATAATGGTTATCAAAGAGGCAAATCGTCATACTCTAAAGGTAAAGATGGCTTTACAAAGGGTAAACCAAGAACCCCTTCTCACAAGCCACGTGTGTTTGGACCTGATGGAATTAAGGATCTGTAATGAGTCTTGTATCCATTATTGATGCTTATCTAAATAACGGAGCTGATAAACTTTTAGAAGGGGCAAATCTTTCAATTGAAGAGAATGAAAGAATTTGTCTTGTAGGTCGTAACGGTACCGGTAAGTCAACTCTGTTAAGTTTAATTCAGGGTAAAAGAGAGTTAGATTCTGGCAGGATTATTATTCAGTCAGGTCTTAAGATTGCAACTTTATGTCAGGATCCTCCTGCTTATGAACATGGTACAGCTTACTCACTTGCTGCAAGTGGTGTACCTGTAGTAGGCGAGGCTTTATCAAAATTCTCCATCACAGAAGATCCTCACGAGCAGTTAGAACTGTCTGCTTTTATTGAATCTCATGATGGTTGGGTAAAAGATGCTGTTGTCCGTAAGATTTTAAACAGAATTGGTTTAGCTCCTGAGCTTGAATTAAAATCACTTTCAGGTGGCAATCGCCGTAAGGTAGCACTAGCAGCAGCTTTAGCTTCAGAACCACAATTATTGTTACTTGATGAGCCTACTAACCATTTGGACATCGAATCTATTTCATGGTTTGAGCAGGAGCTAAAAGCCTTTAACGGCACTTTAGTCTTTGTAACTCATGACAGATTCTTTGCAAATAACTGTGCTACAAGGATAGTCGAGTTAGATAGAGGTAAACTCTATTCTTATCCAGGATCTTTTAACCGTTACATTGAACTTCGTGATGAAAGATTACGTAAAGAAGAGCTTGCTAACGCTGAGTTTGACAAGATTTTAGCTCAAGAAGAGGCATGGATTAGACGAGGCGTTAAAGCACGTCTTGCTCGTAACGAAGGCAGAGTAAAGGATCTTGAAGAACGCAGAAAGATAAGAGCAAACCGACGTGACCGTATGGGTAACGTCATTATGGAGGCAAATTCTGCGCAAAGAAGTGGCAACTTAGTTTTTGAAATTAAAGATCTGAATATCTCATTTGGAGACAAGTCGGTTATCAAAGACTTTAGTGCAACCGTAATGCGTGGCGACAGAATTGGTATTACAGGACCAAATGCTGCAGGTAAGACTACTTTAATTAAAGCTCTATTAGGTCAGATTAAGCCAACATCAGGTAAAGTAAGAACCGGTGTAAATGTCGAAATTCAGTATTTTGACCAGTATCATGAAGGGCTTGATCTTGAAAAATCTGTAGCTGATAACGTAGCTGATGGTCATACTGAGGTTTGCATTAACGGCAAGAATAAACATGTTATCTCATATTTAGCTAACTTCTTATTCTCAGGTCGAAGAGCCCGCTCTCCTGTTAAAGTACTGTCAGGTGGTGAGAAGAATAGACTGTTATTAGCTCGCCTTTTTGCTAAAAGCTCTAATGTTCTAATCATGGATGAGCCTACTAATGATCTTGATTTAGAAACTTTAGACTTATTAGAAGATCTTGTATCAACATATAACGGAACCGTTATCATTATCAGCCACGATAGAGCTTTTATCGATAAGGTTGCAACAGAAACTTGGGTCTTTGATGGAAAAGGTCATATTGAGTCTGTAATTGGTGGCTGGTCTGATGTGTTAGCTTATTATGAACGAATTTCTAAAAATACAGCACCATCTGCAAGCAAGGATAAAGACAACAACCAAAAAGATATTAAAAAGTCTGAACAGTCATCTAAATCTGGAACAGAAAAGGTTAACAATTCTAAAAAGAAAAAAGGTCTTACCTTTACCCAAAAGCATGAGCTAAAAGAACTTCCTGATAAGGTTGAAAAGTTAGAAGCTGATATTGCTTTATTAGATGAGCAACTGTCAGATCCAGCTTTGTTTGCTGACGGTCCTGAAAAGTCAATTGAAGTTACCAATAAAAGAAATCAGGCGCAAGTTGAGTTAGATAAGCTCTATGCTCGATGGGAAGAATTGGAATTGATAAACGGAGAATAAAATGCCAGCCATTTTTTCAAAAATTGATTTACATTCACATTCAACTGCATCAGATGGTGCTTTCACTCCAGAGGCTTTAGTTCAAAGAGCGATTAGTCGTGGCCTTACTCATTTAGCTTTAACCGATCATGATTGTGTTTTAGGTATTGATAGAGCTAAAAAAGAAGCTGAAGGTAAATTAGAGTTAATCCCAGGAGCTGAACTTTCAACTACCTGGAACAATGAGCAGATTCATGTGGCAGCTTTATTTATTGATAAAGATGCACCTGCTCTTCAAGAATATCTAAAAGGTCAAAGAGTCTTACGTATTCAAAGAGCTCAAGAGATTGGTGCAAAATTAGATAAGCAGGGATTTACCGATTCATATAATGAATGTGTAAAAAGAGCTGGTGAGGGAGCCTCAATTACACGTGGCAACTATGCTCGTTACATTGTAGAGATGGGAAGAGCACAGACTAATGAAGATGCATTTGAATATTACCTTAAGAAAGGTAAATGCTGCTATGTAAAGACTAATTGGCCTGATATTAGTGTAGCTGTAGAGGCTATCTTAAAGTCAGGTGGTATTCCTGTTTTAGCTCATCCTAAGCGCTATTCTCTTACCAACACCAAATTAAGAGCGTTAATGGAATATTTTAAAGATTGCGGTGGTATTGGCATTGAAGTCGCTTCATCTCAGCAGAAGCCTGCTGATCACGAGTACCTGTGCGAACTTTGTAGAAAATATGATTTCAAAGCTTCATTAGGTTCAGATTTCCATAATATTGGACCCTACAGAGAATTAGGATTGAATCTATCTATACCAGATGATTTAAAGAAAGTCTGGCAGACACCTCAAGCTGAGCCTTATCACTTTCCTCAAAACTGATAGTGGTACTCTAAGGTATAGTAACCTGCAGTTGAACAAGGCATTCTTTTAAAAGCTCATCGTTTTAAGCAAAAGTAGAGAGTGAATCTTCTCTACTTTTTAATTTTCATTGCAAACAGTCTGATGATTATTTAACTGTAAGCTCGCCTCCATTCGAACAAACAGTATTCCTCTCTTAAAGATAATGCCCTTTCTAAGAGCAGAGTATTCATACTTTAATGATTTGTAAAAATTTAATTATCAGGCAAGACAACGTTTTTAATAAAAATTATTAGCTAATGCTAATTTTAGTTGCATGTAACTAACTATATCTGTACAATAATTTTGTGTTCGTTATTAAGATTTTTTTGCTAAGAGGAAATCATGTCAAAAATCGTTAAAGTTATCGGTCGTGAAATTATTGATTCACGTGGTAATCCAACTGTAGAAGCAGAAGTTTATTTAGAAGATGGTTCATTTGGTCGTGCTGCAGCTCCATCAGGTGCATCTACAGGTTCTAGAGAAGCTTTAGAGTTAAGAGACGGCGATAAATCACGTTTTGGTGGTAAAGGTGTATTAAAGGCTGTTGCTAACGTAAATGGCCCTATTGCTGAGGCTATTACTGGCAAATGCTCTTGTGATCAGGCTGGCATTGATAAGATCATGATCGATCTTGATGGTACTGAGAACAAAGATAAATTAGGTGCAAATGCAATCTTAGCTGTATCTTTGGCAGTAGCTAAAGCTGAGGCTGCTTCTCGCAAGGTTCCTCTATACAAATATATTGGTGAACTTTACGGTCATAAAGGCAAGTATGTAATGCCACTACCTATGATGAATATTCTAAATGGTGGTAAGCATGCTGATAACAACGTAGATATTCAGGAGTTTATGATCCAGCCTGTAGGCGGTAAGAATATCCGTGAAGCTTTACGTATCGGCGCTGAGGTATTCCATGCTTTAGCATCAGTATTAAAGAAGAAAGGCTTGTCAACTGGTGTTGGTGATGAGGGTGGTTTTGCACCTAACTTAAAGTCAAATGCTGAAGCTTTTGCTTGCATTAAAGAAGCTGTTGAAAAAGCAGGCTATGAGTTTGGTAAAGATGTAACTTTGGCAATGGACTGCGCTTCATCTGAGTTCTACAACAGCGAGAAAGGTTTATACGAATTAAAGGGTGAAGGCAAGTCATTTACCTCTCACGAGTTTACTGATTACTTAGCTAACCTTGTAAAAGAGTATCCAATTGTATCAATCGAAGACGGTCAGAATGAGTCTGATTGGGATGGCTTTAAGTATCAGACAGAAAAGTTAGGCTCTCATGTTCAGTTAGTAGGTGATGATCTGTTCGTTACTAACACCAAGATCTTAGCTGAAGGTATTAAGAAGGGTATTGCAAACTCAATCTTAATTAAATTCAACCAGATTGGTTCATTAACTGAGACCTTAAACGCAATTAAGATGGCTCATGACGCAGGTTACACTGCAGTTGTATCTCACAGATCTGGTGAAACTGAGGATACTACTATTGCAGATCTTGCTGTTGGAACTTCATGCGGTCAGATTAAGACTGGTTCTATGAGCCGTTCAGATCGTATTGCTAAATACAACCAGTTAATCAGAATCGAAGAAGAATTAGGTGATGATTGTGTCTTCTTAGGCAGAAAGGCTATTAAAGGTCAAAACTAAGATAACGATCCTTTTTGATTGAAGATTTGGCGCCAGGACTTGTTCCTGGCGTTTTTATTTGATGAATCGTGAGTAATTGAATTTTTGAAAGCGTTACCGTCCCTTACATGAGCAGATACTTATGGAACATGAAAAAGAGCTCTTAAAGCAAATGTACGAATAACTTTTTGATCAAGTCATGCGTTTTTCTTATTCATTTGTGATACCTTGAATGAAGTTACTTTCAAAGGAATTTAGTCATGAAAAAGAAAACAATTGGTATTTTAAGTTCATGTGCGATAGCTGTAGCAGTAGCGGTATATGCTGGTGGTGTTTATTTTACAAAATCAGCTGTGGATAATGAGATTGAAAAGATTAACGATATTTCATCTCAAGGTGAGAACGGGGCTGATGCTATTGCTTCAGTTGCTCATTTTAATGTTGAGGATAAAGGATTCTTTTCACAAAAAGGCACACTTACACTTTCATACCCACCATATGTTAACTTTGCAATTCCTGTAAAAATTGAGCATGGCTTTTTAAATGCAGAAATATCTTTTGATACAAAAGATATCAATAATTATTTAGCAAGAAATAAGTTATTAGCACTAGATGGTAATACATTAAAGAGTTCAGCCAAACTTAATGTAAGCGCTTTAAGTCAAAGTGCCACCTTAAAATTAAAGCTTGATGGCAGATACCTTGACAGGGCAATAAATCCAATTTCAGCTGATATAAAGGTTGAAATTGATAAAGATGAGAATGTGGATTTATCCTCAGAATTTAACAGCATCAATCTGGTCTTATTAGGCAAAGTCGATTCTTTAAAGTACAAGACCAAATTTACAGGCATAGGTGCTTTAAAGAAATTTGATGAAATGGAGTTATCAACAAAAGGAGTTAAGACTATCGGCTTTAAATCTGATAGTTTGAAAGCTTCATTAGAGGCTAAAAATCAAAAAGATGACGGTACTTTTGATCTTAAGTTTAAAGCTAAAGGCGATAATCTTGATTATATAAAGGATTATGATGCAGCTATTACAGTAAGAGGTATTACCGCCGATGCTTTGAGCAGTCTCTATACAGGTGCAGTAACAGGTCTTCCAAATTCAATTCCAAATATAAAAGGCATCGATATCGATAAGTTTGAAGGCGTGATCGATGACAAAATAGGCTCTCTAATCGGTTTATATGATAAAAAGAAGCTACCAGTTAAAGCTTCGGGCAAACTTGATTTTAAATCATCTGAAGATGAAGCACTTCCTGTTGTAAATGGAAATATCAAAGTTACAACTGATGAAGATCCTGGTGAGACTATGTTCTTTGTAAAACAGGATAAAGAGTACAGCTCTGACATTAAGATTGTTGATTCAGAAGTTTATGTTAACAACGAACGTATGATGTAGCTAAACGTTGTATAAATCTTACTTTGAATTTCATACTTTGTGTATTGAATTTACAGAGTATGAAACTTTTTGACGATTAACAACTGCTAGAGAAATTCTATTTATGAATTTGTGAGTTTACTATTTCCTTAATGAACATAAGGTTAATTCTATAATAGATGATATACTTAGCAGACGCTAAAAGAGTTTTTTAGGACGATGATATGAAATTTACAAAGAAACTGCCTAACTATACTAGTTTTTCTAAACTCATAGAGACAAACAGTATCTATGTAGACAAGACTGGTATCATCGCCAACTTTGCTAATGGCAATGGTCCATTTTTCATTTCACGTCCAAGACGCTTTGGTAAGTCAAC
>DKDL01000105.1:6969-7123 GCA_002449335.1 Succinatimonas sp. UBA6849 | reverse complement strand
TATTAGAGTTATCTTTTGTATAACTATCGCAAAAACATTTAAGAGCATCTAAAGCATCAAAATCTTCTAAAAAGCGTTTAAAGGCAAGACCAGAACTACCAGTTCCCCAAATAACTACACCATTTTGTTTAAATTTAGTGAATGTCGATTCTAG
>DKDL01000105.1:0-6927 GCA_002449335.1 Succinatimonas sp. UBA6849 | reverse complement strand
CTTAACTGATATATTCCGTTATTCATACTACTTTCCAATTAGGCATTACTTTTTTAACTAACAATACATATTTTATTGAATTTTGCGACTTCATACATGAAGTTACTTCACAAGAAAGATTTGTTTTTCGAGATAAAAATACAAATACGAAAAACAAATCGAACCGATCAACATCACATAATTTTCGGTTCAATTGAAGCCAAACAAGTTAATATAAATCTGTATCTTAACGTTACAGGTTACATACAGTATATAATTAACTAACAATTTTTATGATAACGATCGGTCGCATTTAGTGGTCGTAAAATACAAATGAACATCATGGATTTATATAAAAAAAAGTGCTAAATTCATTAAAATAATTGGGCAATCAACAAGGAGCATATAATGAATAGTCATACCCCCCCCAACAAAAATACATTCACAACTCATAAACAAAATTCTTTTGCAGTTTATGGATGTGGTCTTTTAGGAAAATTAGTCGCTAACTATGTAGTTCTCAATTATGGAGAAGACAGTCTTGAAGCTATAGTTGTAAGTAAAGGTCATATCGAACAGAGCGAATATACAGCAATTAATCAAAAATCTTATCCAGTATTAGAATTAGAAGATTTTTTAAATATATCTCATAGTTCGACCATTATCATAAATACAGTAATATCTGCCAAAAATATAGTACAACAACAATTAACAAAACATGGTCTTAAGATAGCTCAAAACAATGACAATATTATAGAAACTGCCAAAAATTATGTGATTGACAAGTACTCTCAAAAATACAAACTTCAATTTTCTGATGATTTTCTATTTTTTAATGATGTAAAATTCGCTAACTGTTTAAAAAACAATCAAAGAAATTATGGTCCATTTTGGGGAAGTATGGGAGATGAAATTCTTCCTGAAATATTCAACGACTACTCATTAGTTGTTGACGGTTCTTATGAGGATAGAGCTGTAAGTATAAAAGAAAATGATGTAGTCATTGATGCTGGAGCCAATATTGGATTATATACAGTATACGCAGCAAGCAAAGGATGTAACGTCTTTTCTTTCGAACCGGATCCTAGAGCTCAAATCGAACTAAAAAAGCAAAAGGCTATTTACCCAAACAACATTACAATAATACCTTACGGACTATTTTCTGAAGAAAAAGAGTTATCTTTTTTCGAATCTGACTCCTCTGATATTTCTTCTTTTGTCCTTCCAAGAGGAAATTATAAAGAAACCAAGGTTTCTGTAACTACTCTAGATAAATTTGTTGAAACTAGAAAAATAAAAAGAGTAGATTATATTAAAGCAGACATCGAAGGAGCAGAAAGAGAAATGTTAAAAGGTGCAACTCAAACTTTAAAAAAGTTTGCACCAAAACTCTCGATTTGCACGTACCATCTTCCCGATGATAAAGAAGTTCTAACAAAATTAATTTTAGAAGCAAATCCTAGATATAAAATCTGGTACAAGTGGAGAAAACTCTACGCATGCGTTCCAAGTTAATTCTGTAAGTTATTTACTTTAACGATTCAATGTGAGATGAATTTGATTATATTCATCTCGCATTTGACAGATTACACTTATAAGCTTTGTAAAGCTATCTTTATACTGTTATATTCACAAAAGGGAATAGTACAAAACTTTTCCTGAACTATTTTTTGGAATATCTTCAACTATCTTAACAGTAAAAGCTGATGGATGAAGATGAGTCAAATTAGCTAGAAAAGATATAACTTGATCTTTTAAGCTGTCATCTTTTAGATAAATACAGATCTTTGAGTCATTGCCAGTGCAAGCAAGATCTGTAAGATTAAATTTATCCTTTAGTAAATTCTCACATTCATCAAGATTTACTCTGTTACCAAAGATTTTTACAAATCTTTTTTTACGACCTGTAATAAAGAAATATCCGTCATCATCAAACTTTGCAAGATCACCTGTTTTCAAAAATCCGTGATTTTCATCACCCAAACTTAGATCTTCACAAGAAGAGGCATAGCCTAAAGATACATTATCACCTTTATAACAAAGCTCACCTTCTACATTTGTTTGTAAAATTGCATTGCCATTATCATCTTGCAAACAGAATTGCCCATTTGGAATAGCAATTCCAATTGAGCCTATTTTATTTAAGGACATCTCTGCTGGAAGATATGCCATTCTTGAGGTAGCTTCTGTCTGACCATACATAACTACAAATTCTTTTGAGTACTGATTGCAGTATTCAGTAAATAGTTTTTGTAGTCTTTCCTCAAGATGTCCTCCTGCTTGAGTCATCTGTCTTAATGATGGATGTTCTTTTCTTGTAAATCTTAAGCGATTTAACATTTCATAGGTATAAGGAATTCCAGAAAATGACGTTACACCGCAACTATCAAATAGACTCCAAAACTCTTTTTGCATCAGACTTGAGTTTGTAAGCACTAGAGATGCCCCTGCTTCTAGGTGCGTATTGATAACACTCAAGCCATAGGTGTAATTCATCGGAAGTGATGTTATAGCTACATCATTTGAGGTGATTTTTAAATATTCGATAATGGATGCGGTGTTAGAACTTAAGTTCTTATAACTTAGTCTTACAAATTTAGGAGAACCTGTTGAACCTGAGGTAGAGAGAAGCAGAGCCAAGTCGTCATGCAACTTATAGGCATTTGTATATTGAGTTTTTACTACTTTATAAGGATCAATATTTTCACAAAAAGAATAGATGCTTTTGCCAAGATCATCATGACAGCCTTTCTTACAGATAACATAATCAGGCTTATATGCTTCTATGATGTTATCCAATAGACTTTTATCGATTTTTGCATCTAATAGGATAGGTACGACTCTGTTTTGAATGCAACTTATATAGGATGCTAAAGCACCTAGTTCGTTTTCACATAAGATCACTACAAGACATCTTTTTTGAATCTGACTGTAGATATCTTTACAGATACAAGCTAAAGCAGAATATGAAACTGTTTTCTCAGCCTCTAATATGAGAGCTGTTTTATTTTTATATTTCTCAAGATTAAACATTCTCTCATCCTGTTTAATGAACTCTAGTTTGCGTGTCTGCGACAACTATGATTTAAGTGAAGATTTGATTGATGATTTGAACAAATCTCGCTTCAACTTCATTATCTTATTGTTAGTTGAAGATCTTATCCATAGCATCTTTTATAGCCAAAGACCAAGCTTTAACATCGTGCTCACCGTCAACTTCTTTGAACAAAGCCTTAAGTCCATGTTTCATGGCTAGATCATAGATGTGTTTAGTTTGCTCTTTGGTTAAATAATCACAAGATCCTGTATAGAACAGAAAATTAGTGTTTTCTTTATTAGTCTTTTCTTTAAATGTAAAACTACTTATTCCTTCTTCTATTTTATTAGGACTTTGACTGTCTTCTGATAAAAAGATCTTTTCCATATAAGGATGAATAATTTTTGATAAGGCAAAAGTCACTCTTTGTGTCTTCAATCTGTCATCATATGGCAAGGTATGATCATAATAGCCACTTATTGCTACCACAGTTGAGAAAAAATCAGATCTTCTTAACATCCATGATAAAGCACCATATGCGCCCATTGATACACCTAACAAGAGGTTATCATCTCTGTTTTCTGAGATAGGTAACATATTCTTTAACATTGGATAAAGTTCTAAATCCAGAAAATCACCATACTTTCCTGCATTTGAATTTACAAAAAAAGTGTTTGGTAATGAAGGAGCTACAACTATTAGTTTTAAAGACTCAACATAATCTAGCATAGATAATCTTTCAAAAAAGATATCACCTGAAGACATGGCACAGTGTAGCGCCCATACTGTTTTGAACTTTTTACCAATGTTTAAAATAGAACAAGGAAGAGCTACTTTGACCTCAACAGTTTCATGAAGAATTAGAGAGTCAATTTTTAAGGTCATTCTTATCATATGCAGCTCTTGTAAGACTTATTAGATATTGAAAAGACTGCTAAAAGGAACTTATCGGTTATTTGTCAAATCTGTACTTAACGTAGAGTAAGTTCCTTAACTAATATGGGACTATTATCTCACTACACTACTTTAGTAAGCCACCATCAACTCTTAAAACCTGTCCTGTAATAAAACGAGACATGTCTGATGATAGGAAAGCTACAGCATCAGCTATTTCAGAAGGATCTGCTTTTCTTTTCATGATATTTCTTGAAACAGCATCAGCTTCATCTTCGGCTGACATAGAATTTCCCATATCAGTTGAAGTAAGACCTGGAGCTACAGCATTAACTCTAATTCCAAAGTTACCTAACTCTATGGCCATTCTACGCATAGCGCCTATAATGGCTGCTTTGCTTGCACTGTATTCAATATTGGCACCACCGTCGAAGGCTGCTGATGAAGAAATAAAAACGATGCTTCCCTTTTTATTTCTCATCATTGAACGTGAGATTAGCTGAGTTACAAGAATTGATGAAAACAGATTTACTTCAAAAGTATCTTTGATTGCCTCTAACTTGGTCATAGTAAACATGTTCTGTGGGTAAGCTACGCCAACATTATTTACTAAGATATCAATTGGGACTTTCTTTGAAATGATTTGCTTTACAGCAGTTTTAATCTCATCTTCAGATGAGAAATCAGCATAAAACAAATCTATTCTTACAGAATACTCTTTTTGAAGATTTTCACAGTATTCTGTAAAAGCAGGATCTTCTTTACGGTTTAATACAAAACAATTGCATCCGTAATCACAAAACTTTTCTAAGATTGCCTTTCCGATACCTCGATGAGCACCAGTAATAACAGCTGTTTTATCTTTTAGAAGATCCATTAAATGAAACCTTTTATTTATGAAGTCTTATAGAATTAAGAGTAATCGCACTAAATCTCAATATCGTATTTCTTTAAGATCTCAATGCCTTTAGCAAAAGAGCTTAAATCAACAATATCATCAGTATCCATCATGATATCAAAGGCATCTTCAATTGCAGCTACTAGAGACATATGACCTACTGAATCCCATGACTCAACGCCTTGGTATTCTAGGTTTTCAACTTTATCTGCTGGAACTTCTAGTGCTTCTACAAAGCAGTTTATATATTTTTCTTTATTAGTCATTTTAAGTATATCCTATTTATGTATTTTATCTATTAACGGCAGACAAAATAGAAGCTAAAGTAATGGAATACAATATAACACAGAGTAAATTTAACGTAGATACTTTCCGTATGACTGCGTATATCTTAGATATAGTATTGTTGAAAGATCGGTAACTTCACAAAGAGCCTAGCTTTTCTTTTCTACTTTAAACTTTGTCTAGACCGCTTTATTGTTTGAAAAAGCAATCACATCGACATTTCTAGACATTGCATCAATCATGTCATAGCCATCCCAGAAAAACTCAAGATCCATGGTATGCCCCAATGGCACAATTCTGTCTACACCACGAACACCATTTTCTAATACCAATGACTGAATGGTTTTAGGATCTACCCCTAAATAAGAAATTGTCTGACATTGCTTTTTTAGAATTGGAACAAGATCTTGTAAATCATTAGTTGCATATTCAAAGAAATAGCCACCACTCATTTTGTAATCCAAAACATCATCTGAAAGCTCTTTTAAAGAAACTCTCATAACAACGTTATCAGAACCTACTTTATTGACTTCTTTGTGCGTTAAGGCAAGTTCACATAAAGCATTTAACTTGTCGACTGCAAGAATTGTCGACATGCTGTATTTTTCATCAACTAGAGCCTTTAAGGCTTTAAAAAAGATGTCTTGAGCATCTTTTACCTTACTACCAGTCCATACAATAAGGCGTGAGGAACTGCATGCATTTTGATCTGTAAAATAGGTATCAATGTAAAACAGCGATGCAATCTTTTTAGGATCTTGCTTTAGATATTCATCAGAGTTGATGATTGATAATGAGTACCTGTCAGGGAAAGTCATTTCTATAGAACGAGGTGGTAGAGGTGATTTTCTCAACTCTTCAACTGTTCTATTGCCTCCCCAGACAATTCTTAAATCACATATTGATGATAGATAATCGTTAACTAAAAGATCATGCTCGTATCTTACAATCACAATATATCTTTTTAGAAATGAGTATTCATCTTCTAAAAGAACCTTATTAAGGGCATTGCAGATTAAAGTTACTTGTTCGAAGTCTTTTGAAGACACTCTGACAATACTGATGTTTCCTGCTAATAAAGATGAGGTTAAAGATACAGCAAAATTTACTGGTACATTTGATGGAGCAATATGAAAAGCAACGCCTCGACCTAATTTTGTTTTGTTCTCATAGCGAGGCTTTTCTTTTAATATAGATGCCTTTCTTACCCAGAAAGCCCATGACACAACATCTGAATATTGTTTTACAATGCGCTCAGAAAGAAGTACATGAGAGACTCTATCTAAGAAAGAGACTACTCTTTCATCAAAAAGCTGCAAGGAAGGTGTGTTTTGAGAGTTCTCAATAAATTCAGCACTACCTACCAGAAAATTAACATTTTTTAATACATCAGAATTTTGCTGCATAGGTATCACTACATCCTCTTAACTCAGCTTGTTTAATACGACCTGTTAGTTTGAAATACTTGCCTTTTCGACCACAAGGACAATCATCCTCTCCTAAGATAATACCTTCATCTTCGGTTAATAAAGAATGTCCTGGGTATGAGTGAGGTAGCACTGATACTACTTGAATAATTCCCTTCTCACCTATATCACATACAGAAAAGTCATTTGCTCTGCGAGGAATTACATCTGAGTAGATACTTGCATGCAAGTGACCACATTCGCATTGAGCATAGATGCAACCAGTCTGCTCTACCATACCGTAGTGATCTACAAAATGACCAATACCACACTGATCTTTTAAGGCTTTTCTAAAATCGTCATTTGAAATATTTAATGACACCAGTTTCTTCCAGCCACCACCTGTTACTAGATATGCGTTTGGAAGA
>DKDL01000110.1 GCA_002449335.1 Succinatimonas sp. UBA6849 | reverse complement strand
TTTATCAATGCCTGCTCAGGCTAACTATACTCCTAACGCTTACTTCGGTGGTTATTTCCGTTCTGGCGTTATGCACTCAAATTCAGGTCGTTCACCAAAGTTCAATGTAAACAAAGTTGGTCGTTTAGGTAACGAAAATGATACTTACGGTGAGATCGTTTTAGGTGCTGATGTAGCAACTGTTGATGATACAGTTTGGACTGTAAATTCACGTGTTGCATTATCAACCAATTTAAACCGTGACTGGCAGACCCAGACCGGTAACAATGCTGAAAAGACAGATATCGCTTTCCGTGAGTTCTTCTTAAATGTTAAAGGCTTAATGGACTGGGATAAGGACGCAAGCCTATGGGCTGGTAAGAGATTCTATCGCCGTGAAGACATTCATATCACTGATATGTACTACTATGATATCTCTGGTATGGGTGCTGGTATTGAGAACTTACAGGTTGGTCCTGGTAAGTTATCAGCAGCATGGATTCGTCAGGATGATAACACTGATTACGAGTGGAAGAATCAGACCTTCACAAACGTTGATATCGAAGCTCCTACCTATGTAAGCTTAGACAAGGTTGATTTAGAGTACGATTTACCAGCATGGGATGGTGCAAACTTAGAGTTCCGTACAACCTTCTTTATCCCTACTCGTGATACCAACGATGGTTCAAAGAACTTATTCAAGGCTGCACACGATTTCAACGGCGCTCAGTTATACAATGTAGAGTTATCACAGGGCTATTCATTAGGCTGGAACAAAACTGTAATTCAGTACTTCCACGGTTCAAATGCTAACTGGTCAGCTTTCGGTACTGGTAACTGGTTAGATTACTCAGGTGCTTCTAACTCAGCTCATCGTTGGTCTTTAATCAACATGGGTGAGACACACTTCACTCCATCAATTGGTATGTTCCACGTATTCTACGCATCTACCTCAGATGGTTATGATAACAATCTAAATTCAACCAACTACACCAGCAAGAAGTCAGATAAGGCTGTTTCTTTCGTAGTTCGTCCATACTTCCAGTTAACAAAGATGACTCGTATCTATGTTGAAGGTGGTTGGTATGCTCAGTCAACTAAGAGCTACAATGATGGCAACTTAGGCACTAAGACTGTTGGCGAGCACGGTTCAAAGTACACTGTTGCTTACGCAATTACTCCTGATGCTTCAAACTTCTGGTCACGTCCTGAGTTAAGATTCTTTGTATCTTACTTAAAGGGTGCAGATCAGGATCTAAGCTCATACGGTTCATCTAATGCTTACTTAGGCAATACTAAGATTGAGTCTATCAAAGATGACAACTACATCTTCGGTGTACAGGCTGAAGCTTGGTGGTAATAGTTAATCCTAAGTATTGACTTATCTAATAAAGAGCGGCATTTGCCGCTCTTTTGCGTTAATCATAAACTAAGACTTTTCTTTATCTAAAAATCAACATCAAGTTCTACTTTTAAAGACTCTCCAATAGCATCTTGTACAAGAAACATCACCATATACCATGGTAGGTAAGTTATCTTATGATCTTTTAATAAGTTATCTTGACAGAAAACAAGAGCTTTATTTAATTTCCACTCTGTAACCTTCATTACATTATCAAGAGCTGCATGCTGTTTGTAGTTTTTTCCTGATTTGATCTCAATAGGTATGATTTCAGATCCTTTCTGTATTACCAAATCTGCTTCTCCTATCTTCTGTTTATTGTAGTAGCGCAATGTAAATCCATTAGCAGCAAGTAATTGCGCAAAAACATTCTCTAAAATTCCTCCCATATTTATGGAGAGATTTCCTTTTAAGATCTCAAATTGAACATTTTCAAGGCACATTGCACACAACAAGCCAGTGTCACAAAGAAATAGCTTAAAGAGTCTGCTTTGTTCATTGATTTTAAGTGGAATTTTAATCTCATTAAGGTTATAGCAGGGGAGTGCAAAACCAGCATCTTTTAACCAAACAAATGCATCCTCATATTCACGTAGGCGAGCATTCTTATTGATACTTGCTAGATTAAATCGTCTAGTTTTAGCTTCAAGTTCTGAAGGGATCCCGTCCAAGATATTGGTGATTTTTGTTTTGTCTTTTTTAGAGTATTTACAAATGTCTTGTCTGTATAAGGACAGGATATACTTTTGTTTTTCAATTACCTTACCTATGTCATGTGATTCTATGAATGTTGATACAACTTCAGGCATACCTCCTACAATAATGTAGTACTTGAAAAGATCCTGCATTTTATTGTGAATGAGTTGAGAAGGAGCATTACCTTTCTCATAACACTCTTTTAGGTAAGATAAAGTATCTTTCTTAACTCCTGTTGCTATACAAAACTCCTCAAAATCCAATGGATACATTTGAAAAGATTCCTCAAAAACAACATGGTATGAATGTACAGCTTTATAACTTACACCAAGTAAAGATCCCGACTCAATGTAATCAAACTTGCCATCTTCAACTAAAAACTTAATTGCGGTTCTGGCATTCGGACATTCTTGAATCTCATCAAAAAAGATCAGAGTCTTTTTTGGTACAAGTTCCTCTCTTAAGAAAGCAGATAAATTCATCATCACAGTTTTTGCATCAAGATCGTCATCAAAAATGGCACTGGCAGATGGTTGCGTAATGAAGTTTATCTCAATGAAATGCTCATAGTACTTCTTTGCAAATTCTCTAATAATATAAGTCTTTCCGATCTGTCTTGCTCCAGTTATCAGCAGAGCCTTTTTCTTAGCTGATTCTTTCCAAGCTATAAGCTTATTTTCAATTTTTCTGTACATAGATAAATCACGTTTTATTAAAAGATATAACTTAACATATCACGTTTAATGTAATAAATATTTAATGAATTACACGTTTTATTAAAAGTAATTTTATTTGAATTGTTTTTCGAAAAGTAAAAGACATAAGAAGTGACAGAAATCGTGATTTGTCATTGTGTTCAAGGCAAAACTTTTTTCAGAATACTGTAATGATCTGTTTGTGCTCTTCTATACCGAAGTAAAGTGAGAAGTCCGTAACAGTTTTTTATATGTCTTCAATATACCTAGTTTTTAGAACTTCGGTAGGGGGCTAGGTGGGGTGTCGAGAGAGGTGGAAAA
>DKDL01000061.1 GCA_002449335.1 Succinatimonas sp. UBA6849 | reverse complement strand
TGGAACATTGAAAAATCACTTACATAAAAGTCAGAGCATATTTTAAACTATGTTTCAAAATAATCATTTGATATCAATAATTGCTTTTTTAAGTAATATACAGTAGTTGTTAGTAAAGATATATCTTGCTTGTCTGTTTGAATAGCTTCTATAAATGAATCGGGGTCCTCCTTCTTTTCTGATTTTTATAAGGAGATTCTCCAAATAATAGCTAAGATATTGTAGACTATGCGTCAAATATTCGCATTTTCATTATCTTATTTGTGTCTTGAGAATGATCTTTTCTATTAACAGTTATCTTAATGAGTGCATTCTGCTTCAAAATTTGAAGCAACTAATTTCACATTTATTCACAATGCACAGTAAGAAATAAAAAGAACTGACTTACAGAGCGGAGGTGAAAGTATTCTACAAATGAATAACATGTTGTGCTAATTTAAGAACGCTTTTAAACTAATTCTCGATTCTGATGTTACTTGTAGGTGTAATAGGTGTAATGTAATCATTACACTCATTACACCGTCAGTTAATTTTTGAGAATAGAGCTTTAGTTCTCCTCTATATTATTCTTTAGTATAAACCGTCTCATTAACCTTAAATCACTAAGTGAAGTAAAAAGCCAGTTTAGACGATTGATGGATTGGATGCTTTGTGGTTTGTTTTGATGAATTCATTATCATTAAAACTGTTGAGATTTTACTAATTCTAATCATGGTCGACGACTTTATAATTGAGCTGCTTTGACTATTTAATTATCGTACTGACTTTAAGAAATGAATCTTCCAGAGGTTAAGGCGTATAGTAGTGTTATTAGAAATAACGTCACATCAGTATCATTCTGTTTTTGATTATTACTATCTGATACACTTTCACTAAACGAAAAGTAACACATTGTTCTATGTGGAACAAGACTGGGCTCTAGAGTAGATTAATNNTAATTTGTTTCATAATCTTCTTTTATATTTGAATGAAATAGCTTTGAATGTGAATAGGTTGTCTATAAGAAGTATTGAGGCTTATTTATTAACTATCTGCCCTTAAAAAAGATCGTATTAATGTTCCACGTGGAACATTGATGAGAAGTTTAACTAATAAAAAAGCGATACCAAAATTTAGTTAAGGTATCGCTTTTAGTAGATTCAGTATTTAATTAGTAAAGAACAGAGATATCTGCTGTTTTTCCAATTAAATCATGTAATGAAACTAGTAAATGTAAACGGTTTTCTTTGATCTTTGGATCATCTGCGTTTACCATTACATGCTCAAAGAAATTATCAACAGGCTCTTTTAACTCAGATAGTGTAGCTAATGCACTTGTATAATCACCTTCTGAATATAACTTATTAACCTTTGGTGAAATTGATTCTAGAGCATTAGCAAGAACAACTTCGTCTTTTTCTGTTAATAATTGCTTGTCTACAGAACCTTCACCAACATTTGCTTTACTTAAAATATTGTTAATTCTCTTGTAAGCAGATGCAAGGTTTTCAGCTGCAGGTAAATCTTTAAATGATTTAACTGCTTTTACTCTCTTATCGAAGTCTAATAAGTTCTCTGGCTTGGTTGATAGAACTGCTAAGAAGATAGATGCTTCGATATTCTGATCTTGATAGTAAGCCTTTAGACGGTTATATACGTAGTTGATAACCTGATCTTTTGTTGATTCAGATTTAATTTTGTCGCCTAAAATCATGCAAGCTTCGTCGATTACAGAAGCAAAATTAAAGTCTAATTTGTTCTCTAATACGATTCTGATTAAGCCAATTGCAGCTCTTCTTAAACCAAATGGATCCTTATCACCCTTTGGCAACTGATTGATGCCGAAGATACCAACAAGAGTAATAACTTTTTCAGCTAAGCTTACAGCCATCTCAATAGGTTTTGTTGGAATAGCATCACCAGCAAATCTTGGAAGATACTGTTCAAAGATTGCCTGTGAAACGTCTTTGTCTTCACCATCTAACTCTGCGTAATGCATACCCATAACGCCCTGAGTATCGGTAAATTCAGTTACCATGGTAGAAGCAAGGTCACACTTAGCTAAATGAGCAGCACGAGCTGATTTAGACTCATCTGCACCGATTAACTTAGCAATATAAACAGCTAACTTCTCAACGCAATCAGATCTGAATGCTAAGGTACCGATATCTTTCTGATAAACAATGTTCTTTAATTTATCAAAGAAGTACTCTAATGAGTGTTTTCTATCGGTGTTGAAGAAGAATTCAGCATCAGAAAGACGAGGTCTTACAACTCTCTCATTGCCTGAAATTAAAGATGTAGGATCTTTTGGATTGATGTTAGAAGCAAAGGCAAAAGCTGGTAACAGCTTGTTGTTTTGATCGTAGATTGGGAAGTACTTCTGATCGCCCTTCATAGTATAAACCAGAGCTTCAGCAGGTACCTTTAAGAATCTATCTTCGAAGGTAGCCTTAAAGATATGTGGTTCTTCAACGATTGAAGTTACTTCTTCTACTAAAGCATCATCAAGGTCAGCTTTACCGTTAACAGAATTTGCTATATCAGTTACCTGTTTGATGATTGACTGCTTACGCTCGTCATAATCAGCAACAACGCAACCTTCGTTTCTTAACTGCTCTACGTAAGTATCAGCAGATTTTAAAGTAACTTTTGGTGAGCCTAAAAATCTGTGGCCGTTAATAGTCTTTGATGACTCAACACCTAAAATACTACCTGGAATTAAATCCTCACCATATAACATACATAGAGTATGAACAGGACGAACGAACTCTTCACGTTTGTTACCCCAGTGCATTAAGCGTGGAATAGGAAGAGCTTTTAATGCGTTCTTGAACATCTCTGGAACAACATTAACAGTTTCCTGACCTTTCTTAGTAGTCTTAACGTAAAGCCACTCGCCTTTGTCGGTCTTTAGTCTGTCAGCCTGTTCAACAGTAATGCCGTTTGCTTTTGCCCAACCTAAAGCAGCTTTAGTAGGAGCACCATTAGCGTCGAAAGCAGCTTTAATTGCAGGACCCTTGATTTCAACTTCCTTATCTTCCTGCTTATCAGCTAAGTCAGAGATGAATAAAGCTAATCTTCTTGGAGTTGCGTACCATTTAGATGCTGAAAAAGCCAATCCTTCATCTTTTAATTGTTTTACAAAAGAATCATGAAGTGATTGTGCAAGGTTACGTAGTGATTTTGGTGGTAACTCTTCTGTACCTAATTCCAATAATAAATTCTTTGTAGTCATGATTAAATCCTAATCTTACTTAGCAGACTCATTCTTGCACATAGGGAAACCTAAAGCTTCTCTTGACTTGTAATATGCTTCAGCAACAGCCTTAGATAGAGTTCTAATTCTTAAAATAAAACGCTGTCTTTCAGTTACTGAGATTGCGTGTCTTGCATCTAATAAATTAAAGCAGTGAGCTGCTTTTAAAATTCTTTCATATGCTGGTAAAGGTAAAGGTTTCTCAAGATTTAATAAATCGCTACTTTCCTTTTCCATCTGATCGAACATCTTGAATAAGAAATCTGTATCAGCATATTCAAAGTTGTAGGTAGACTGCTCAACTTCGTTCTGATGGAAAACATCACCGTAAGTAACATCGCCATTAGCTGTATGAGCCCAGATTAAATCGTAAACAGTCTTTTTCTTTTGAATGTACATAGCTAGTCTTTCTAGACCGTATGTTAATTCTCCTGTTACAGGGAAACACTCAAGACCACCAACCTGCTGGAAGTATGTGAACTGTGAAACTTCCATGCCGTTTAACCAGATTTCCCAACCTAGACCCCATGCACCTAAAGTAGGGTTTTCCCAGTTGTCTTCAACAAATCTGATATCATTTTCGGTAGGATCAAAACCTAATTCCTTTAAAGAACCTAAATATAATTCCTGAATGTTATCTGGAGAAGGCTTTAAAATTACCTGGAACTGATAGTAGTGCTGTAATCTGTTAGGGTTTTCACCGTATCTACCATCAGTAGGTCTTCTTGATGGTTGTACATATGCACATGAAATTGGCTCTGGGCCTAATGATCTTAAGAAAGTCATTGGGTGGGAAGTACCAGCACCAACTTCCATATCAAAAGGTTCAGCAATCATGCAACCATGACGCATCCAATAATCTTGAAGGGTAAGAATTAAGCCCTGAAATGTTTGAAGGTCGTATTTGTTAGACATCTGAATTAAACCTTGCAAAAAAATAATATTAAGTGAGTGATTGAACTCACATCGAAAATAAAAATATGTTACATTTTACCATTAAAGGCTTGATAATTGCGCTTTTTAGCAAAAAAGGAACACCTTTTTAAGGAAGAAATTATTCTTTCTTTTTAACAACGAAAAGACATGGATTTTTTTCGTCAGGTAATGAAACAAGAGTGTGATTCATAAACTTACAAAAGGCTGGAATATCACGTAAAGAAACAGGATCGTCAGATAAGAGTTCGAATACTTGACCAGGTAGACCTGCTCTAACGGCATTTCTTAAAATTGTCAGAGGCTCAGGACAGCAAAGTCCACGACAATCTAGTTTTACAATATCCATAAAATCAGCCTTCAAATTAAGCTACATCAACGGACAACAATTTTACAAAAATTTTAAAAAGAAAACTAAAAAATTGTTGTCATTTAAGAAAAGTTCTGTATAATAGGTCCCCGTGAAATGTGCTGGCATAGCTCAGTTGGTAGAGCACCTGTTTTGTAAACAGGGGGTCGTGGGTTCAAGCCCTACTGCCAGCACCACTTCATCCTTTCTAATTTCTTGATTTTCCATAAAAACCTTTAAGAATATAACCCAAGTTTTTCACGTATTGTC